>CAKPXW010000241.1 GCA_934202505.1 uncultured Bacilli bacterium | reverse complement strand
GACTTACCCATATTCATTGTAAAAATGTTGTACTTGGTTTTTCAGGTGGTCTTGACTCTACGCTAGCATTAATTGTTTGTGTAGAAGCTTTTAAAAAATTAAATTATGATTTAAATAATATTCATACTATTTTACTTCCATGTTTTGGAACTTCTTCAAGAACTTTAAATAATTCTTTAAAACTATCAAAGCTTTTAAAAACACATTCCATAAAAATTGATATATCAAATTCTGTCAAACAACATCTAAAAGATATAGATCACGATATAAATGTTACAAATGTAGTCTATGAAAACGCTCAAGCAAGAGAAAGAACACAAGTATTATTTGACTATGCTAATAAAGTAAATGGTATTGTAATTGGAACTGGTGATTTATCGGAACTTGCTCTTGGTTGGTGTACTTTTAATGGTGACCATATGTCAAATTATGGTGTGAATGCTTCTATTCCTAAAACTCTTGTTAAATTTGCCGTTCAAGGATATGCTAACAATCATAAAGAACTTAAAGAAGTTTTATACGATATTCTAGATACGCCTATTTCTCCAGAACTTTTACCTTTAGATAACGATAAAATTGTTCAAAAAAGCGAAGATGCTATTGGCCCTTATGAACTACATGACTTTTTTCTATATTACTTTTTAAAATACACATTATCCTTTAAAAAAATATTTTTTCTTGCCAAAAATGCTTTTAAAGGAAAATATAGTGAACAAGAAATTGAAAAATATTTAAAAATATTTATATCACGTTTCTTTTCTAGTCAATTTAAAAGAAGCACACTTCCTGATGGACCTAAAGTAACTATGATAAGTTTATCCCCAAGAGGAGACTTTAAAATGCCAAGTGATGCTTGCAAAGATACATTTATGAATTTTTAAATTTTTATATTATTTTATAATATAGAATTTTTACAAAAAAAACTTCTTGAAATTTAGTTAATTTTTTGTATAATTATGCACAAGGAGGAAGTGGGCTATGAAAGATTTTGGTTTGTCTAGAAAATTATTTATGCACTCTATATCTTGGAAGAACTATCCCATTTCTTTTAAAGTCTTTTATTATTTACTATTAGAGGATTAATCATTAATTGATTTTTCCTCTTTTTTTTGGATAGTAAAAGGAAAAAATAGGGAGGAAAAGAAAATGGAAGACAAAAATTTAGTTTTGGATGTCAATGAAAATCCAAAAAAAGTATCACAATGGTTGCTTTATGCTATTCAACATGTACTTGCAATGTTAGTTGCATGTATCACAGTACCACTACTTACAGGATTACCTTTAGGGGCAACTTTAATTTCTGCAGGTGTTGGAACAATAATTTATCTTTTAATTACAAAGAAAAAATCTCCAGTATTCTTAAGTTCATCTTTTGCATATTTAAGTCCAATGATGGCTTCATTAATTTTAGGAACTAGTTACACCACTTGGTCAGATGAAGCTAAAGCTGCTGTTGAAAATGGTTTTGGAAACTATTTAGCAGTTATGATAGGCATGGTAGTTATTGGA
>CAKPXW010000240.1 GCA_934202505.1 uncultured Bacilli bacterium | reverse complement strand
CAATTATTGAAAATGGTATTGATATACCAAATGTTAATACAATTTTAGTTGATAATGCAGATTGCTTTGGTTTGTCTCAACTTTATCAAATAAAAGGAAGAGTTGGCAGGGGAGATCGCTTAGGATATGCATATTTAATGTATGCTCCTAATAAGCAACTATCCGATGTTGCTAAAAAAAGACTTAACACAATAAAAGAATTTGCTTCTCTTGGAAGTGGCTATAAAGTTGCAATGCGTGATTTATTAACGCGTGGAGCAGGCGATATGTTAGGTCAAGAACAATCGGGATTTATTGATTCTGTAGGAATTGATATGTATATTGAAATGCTTCATGATGCTATAGAAAAGAAAAAACTAGGAATTGAAGATGTAGAAGAAAAGATAAATGTCATTCCTAATAAAACATTGAGTATTGATGCCTATATTCCAGAAAATTATTATAGCAATGATTATGAAAAAATTGATTTGTATAAACAAATAGATAAGGTAAATTCTCTTGAACAATTAAGCAAATTAAAAGAAGAAACTATTGATAAAACAGGAAAACTTCCAAAATCAATTGATATGATTTTTGAAAAGAAAAGTATTGATCTTTTAGCAAAAGAGGGAATGATTTCTTCTTATGAAGAGTACAATGATTTTATTTCTTTAAAAATTGATAAATCATTTAATACCTTAAATGGAATAGGAATAAAAATCTTTGAACTTGCATGTAAAATCAGCAATACCATTAACTTAAGATTTAATAAAAATCAAATAGAAGCACAAATCAAGAAACAAGATGATTGGATTTATATAGTGTCAACTTTTATAAGAGAATTAAAAACACTTAAGAAAAGTTATGAGGATAAATAAATGGAATATCATATTATAGTAAATTCTAATGTATATAAGAAATATAAAGATGAAATTATAAAACTAAATGTTCGTCTTTTTTGTGATGATAACTATACTAATATAAAAAATTATATTCCACCAATTGATCTTACTGGAATTATAGATTATTTGCCATATTGTGAAAAAATATTTATTGAATCAACCACAACTTTTCTAGATTATATAAATATTTTATTAATATTATCTTTTTTAAATGCACATGATTATACAAAAAAAGTTATTATAAACTATTATAATTTACAAGAAAAAAATTATAATAAAGCAGTCTTTACTAGTCTTTTGTTAAAAAAAGAAGATTATATGGATATTAAAATTTTAATAAAATGTCTTATGGAAAATATTAAATTACCAAAACTAATATTGCAAATTCCTGGTTCAATTAATTTTATTAACTTTCATAATAATTTAGTTGATAAAGAATTATTTAAAAGTTTAATAGCTGAAGATATCGATAAATTTGATGGAGATATAGATGAAATAGCGGCATATTTAGAAAATCGTTTTTCACAATTTAATCTTTCCAAAAAATTTTATAAAGATTATCTTACAAAGGAGTAATTATGGAATTTAATTATGATAAAAATAAAAAATATTTGTTAGCATGTTCAGGTG
>CAKPXW010000239.1 GCA_934202505.1 uncultured Bacilli bacterium | reverse complement strand
GCAAACACCCACCATTTTAAGTGAATTGATTTATATGTATTTTATCCATCAAATTTTACATAACTAGCAAACTTGTGTTATGGTGAATAATAGGAGGAAATAGTATTTTATCCATCAAATTTTACATAACTAGCAAACGTGGTGTGTTGCAGGAGTTTTTCTTCTAGTGTATTTTATCCATCAAATTTTACATAACTAGCAAACATTATTCTTGGATACTTCAAACAAGTGGAGGTATTTTATCCATCAAATTTTACATAACTAGCAAACCTCAAATCCAATATCTGCGGTATGCTAAAATTATGTTCAATTAAATACTACACCATTCTGAATCAACAATCAAATCATTTTTTTGACTTTTTTCACTAACAAAACAATCAATTAATACAATATCTAATTCATTTAAAAAGGAATTAAGTTTGTTTTTTTCATCATTTGATAATAAATTTGCCAAATTTAGTGTTATAAAACATTTAATATGCAACACTTCTGTATAGATTCTAATAAATAGCATTAAATTTTCAAAGTAAGAATTTTTATTAATCACTGGATATTTAACTCCAATACAGGAAAACAATTTATTAATGTCTATATTTTCATCGAATTCAAATGGAATTGTTATTTTTTGAAATAGATTATCTAATAATTCTATTAGATTTTTTTCAATTTGCGATAATAATGTCATTTCTTCATCTTTAATGTTTTTTTGTAAAATGTTATATAAAGCACTTACTAATTTCTTTTCGGTTAATGATAATTCATATGGATTATATATTATTTGTCCATATTTATTTAAATCAATTTCATTATTATTTTCACTAAAAATCATATTTTCGAAAATATCAAATACAAATTCACGATAAATAATTGGTTCTTCAAATTTTATGCATAGTAAAGGATTATCAAGTTCAATTAATCTATTCAACTTTTTTATAAATACTTTTTTCATAAATCTATAATTCTTTCATTAGAATTAATAACATCCGTATTTGCTTCTCCTAACATTATTTCCATTGCTGAAAATTGCTTTTCTGTAACATTTAAAACCATAACGCTTCCATCTTTTGGTAATTTTGCTTTAACTTTAACAAGTATTGCATCCATTGCTTGTTTATCAATATTCATTTTGCAAAACACAGATTCTTGTAAACTATAAAACCCTAAGATTTTTATTGATTTCACAAAATTCCTATATGCTCTTTTTTCTACACTAGAAACAGATGGTAAATCAAAAAATAATATTGATCTCATAAATCTATGACTCATACTTAATAAATTTTATTTTCTCAGTATTTCCAGTTTTTAAAAATATTAATAAATCTTCTACATACAAATGAATTGCGTTATCTAATTTAATGGTTTGATCGTTATATAAAACTTCTTTTGATAGCATTTCAATCATTATATTTTTAAAATTATTTTCATCTATATTTGACTGAATGGCAATAGAATCAACTAGTGGTCTAATTGGTTCAATAAAGTCACATGATAAATTAAATGGATTGGATTCTCCTA
>CAKPXW010000238.1 GCA_934202505.1 uncultured Bacilli bacterium | reverse complement strand
TATTGTTATGACGAAGAAACAAATCTTTACTACTTAAATGCAAGATATTATAGCCCAATAATATGTAGGTTTATTAGCTATGATGATGTAAGTTATATTGATTTGAAATCAGTAAATGGACTTAATCTTTATGCATATTGTTTTAATAATCCTGAGAATTACAAACAAAGACTCGTTTATTCTGGAGGTTCAGTAGTTAGTTCATCAATCTCTATGGGAGATTCTACAAGAATAGGAGAAAGTTCAGTGAGTTCAGATTCTGTAAGTAATGGATCTGCTCCATGGTATGCTCAAACAATTGTTGGAGCACTGCCAGATTTATGTTCAGGTGCTCGTTATTTGATGGCAAAAGGGATGCACAAATATTTTGCATATAAAAAGAATTATTACTATATGTTCCCAATTTTAGGGGAAACACATAAACGTTTAGCAATTAACTCAACTAGTTTTGGGAAATTATCTAATGCGACATTTAGAGAACTTGTCACAGGTAATGCAAAAGCAAGTATTGGTTCAGTTATTGGCAATATTGCAGGAGTTGAAGTTTTCACATTTGGAACAAATCTTTTGTTTAATTTACACGAAAACGGGTTTGATTTAACAGATAAAGCCATGTGGATCGATACTGGAATCGATACAGCTATTGGTATGGGAGCATACGGACTTGCTATGGGAACGGCATCTTTGGCTACAGCCGGTTTAGCGATGGCTGGTGTTGCCTTACCAGGCATTGTCGTAGTTGGTGGTGTTGTAATTTTAAGTATTGGCTTTGAACATGTGATTCGAGCAATTTCTGGTTATTGGGATTAAAATATGAAAGGATAATCTATCAATATGAAAAGAAAAATTGAAAAATATTTAAATTCTAAAGATGAAAATGAATATAGTAATTTAGATAGAATCTTTGAATTATATTTGAGTGGAGACATTAAAAAGTTATTATCTAAATATGTGGGAGTAGGAGTCTATCCTACTATCAATAAATTAGGTAAAACAATTCAATTGAATTATAATTATCATAACATTTATGTCATTATAGATTTTTTTGAAGACAAATATAATGTTGTAGTATATCATGCTGGAATAAATGCAGAGGATTTAGAAAAACTTTTTATTGACTATGAATATCCAAATGATTTTGACTTAGAAAAATTAATTAAAAAAATTGATGAAAAAATCAAAAATCATCCAAAATTAAAGGATACAACTTTAATAGAAAAAAAGAAAAAAATCTATACTTTAATTGCGTGGATAAATTGGAGTTTTCCTATTCTTGTTTGTGGATGTATCGCCATATATGGATTTACCAATGATAAAACAATTAAAGTTGATCAAATATGGGCAATTCTATTTATAGCTTTGCCATTAATAATTGGATGTATCTTTGACGTAAAATCAAAAAGATTAAAATAAAACTTGTACAAGAGAAGATGCTGAAAACAGCTAGAATTGTATATAAGAATCTTGTATATAGGAATAATATGAAAGTAGAAGAAGATTTAGGATATATGGAACTTGAA
>CAKPXW010000237.1 GCA_934202505.1 uncultured Bacilli bacterium | reverse complement strand
ATTTTCTACTATAAAATGATAAACTCCAATATTTGTTGGTACATAACAATCTATATTTATATTTTGATTTGCAAGATTTAAAGTAATTGAACCATCATCATTTATATTAACTCCCATTAATCCTCTTACCATAAACTCAGCTATTGGACTAAACATATGATGATTCAAGGAATTTGTTAACTCAAAATCTTCACATAATGTTGTTTGATTATTATCAATCCAATATCTAAAAGAAGGATATTCTTTTCTTAATAATATCTTTAAACCAATTTCAGTTTTGTTATATTTGGCTAAACTTCCCAAAACATACTTAACACCTAAAATTCCCATATGAATGGCATAATCATTATTTTTTAAATACTCAATAACTTCTTCTATCTTATTAAGAATATTAAAATATGTTAAACAAGCAAGACCAGTTAAACTTGTAACATTACTATACTTATTAATAATTGCATTTTTTATATTATTAGCCATTTTTTCATAATAATTTTCTTTATTGTTATTTAAAAGTTTAGCAAATTTGGCTAAATATAATGACATTTCCATAAAATAAGCACTCGATATTAGAGTTGTATCGCATACTTCAAATTGAATGTTTTTAGGATAGTTCCAATCTCCAAGTCCAATAGAAACTAAATAATCAGTAGAATTATTAATTAAGTAATTATAATATTTTTCAAGATAAGGATACATTGAAATAACAGCCTCTTTATCTCCATAATAATAGTATAATGCATCAACAATTTTAAACATTGCAATATCCCAAGCTGGCCCTGATCCCCAATTAAATCCCCAGCCACCAGTAGGAATAATACATGGTATTTGTCCACATGGTCTTTGAGCAACTTTAAAATCATCTAACCATTTTTTATATGCTTGATGCATATTAAAAGTATATATTGAAGTTTCTAAAGATTGTTGAGCATCTCCTGTCCAACCATTTTTTTCACGATGAGGACAATCAGTTGGGAAACCCACATAATTAGATTCTATTGCTTGAATAGACATATCATATAATTTATTTAATATTTCATTGTTGGTTTTAAAATAGCCTTCTTTTACAAAACTTGTTCTTACAAGATAAGCTTTTATATCTTTAATTTCTACATTTCCTTCAATTAAAACATAACGAAAACCATGATAAGTAAATAAGGGTGTATACTTATCATCATTACCAGATAAAATACAAGTATCAGTTTGATATTCAATATTGTCATTAAAAATATACATAGAGTTAGAAGTATTATCTAAATTATCATTAACTAGCCTATCTGAATATTGAATTTTTATAGTACTTCCTTTTTTACCATAAAAGATTGCTTTACAATACCCAGCCATATTTTTTTTAAAATCATATATTATTTTATTGTCAAATCTTTTAATAACTATAGGTACTATTTCTTCAACTTCACTAATTCCTTCAATATATGCTGGTTTTAATACTCCTCCTGCTGGAGTTGTAAAACAAGCAGGATAATATTTTCTTTCTATATTAAAATCATGTGTTTCTCCTAATCTTAAAG
>CAKPXW010000236.1 GCA_934202505.1 uncultured Bacilli bacterium | reverse complement strand
TTATGATTATCTAAGTTTTGTCAAATTATAAAAAATATGATATTATAATCACGACAAAAAGAACTGAGTTTCCTCAATTTTTAAAAATTTTGGTCAAATTAGTCTACTTTTTTGTGTATAAACAATTCGAAGAACATAACTTGTATATAATTTTGCATAATTTGGTTTCGCAAGCAATTATACACTTGTAATGATGTTTACCTTCGGATTGTTTTTTTCTAAAAAACAAATAAATAGGATTAGTTTTGTCTGTGTGAGCAGATATTTGTAATATAGTTGTAACTATATTAAATAAAATAGTTCTACCGAACTTACAACCTGTTTTAGAAATTGGACCATGATAAGCAGAAACACCAGATTGTGATGTTACTGAGTCAATCCCTATAAAAGATATAAATTGGTATTTGTTATCAAACCTTGTTATATCACCAACTTCAGCTAGAAATAAAGCAGTTGAAAATTCACCAAACCCAGGAATTGAATTTATTATTTTAAATAATTTTTTATCTTTCATTTCATTAATAAGTTGATTTTTAATTTTATTTATCTCTGACTTGTGATATTGAATCGTTTCAATTATTTGAACTAGATTTTGAACTTGATAAGAATCAAATGCAACAAAACATAAAGAATTTGAAGCAAGTTCTTTCATTTTTAAAACTTTATTCTTGAATCTATAAGCATGAGTTGTTCCATTCTTTTCCTTTAAATAATTCATTAAATAATCAATTCTACGATTAACAAATAATACTGGATGAGGAAAATCATGGATAAAATTTAGAGCTAAATCATCATATAAATCGTTAAAAATCAAAGCAAATTCAGGAAAAACAATATCAATGAGTTGTCTGTATCTATTTTTTAATCTAGTTTGTCCCTCAACTAATGACCAATATTGACGAGCAAGAGGATTATACATAAAATATTCATCTTGTTTTTGATAAAAATTATCAATAGTACCTAAAAAACATCTAGCGATTTTAAAACAATCAAGTTTATCAGTTTTAGATTTATTTAAAGTATCTTTAAATTGTTTAACAAGTTTAGGATTCATAACAATTGTATCAATACCTTTTGATCTGAAATAAGTTTCAACTGGTAAATGATAGATTGAGGTAGATTCCATAATAACAATTAAATTAGAATAATTTTTAACTTTATTAAATAATAAATCAAATTCATCTTTTTTATGTTCAATTAATGTTGCATCAATAATTACATTTCTTAATTCATCAATAAAACAATAAACACTTTTACCTTTAGCAATATCAAAACTTAAAATATGTCTCATAATTTATACTCCTTTCTTAAATATTTCGGTTAAACCATACTCGACCACTTATATTCCTACATGCTTAATCATCCGAACTTTAATATTTCTATTAGTTTCCATTATCTACAACCGAATTAATAAATAATCATATGGTAGACATTCATAAAAACGCACTCTAAGTGCCTGTTATACTCCGTCTTTACCGATTGCCATTTATAATAGCAAAAAACATAAAAAATTCAAAATTTTAATCTTGAAATCTTTATGTTTAAGATTATACATGTTATACTT
>CAKPXW010000235.1 GCA_934202505.1 uncultured Bacilli bacterium | reverse complement strand
ATCAAGTAATCAAAGACGGTGTCTCCGTAAGAAAATCTTTAAGCATTTCTTTTTATCAATGTTATTTCTGTTATTATTTTCTTACCATTTATCAATATATTTGTATTAATTGCTAAGAAAGCAATTAAAGATAAAGCTAATGATCCTGATTCGATTTCTAATTTAGATGATCGTTTATTATCCACCCCATCTGTAGCTATTAATCAAGCTATAATTGAAACTCAAAAATTAGGTGATTTATCTGTAAATTTACTTTTACTTTCTATTGATGCATTTATAAATATTGATATAGATTTTGAAAGTATTCTTAAAGAAAAAACCATTTCAATTGATAAAAGACAAGAAGCCTTATTAAACTACCTTATAAAAATATCTTCAAATTCTATTTCTACTGAAGATGAAAAAACTATTTCCTCATTACACAATATAATTAATGACTTTTATCGTGAAGTAGAAATAGCCGATAATATGGTTAAATATATTAAATATTATATATCTAATGATCTTGATTTTTCTAAAGAAGTTTTTGAAGGACTTAATAAAATGAAAAAAATGATTTTAGAACAATATAATAATGTTTCTTCTATGCTTATTAATAATGATTATTCATTAATAGATCTTGTGAATCAAAAAGAAGAACAAATTGATAATCAAAGAGCTTTATTGATGACAGATCATATGAACAGATTAGAAAACGGTCAATGTAAGATTCAAAATTCAGGTATTTTTATTAATCTTGTTTCGAATTTAGAAAGGGCTGGAGACCATTTAAATTATATAGCTCATACTATTTTAAATAATAAATAGTTTATTTTATTTTTAAAAGATATCCTATTGGTAAAACACTTATCTTTTCAATATTTAATAAGAAATTTGGATGATAATGTCCTGCATACCAATGCTTAAATTTATCTATTGCATATATTCTTTGGAAGAATGGCTGTAACACACATTCTTCATTTTTATTTGCATTAGAAACAAAAGGCATTATTTGTTTAAAAATTGATAGTGGCACATCATGAGTAATTACATAATCAACTTGATGATTGAAATAATTATCATATGCATCTTTAAAATCTTCTTTTTTTATTTCTTGAGGCCAATAAAATTTTCTATTGTATTGTTTTTCAAGTTCTAAACGTTCCTTTTTGTCTACAGAAAGTCCTCCATTAAATGTAAATATCTTTGTACCATCAATATCAAATATTTGGCCATTTTTTGCATAATATGCATTTACTCCTTCTTCTTTATAGCAACATCCATTAAAAATAGTTGTCTCAGGTAAAGATTCAATTATATCATAGTTTTCATGGTTACCAAGTACCACAATAATAATAAATGGTAATCGATTTAAGATAGATTTTCTTTTTTCTTTACTTGAGCTTCCTTCATATGAATTAATAAATCCTGCATCTCCTGCTACAAATAAAACATCTTTTTTCTCATTGTTTTCTTCATTTAATGCCATATAAAAACGTGCTTTTAATAAATTAAAATCGCCATGAATATCTCCAATTACATAAATATTTCTTTCCATTAATTTACTTCTTCTTTCTTACTATTTTTAATAAAACAGTTATATTTTTTCCTTTTTCATTAAAAATATC
>CAKPXW010000234.1 GCA_934202505.1 uncultured Bacilli bacterium | reverse complement strand
GCAATGATCTTGATGATTTCTATGATTTAAAATTTAGATATGTATTTAATAAGATTGATTCGATTATTGAATTTATTGATACTATGAATAATGCCACATCAACTGAATCATTAAGGAAAATCATTATTGAACATGTAAAGAAAATTACTGAAGCAAATTATTTTGATGTAGTTGACTCTTCCTATAAAGATTCTATTTATGGACTTGATGTTTCTAATATGGAAAATATTAAAATGTTTAATAAACTATCACCAGAACTTGCTGGTAAGGGTGATATGGCTATTATTACAAAAATTGATAATGATTTATCTACTACATATTGGTTATTTACTTATTCGAATAAGACAAATATAGAGAAAAAGGAAATTGTATATTTAATTAAGATATTAAAAGAAATGTGCCACCCTGTATTTGAAAATCTAAAGAAATATTATAAAGCTTTAGCCGATTCAAATCATGATCAATTAACAAAATTACATAATAGATATGGCTTAAATCAAATATTAAGTAATTATTATGCCTATAATGATAATTCGTATATATTAGCTATGGATATTGATAATTTTAAAAGTTTTAATGATACATATGGGCATGATTGTGGAGATGAAGTGTTAAAAACTTTTGCCAATATTTTAATAAAGTTTTTTAATGCTAAATATGCCTTTAGAGTTGGTGGCGAAGAATTTATCTGCATTGTAAACTCAGATGCTATTGAAGACTTACTAAGTAAACTTTTAGTTAAAATTCATAATTCAACTATTGAATATAATGGTCAAAAGCTTAAATTTACCGTTTCTATAGGTGGAACTAAACTAAAAAGCTTTGATGAATTGGAAAAATCATTAAAGAAGGCCGATATTATGCTTTATAAATCTAAGAATAATGGAAAAGACCAATTTAATTTAGATTACGATTATTCAAAATAAAATTTTTCTTTAAATTAAAAAAGTGATTAATACACTTTTTATGTTAAGGTAATATTAATGTACTTATTAATTCTAAGTCAGTGTAAAAAGAATCTAAAACTATTTTTAATGTGGGAATATTTTATAGAGTTATGCTAATAAAAATTGTTATTAGGAGGTATTGAAGTAGATGATACAAGATATTATTTTTAAGCCATCATTTTTATATGAACAACCATGGTTTTATAATAACGAATTAGCATTAAGATGTAGTTTAAAAAATAAAAGAAAAAATCCTTACGAAATAGCTTTAGAAATATCTAAATTATTATTTACTGATGATGTTGATTGCTTATTTTTTGATCAGTATATTTATAGTGATAAATTACATCTTTCCCTACCTGAAAGTAACGACATTTCTTTAATATTTAATAAAAAACATACCATTTTAAAACATATAGAAGAAAATAACATAAAAATTATTAAGTTAAACTATAAAGATGATGACGATGATGAATTAGAAGAAGTTAATAGAATATTTTACTTTTCAAATAAAATTGATATTGGCGAAACAATAAATAACAATTTTGACACTTCAACACCTATAATACATTTGGTATCATTAAAGCATAATTTCATTTTTAGTATTTACGATAAAAGAGGTTGTGACATTGTTTTTTTCAATGAGAAAGAATTTATAAAATATTATTCTATTCTTGAAAATTATTTATTTGATTATGATAA
>CAKPXW010000233.1 GCA_934202505.1 uncultured Bacilli bacterium | reverse complement strand
TTCATAAACAGTCTTATTATACATATTGAAGATTTGATCAAAACCACCATATACTAAATTCGATGCCTGCAAGATCAAATTAATAGATATTGCTGGAACAAGGCCTGGAATAATTACATATAAAATTCTTTGAAAACGATTAGCACCATCAATTGCTGCGGCTTCATATAATTCTGGAGAAATATTTGAAATTGCAGCAAAATAAATAATTGTAGCCCAACCTGCTTCTTTCCAAATATTAGATATGATAACTAAAGTTAAAAACAAATTATTATTAGTGAAGAAAGGAATTTCCTTTTTAAAAATCATAACCATAAAATTTTGAAAAGCAGTTTGACTTGCCGTCATGGAAGTTAAAATTCCTGAAATTACTACCCACGAAATAAAATGAGGAAGGTATGATATCATTTGAAATCCTTTGGCAAAACGTTTGCTACTCATCTCGTTTAGTAATATTGTCAAAATAATCGGAACTGGAAATCCACAAACTAATCTTAACATACTTATTCGAATTGTATTTTTAAATTTTACAAAAAATTGTGGATCTTCAAATAATTCTCGAAAATGTTTTAGCAAATCAAGTTGATTAGCATCATTAGTTGCCCAAGGGCTTCCCCAAATACCTCCTTTGATTTTCCAATCTTTAAATGCTATTTGCAATCCAAGCATTGGATAATAAGCAAAAATCAAAAGATAAATAACCATAGGAAGGAGCATTAAATATAATGGATATGTATTTTTTAAATAAGCTGTTGTCTTTTTTTTATTAGAACCCTTTATACGCTCCATAAACATACCTCCTCAATTTTTTTAATGTTTTCTTTTTAGTAGTAATAAGATTGATAATGCTGCTAAAGAAATCATTCCTTGTGACATGCTCCCTTTGCAACCTTTCTTTTCAACCTTTTCAATTTTTTCAATTTGAGAAATAACATTTTTATATAATGTATTTATACTAGTTTTTGTAGTAGCTTTATTTATTTTTTCTTTAAATTCCGTTACTTTTGTTGTGATTAATTCATAATTTTCTTTAGAATATTCTTTACTATCTATTGCACTATAATATTTATCAAGTTCAGCTATTTTTTCTTGCTTATAAGCTTTCAATTCTTCATTTTCTTGAGTTAAAGTTTTAGTATCTTTTATAAATTTAAAAGCATTATTATAATATTCAAGTAAAGTAATCTCATCTTGAGCACTTTTAATAGTCGTAATTGCTTCATTATAAGTGTTTTCTATATTTCCCCAATTGTTTAATGAATAATCTAATTCATCTAAACTTTCAAATAATTCAGTTAAAGATGCTATTTTTTCACTTTTTACTTTTGCCAAAGCTTTAATTATTGAAAAATCAAGAGCTTTAGTTTCATCAAATAATTCAGGTGAAGAGGTAACTACTGGTGCAAAATTTAATGAACCATATTGTCCATTTAAAGAACTATAGTCAATAATTAAAGATTCATTAGTTCTTAAATTAACATCAATTGCAAAATAGTTTTCACCAGAATTATTAACTATTGGACATTCTTTAATCAATATTTGATTTAATTCTTCATCCATTCCATAATATTTAACGATTGTATGTTTAGACCATGGATCATCCCAAATAGCGGTATGAGTAATTGTTAAGTTAGTATCTTGAAGTGCACTAA
>CAKPXW010000232.1 GCA_934202505.1 uncultured Bacilli bacterium | reverse complement strand
GGAGGCCGAATCCCCTAGGGGATTGTTCTTATCTCTTTAATTATTTTATTTGTCCACTTTGGAAGTATCATATCATAAATCAACCTTTTTTATAAAATCATTACTCTAATTTTTCAAAAGTAGAAGCGTTAGCATCAGCTTGCTCTTTTTTACTTGTAAAGTTAAATATTAGTGAAAAACTAGAAAGTAAAATAGCAATTAATTCATAAATGAAAAAGCCAATTCTAAATGATTTATAAGATGAATCAAGTAATAAGGTAAAGATTGTTTTAAAAATAGTGCCTACTGATAATTGACCTGCATATACAGTTGCTAAGGCAATGCCAAATCCTAAGAAAGTTCCAATAATTGACATAACAATTGCAAAAGGCATTACTGCAAAGAATTTTCCTGTGCCTTTTTTCCCTTTAAATAAATCATAACCTAAAGAAATTAAAGGAGATGCAGACATCGCTATTAAAGATGGGATATATTGGAATATTTGTGCTCCCATTGATGCATCGGCAAAAGGATAAGTTGTATCACTTGAAATATTGCTTGAAATAAATTGGAAGAAAATAAATGCAACAATCATAATAGCAACATAAATTAAAGAAAAGACAAATGCCCCTAAAACACCATTTAAATAGCCCTTACGATCTTTATTAATTTCTTTTAAATTTTCTTCAACTTTTTCTTTTAATTGTTCCTTACCTGTATTAAAACAATTATCATGTGTAGGTGTTAGAATGCCTTGATAGTCTATAATAGACATTTTTTCACCATCTAATATCTTTTTATTACAAATAGGGCATATTGTTTCGATTTCTAGTCCATTATTTATGTAACTTTCGATGAATTTATCGATAAATTCTACAATTAATGAACACTTGTCATTAGATAAGTTAAAAGAAAATGTTAAATATCTATCCATTGCTTTCATATCAACTATACAATACTTTGCAAGGTTATCACCATAACAACTTAAAACCTTTTTTAATTTTTCCTTATCGTTACCAATATTAGTTATAATACATAAATTTTTACTTGATCCAATACTTTCCTTTATAGAAATATAAAAGCCTTTATATTTACCAAAAGTATAGCCATAATCGACAGTTAAAGAATTATCAATTGCAAACTGCCTAAAAAAACTACTTGCCATATATTCAACTCCTTTGTTTCTAATATTATAAAAAAAAAATATTTTTCTTTCAATATTTATTTCAATTTTTACTTTAAATGTCTATTAGTAAAATAAGTAATAGAAAGGAAAACTTATGAAGAAGCATTATATACAAAATTACAATAATGAATGTGGTCTATATGCCATCAAGAATTTATTAGGTTATTATAATATTAAAGATAAGGTAGATATTGAATATAGTGAAGATGGAACTTCCTTTATAAATATGGAAAATGTTTTAAAAAAATATTTTTTTATAGTAGAAAGTATAGAAGTTGAACTAAGTGAATTTTTAAAACTAAAAGACATTCAACCTTTTATAATTTTAATAGGTAAAGATAATATAAATCATTTTGTGGTAGTTGAAAAAAGGAAAAAAAATTATTTTTTAATAAACGATTCTTTAAAAAAAAGAAAATATTACATTTCCTATGATAAATTAAATCAATATTATCTAAAAAAAGCGATTATATGTGAACAAATAAAAAAGC
>CAKPXW010000231.1 GCA_934202505.1 uncultured Bacilli bacterium | reverse complement strand
AGATATTTCTTACAACATTTTGTTGATAAGGGTAATTGTATAGAAAAAAATCTTGAAGAAATAAATGAAGAAGAAGCTAATAAATTTAAACAAATTTTAGAAAAGTATATTGATAATGTAAACTTAAGAGGATATTAGAAAACTTTAAGTCCTTATAATTGTTTAATAATTTGCTCAATAATAAATATAAAACAAACTTTTTGTTGTAATTTTAAAAAAAGTCGATATAATAATACTAATAATATTTGAAAGGAGAAACCCTATGAAAGTTATTAGAAAAATTATTATTAATAGAAAGAAATACTTTTATGGTGTTTTGACTCGCCAAATATTTAAAATGAATTAAAAAATAGGTTCGCTTTTGCGACCTTTTTTTTATAAAATACGGGAGGATAAAATGAAAAAAATTGAATTAGGATTAACTTTTGATGATGTCTTATTAGTTCCACAAAAATCAGAAATAACACCAAATCAAGTTTGCTTAAAAACAAGACTTGCCCGCCAAATTTATTTAAACATACCAATTGTTTCTTCAGCAATGGATACAGTTACTGAATCAGCTCTTGCTATAAGTCTTGCAAGAGAGGGAGGAATTGGTTTTATTCATAAAAATATGACAATTGAAAAGCAAGCAGAAGAAGTAAGAAAAGTAAAAAGAAATGAATCTGGCTTTGTAAAAGAACCAATTACTTTAAAAAAAGATAGCACTATTAAAGATGCTGAAGAATTGCTTAGTAAATATCGTATTTCCGGCCTTCCGGTTGTTGATGATGACAATAAACTTATTGGAATTGTTACAAATAGAGATATAAAGTATTCAAAAATTGATGATACACCAGTTAGTGATGTAATGACTAGCAAAAATTTAATTACAGCAAAAGAAGGTATAAATATTGAAGATGCTAAAAAGTTACTTTGGAAACATAGAATTGAAAAATTACCAATTGTTGATGAAAACTATCATTTAGTTGGTTTGTTAACTTCTAAAGATATTGATAATGCTAAAGAATATCCAAATGCTTGTAAAGATAGTTATGGACGTTTACGTGTTGGCGCAGCAATTGGGATTAGCAATGATTCACTTGAAAGAGTAAAAGCCTTAGTAAAAGAAGGAGTAGATATTATCACAATTGATTCTGCTCATGGACATAGCAAAAATGTAATTGATCTTATTTTAAAAATAAAAGAAAAATATCCTGAATTACCATTAATTGCGGGTAATATAGTTACAAAAGAAGCAGCAAAAGAATTAGTAGAAGCTGGAGCAGATTGTGTAAAAGTTGGTATTGGCCCTGGAAGTATTTGTACTACTAGAGTTGTTGCTGGTGTTGGAGTCCCTCAACTTAGTGCAATTATGGATGTAGCAGAGTATTGTAAGGAAAATGATATTCCACTTATTGCTGATGGAGGGATTAAATATTCAGGAGATATAGTTAAAGCTCTAGCAAGTGGAGCTAGTGCTGTAATGCTTGGCTCTTTATTTGCAGGATGTAAAGAAGCACCAGGGGAAGAAATTATCTACCAAGGAAGAAAATTTAAAATATATGTTGGAATGGGCTCACTTGTTGCTATGAAAAGAGGCTCTGCAGATAGATATTTCCAATCAAATAAGGTAGAAACCAAAAAATTAGTACCAGAAGGAATTGAAGCTCGTGTTGCTTATAAA
>CAKPXW010000230.1 GCA_934202505.1 uncultured Bacilli bacterium | reverse complement strand
CTATAAAATAATAAGAAACAATGAAAAAGAAATAAACGTTTCAGATACAATAATAACTAAAAAAATTCCTTTAAAAATTATAGTTAATGATAACCCAATTAGTAATTATGCAATTGAGTCAATTGAAACAAATATTAATCAAATAAGTGTAACAGGTTATCAATACAAATTAGATAATATAAATGTATTTAGTTTATATATTAATGTTGATAATTTAAGCACTAATAAGAAAATTAAAGTAAAACTTGATACTCCTATTTATGCTAAAAAGATAGATACGGATGAAATAGTTGTAAATGTTATTGTTGGTAAACTTAAAACAAAAGAAGTTGTATTTAATAGCAACGAAATAAATGTACGTAATGTTAATAACAATTTAAAAGTGTCATTAGCTGAACCTATAGAACAAATTAAGGTCAAAATAAGCGGAACAGATAAAACATTAGGTGAATTAGAAGATACAACTATTTATCTTGATTTAAAAGAGTATGCAAAAACAGGTATATATGAAGTAAATTTAAAAATGGATCTCGATGAATCTTTTTATAAATATACTATTCAACCATCGAAAATAAAGATTAAAATAAGTTAAACTGGTTCTTTGCTAGATAGTTACTGTTGCTATAAATATTTATGAACAGTTATAATTATTATCTTTTTATATTGATATGCTTTGATATAATATTTATTAAATTTAAGGGGGATGATATAATGAGTCGAGGATATAGAAGTAAAAGTTATAATGGAAGGGGAATAGTAGGCGTTGTAAGCTTTTTGATAAGACAATTCTGCTTTTCTAACCCGTTTTCTAATATGATTAAAGATTCAAATATAGCTACAATTGTTAACTGGGTATGTGGAGACATTTTTATTACACTTGCTTATATACTTACAGGAACATGGTATAATGGTGGAATTAAAGCGGTTGGAAGTGTTGGATTTTTTATTAATTTTGCAATATTAACAGGCTTTTTTCTACTGATAACTAAGTTTATAACTAATCTATATTTAGTAGTATTTTTATTTATTTTAGGATATGTTATATTGTGTATAGTTGAAAATAAGTTATTTGGAGAAAAACAGTTTTTTTAAAATTGATTACAGTTTTAATTATGATATAAATCTTATAAACGAGGTGATAATATGGTTACAACTAGTCAGTTTGTAAAAAGAATGAATGATCATAAAAAATGTATGAGAGTTTTAAATTGTGCCAATTATGTTTATTTAGATGAAATAGATAATTTTGAATTTAAAAAAATAAGTAAATATAATAAGTCAAGAAATTTATATAATAAAATTACTTGTGATTTTAAAATAGTTAATGAATTTATAGATAGACAAGATTTATTAAATGCTGCTACAGTTTTAAGAACATTGTATGAAAATATTATTTATATAATTGCAACTTCATATGACAAAGAAATTAAAATTACGTTAGATACATCACCGGGAGAATTGCGTAAAGTATTAGTAGAAAAATGTAGTTTAATATTCACAGAATATTTTGAACCAGAAGATTTTAATGAAATATATAAATGCTTGTGTAAAATGGTTCATCCGTGCAGTGCAAAAGAATTACTTTCGTATATGAGTAAAACTATAAAATATAAAGACTATTTATTAAGCAATTTAAAATATATAATGTTAGTAATAGAGTATTTGTAT
>CAKPXW010000229.1 GCA_934202505.1 uncultured Bacilli bacterium | reverse complement strand
TCCGCTAAAGCGACAACTGCATCATTAGCGGATGCCATAGCAACACCTTTTAAAAGATCTATTACTTTATATTTATCGCCAGGATTTAAAAATATTTGACTACCTCCCATCGAAGAGGACTCGGTGGAAATCTCTACAATATCATCATATTTTAATGAACAATCATCAATTTTTTCCATTATCAAAAGCATACTCATTACCTTTGTCATCGAAGCCATTGCGAGTGGTTCATTTTCATTTTTTGAATATAATACTTTTCCTGTATTAAAATCTACTAAAATAGCACTTTTTGCACTTATCTCCATTTCCACAGCACTTACATTTTTTATAAAAATAAAACTAAATAAAGAAATTAATATAAAAACAATTTTTTTCATTTGCACCTCATATTAATTTTTATTAATTATTTTCTAAAAAAATACCAATTATTCTTCAATAACTGGTAAAAACTTTTATTGCATAATAATTTCTTTTAAATTATTATATACTTTGTTTACTTTAGACCTTTTTCCCTCAATTCCAACTAGTTGCATTTTAGGTTCGATATAATTATCTATTTCAAATATTACCCCCATTTTTCTTATAAACACATCTAGTTCTATAGTTTTTAGCGGCTTCATAAAAATCTAAAACATCTAACATTGAATAAATATTTTTCTTTATTAAATAGATTATCATATTATACTTATGATTATTTTTTTAAATAGTCTATAATTAGTTTAGCTAACTGAGTCTCTTTATTTTTAAAATTATGATTAGCATCAAAAATAATATTATACTTTGCATTATAACAATTTTTAACAATCTTTTTCATATAATTATCACCATTTTCGCCAACATCTTTTGAACCAATAATTATATACATTTCCTTTCTAATTGAATTTAAAGCGGAAAAATCTCCATTATTGGATTTATATGGAATATTGTTTATTGTTTTATTTGTTATCTCTTGAAAATATGTTTCACTAGACATTAGACAAAAACCTAGAAACTTTTTACTTAAAATTTTATCAGAGTAGCCATTTTTTATATTAATAGTTGCCTCTTCAAGTAAGCCTTTATGTATATCTAATTTAGAAAAGTTCACATTATCTTGTGGAGCGAGTAAAATAACTTTTGATATTTTATCATTATTTATTTTACTTAAATAATATATGACCTTATTACAACCCAAACTATGACATAATAAAATAATTTTCTTATAACCTAAATTATCTAAATATTGAACCCAACTATCTATATCATATAAACAGTCTTCAAACTTTTCATATGCAGCACCTTTAATTATTGATTTAAATTTGCCTTCAGAATTCAAATATGGCAATTCAATTACTTGAAAAGAACCTTGATTATGACTAAATAAAAAGTCATATCCATTTTCTATACATAACTGCGTTATATATCTTGTAAATTTTGTTTCAAAAAAATTTCCCGATAAACCTGGTACAAATAAAATACATTTGTCATTATTTTTTCTTGAAAGACAACCAAATAGTTTAATATTTTGCTTTGTAATAGTTTCTACATATTCGAAATTCATTATTACTCCTTTTTTATAGCACAATTATATCATACTTCAATTTTATATTAAACTTATAATTATTTTCTAAAAAAATACCAATTTATTTTGATTTAAGTTAAGATTTTGGTATAATTTAGTTAGAAAGGTTAAA
>CAKPXW010000228.1 GCA_934202505.1 uncultured Bacilli bacterium | reverse complement strand
CTATTATCTTCAAAGCCATCTTTTTTAGAAGAAAAGCCTACTTTACTTGCATCAAACTCTTTAGGCATTGTTATAGAAAAAGTAATGTTGTTTATTATTGTATCCCATTCATTTCCTATAATATTAAAATAAAATTCATCATAATTTTTAATAGGATCTTTTCCAATATTATAATTATACTTTATTATATATTGCTTATTACCTATTAAAGTTATATCAGATGAACCTATTTTTAATTTTAAATAACCATTTTCTTTTGTGGATTCATATTCATTATTAACATCTAAATTTGATATTAAAGCTTTATTAGTTGAAGATGTTCCATCTAATCTTACTATTTTATTTTTTAAAGGAATATTTCGATATATTCCATGCTTTTCTACATTAAAATAAACATCTATTGTTTCAATAATATCAAAAGTATTATTTTCATTTACAACTATATTAACATCATATTTATCAATAACATATTCATATGAACTATTTCTTTCACTTTGTTTTGTAGTTTGTAAATTATTTTCTTTTGCTAATAAATTAAAATTGCTTAAAGAATAATTTTGTGTATAAGTTAAAAGCCATGTAAATATTATAGAGAATATTAATAAAATCTTAATTGTTGTTGCTTTTATTGTCTTCATAATTTTATACTTAATGGTTTTATTTCCACATGTCTCTCCCCTTTAATTATTTTAGCATATTTTTTTAATAGTTAATTACTATTTATAAAATAAAATATTATTATGTTTTATATTTTTGTAACTCGTGACCATTTTGAAAAGTGGTATGATAAAGAAAAATATCTTCAAAAAAGTCGTTCATTACTAAATATTAAAGATAACTTTAAGAAGATTATTACTTATGATCCAGAACTTAAACATTATACTGATGATGGAATTCTTATTATAAACATTTATGATTTCTTACTAGACTTAAATTCATTAGATTATTAATATATTAACTTAAATTTTATGGTTATATTCTAACTATAAAATTTTTTTTATTTTCATATCGCTTATTTATTTATTAAATGTTATACTTAAAAATGAAGGGAGAATTATTATGGCAAAAAGAAAAAAATCAAGTAATCCATTATCTAAGTATGGGATGTATATTTTACTAGTATTAAGTGTGGTAGTAGCAGCAATGTTATTTTTAAATGCAGTTACTTATAAGCCTGAAAATGGTGATCCTACAAGTTATGCTGGCACTCTTGTTGCATTCGGTGGAAAAATTGAAAATGCCTCTTTTAATATAGGTGGAGCATTATCTGGAACTTTAAAAGTTGATTTTTCAATTTTAGCATGTATTGCTTATTTACTTCCTGTGGTAGGTTGTATTGTAGGAATGCTAATTAAAAATAAACAAATTAAAGGATTTATAGTTGCAATTTGCTTTTTAGCTTCTGCAATTTTATGCTTTATGATGCCACAAATCACTCATATTTCCTATACAACTAATGTCTTTGGCCGTGAATCAGTAACAGTTGATAGTTTTGCAAGCCGTGGTTATGTTCTTGGTATAGGTAGTATAATAGCTGGTGCTGTTTCTGCTCTTGGCACTCTTGTTGGTATTACTTATACTGTTAGCAAATAATAACTTTTAAAATTAAAGGCTAGACTTTGATATGATACTTCCAAAGTAGACAAATAAAATAATTAAAGAGATAAGAACAATCCCCTAGGGGATTCGGCCTCCAAATTAT
>CAKPXW010000227.1 GCA_934202505.1 uncultured Bacilli bacterium | reverse complement strand
ATTTAATTAAGGATATGGTTTCTTTTGCTAATAGTTGTATAGAAGAAGATAAATACATAATATTTGGGTTCGATAATAATAACAATATTTTTAATAATGTAGATTACGATATTATTGAAGATATTTCTAATTATGTTCAATTATTAAATGAGTATGTTGAACCATTTTTAGATTTTACCATTGATAAATTTAATTATAATAATACGGACATGGCTTGCTTATGCATAAAGGAAACTAATGTAAATAGACCCTATATCATTAAGAAAGAGTTTTCTAAAAAAGGGACGATATTTTTAAGGCGTGGAGAAATTTACATTAGAAAAAATGCTAATAATTTTATTGCGTCACGAGCTGACCTAGATACTATTTATGAAGCTAGAAAACAAATAAAAATCAATCCGGAAAATATGTTTTATAAAGTTGCGTATAAAAACGGAATAGAAAGGAAAAATTTGTGGGGATTAAAAATAGGTGTAATAAACAATACAAATTTGAATTTATCCATTAATAGCGGGAAATTATTAGTCAGGACAAAAACAAGTAGCGTGGCAGTTAATATAGTATATATCGAAAATTATAGTGAAACTTATAACTCTTCCATTAAAAAGATAGAAGATACACCATGCATCATTTCTAGTTTTACTCAGTTATCTAAGGCATTGGTTTTTGAGTTGAGTGAAAAATTCGAACAAATAATTGCGCATAATTTAAGATTGAACGATAATCCAAACATTCAAGTAGTGTTAACTGATTTAGATGGAAACAATTACACAAAATCTGTTGAGTTGAAAGCTATATAAGAGAATTTGGATGATGAAAAAAGAGGTGTGTTTTATGAATTATTCGCCATTGCGTTATCCGGGGGGGAAAACAAAGATAGCTCCTTTAGTGAACGCGATAATGAAAAAAGCCGATATAAAAGATGGTATTTATATTGAACCATTTGCAGGTGGATGCGGTGTCGCATTAGCGCTTTTATTAAGCGATAAAGTTAAACATATAGTTATCAACGATATGGATATAACGATTTATGCGTTTTGGCACTCCATATTAAATGATACAGACGAATTTATTGAGCTAATCAAGAAAACACAAGTTACTATAGAAGAATGGCATAAGCAAAAAGAAATTTTTCTTAATAAGGATTCTAATAAGTTGCTTGAATTAGGTTTTGCGACATTCTTTTTAAACCGAACGAATAGGTCAGGCATTTTAAAGGCAGGCCCTATAGGTGGTTATAACCAAACGGGGAACTATTTGATAGATGCTAGATTTAACAAAAAAAATTTAATAAAAAGATTAGAGCGTATTGGTCAATATAAAGATAAAATAAGTTTATTCAATTTAGAAATAAAAGACTTTATAAAAACTGTATTGCCTAAATATAAAAGAAACGCGTTTGTATATTTTGATCCACCATATTTTAAAAAAGGACATGAGCTTTATATTAATTTTTTCAAGCCAGAAGACCATGAAACTTTAGCAAAATTGATAAAGAAAATTAAAATAGATTGGATGGTTACTTACGATAACGTAGAAGAAGTAAAATCAATATACAAAGATAGAGAACAAAAAGTATACGATTTAAATTATAGTCTTGCAAACAAAGGCAAAAATTCCGAAATTATTGTGCTTAGTAGGGATTTATGGTTAACTTCTGAAGAACAAGAAAAATTAAAAATACAAATTAGATAAAGAGGTAAAAGATGGAAAGTAT
>CAKPXW010000226.1 GCA_934202505.1 uncultured Bacilli bacterium | reverse complement strand
ATTACATAGTATACTACTGCCTTTTTGTTTACCATTTGATCCATTAAAGTTATTAACATGTACTGTTCCTAAAATTTTTCCTAAAAACAAGTATGATGTTTCCATAATGTCAATTTCTCCACATTTTGGCCATGCACCATAATGATAATAATCATTTGGCATCATCCAAATTGCAGGCCAAGGTCCTTGTGCTTGAGGCACTTTAGCTATTACTTCATATTTTCCATAAGTCCAATTCTTTGAAAGTTCATTTGAAGTATTAAGTCTTGCCGAATAATAAGTGTTTTCATCCTTTACAACAGAAATCTTCAATTTGCCTTCACTTACATAGCATGTTCTATCATTTTTTTCATATATTTGGACTTCGTTATTTCCCCAACCACCGCCACCAAGTTGATATGTATATCCATTATAATCATTTTCACTTTCAACAGTGCCAGGAGCTCCGGTATAATTATATTCTTCATCAAACACTAATTTATAAGTTGAAGATATTTTTTCATATTCGCTTTCTGTAATGTTAGGAAATGTTTTTAAATTACCATTTTCATCTAAATTAGCAACTGGATCCCCTACAATTATATAATTTCTTTCCAACGTTCCATTACCATTACTATCTTCAACATAATAGTTTAATATATATTTTCCATCTATTGATAAGTCAATTACACTTACTTTTTCTTTAGTATAATAGTTATAAATTGAAAAAGAAATTTTATTTGTTAAATCGCCATCTTCTTTATCATTTGCTGTTGTTTTTGCGATAAAATCATAATTTGCAACAACAAGTGGAAGAGCTTGTTCATCCACAGCAAAAATAAAGTCTCTATTGCCTTTAAAAATAGGGCTTTCTCCGGTATCATTACTTGATTGTGAAATATCAGAAATAGATGTGCTATCTATTGTTGAACTTTCAACACCGCAGGATGTAATAAGTAAAGATACTAAGCAAGACAAAATTAAATTGTTTTTATTCATTATTGTACTCCTTTTGATGAATTTCTTATAATAAGTGTTGTTTTAACACGAGTGATTTTTTCTGTAAGTTCTACTCCATTTAATTGGCCAAGTAGAATTTTTGCTGCTGTTTCGCCAATCTCCTTTGTATTTTGCTTTAAAGTTGAAAGAGATGGGGTTACGTATCTTCCAAGCTCAATATCATCAAAGCCAATTATAGAGCAATTATTAGGTACGTTATAATTAAAGTCTGTTAAGGCTTTAATTGCTGCAACTCCAAAAATATCAGAAAGAGCAAAAATTGCTTCTGGAAGTTCTTTTTTATTCTTTAAATAATTAGTCATTGCTTTATAAGCACTTGAAAAAGAATAATCTGCAGCAATAATTATATTTTCATTATCAACTTTAATATCATTTTTGATACATTCACTCAAAAATGCGTTATATCTTTCTTTAAAACTTCTAACACCATTAGGAATGCATAAAATCCCAACATTTTTAAAATTACATTTTTTAAAATATTCTATTAATTGATTAACAGCATCATAATTATCTGATAATACTGTTGGGACATCATCATTAATGTAATCAGTAGCAACAACCTTAAATGAGTTATCGTAAACAAGTTCTTTTAATAATATATCATCCTTGCTTGCAGAAACAACAAAAATACCCGCAATATTTCTTAGCTCACAAAATTCTGCATAGCTTGAATAATCCTTTGATTTTGAGTTAATAAATATTAAATCATAGCCTTTATTT
>CAKPXW010000225.1 GCA_934202505.1 uncultured Bacilli bacterium | reverse complement strand
AGCATTATTTAATAAAAATAGTGCTTTTATTATGGAATAATATGGTGATGTTTGGTATAATTTAAGTAGATTTAGAGATATAAAGGTAGTGAGATGGTAATGATGAATAAACGCTATGAACTATTTAGAAGAAATTTTCCTTTTATTGTTAGAAGTGATGATGAAGCATTTAAAATTATTAATGATTCAAATAATAAGTTTATAGATTTAACTAATGAAAGTGGTAATTTAATTGCCTCATCTATAATAAATAAGAATGTAATTTTAATGATGTGTGTAGATAAGGAATATAGAAAAAAAGGAATAGGTACAACTTTATTAAATAAATCTGAGGAGTATATTGCTAGTAAAGGTTATGATAACGTTATTATTGGGGTAGGAGATAATTACTTGATGCCTGGAATACCTATGGCAACAAAACCTTTAGAGGAAGAATTAAATGATGATTTTATATGCCATGATGTTAGTGATGATTCATACAATTTTTTTCGTAAGAGGGGATATGTTCATTCGTGGAAAGATGCTAATTGCTTTGATATGAGGGTGGACTTGGATAAAGTAAATTTTCCTGGGCAATCTATTGGAGATATAGTTGACGGAGTTGAATATAGATTTGCAAATGTAA
This sequence comes from uncultured Bacilli bacterium, assembly GCA_934202505.1. GTDB lineage: Bacteria > Bacillota_I > Bacilli_A > RFN20 > CAG-631 > CAKPXW01. The sequence goes on along the minus strand of CAKPXW010000225.1, from coordinate 1,111 downwards.
ATGATATTGATAAGATTGTAGAGTGTACAGATGATGCTGAACAAGCTTTTAGTCAATATTATAAAAATAAAGAACTATATAAAGCAGAATCTAGTCAAAAAGTTTTAATTGCAGTAGTTAATGGCGAAGTGTGTGGAACATTAATAATATCTATTGAAACTGAAGCGAAAGGTTTGGGAAGCGTTGGTTGTACGACAGTATCTCATAAGTATCGTGGAAGACATATTGGTGTAAATATGGTTGTTTTAGGAACTAAGTATTTAAAGTCTTTAGGATTAAAAAATGGTTATTTAGGATATACTTATTCTGGTTTAGATAAAATGTATGGATATGCTGGTTATAAGATTTGCATATATTATTGTATGGCTCAAAAAAGTTTAAATATAAAAAGAAAAAGATTAGTGTAATAATATGAGATTAAGTGTGAAATGCTAATAATACTTTTTAAATAAGAATATATTTAGTTAATTTTATTGATTTAGTTTATTAATTATGGTATTACTTATTATAGATGATAGTTGGTAAGGAGGAAAGAAATGGAACATATTCATTCGATTATATTGATAAAGAGAGATAATAAATATTTAAATTATTATGATGATAGATGGGGATGTATTTATTTTCAAATATAAAAGGAAATGATATAGAAAAGATTAAAGAGAAGTATCATACTAATAATGTAAAGTTTTTATTTGAAAAAGTACATGAGAAATATTCAGTATCACATAGTGAAAATAGAATATATCATCACTATTTTTATGAAATAGATGGTACTGATATTGATGGTGAGTATTTTTCGTTAGATGAGCTATTAGAGGACTTTAAGGTAAGAGAGAATAATGGGGATATTATTGCTTTTGTTAAAGATTATTATAAAGACATGTAGTTGTTAATTGCATTGGGGGGTGAATATAGAAATGAAAGAAATAGTAGATGTGTATTCTAATAATGTTTTTGAAGATATAAAACATATTGATGAGTGTGGTAATGAGTATTGGTTTGCTCGCGAGTTACAAAAAGTATTGAAATACAGTGATTGGAGAAATTTTCAAAAAGTAATAGATAAAGCAATTTTATCAGCAAACAATAGTGTTTCAGGTAAAAACAATTG
>CAKPXW010000224.1 GCA_934202505.1 uncultured Bacilli bacterium | reverse complement strand
TAGCTGGATTAGGAGCATTAAATGTTTTTGAATCAGGTGAAATTATAGGAAGTAAATTTCCTGAAAATATAAAATTAACACAGTCTTTAAATTTGACCAAAGGAATTCTGTAGTTTGAAATGAATACCCCATGTATTTTTTTTGCATAAAATATCCAAGGCGTCAAAATCAATAGAACGATAAGACCTGAAAATATGATCTTTAAAGTTATTGTCTTATTTTTGTTTATATAAAATATTACTAAAAATAAGTAATTTATGCCAACAGTAGCTAAGGCAAAGTAATGGCTAATGGCAGCCATAAATGAGAAAGCTGTGATTGGTATTAGATTAAGCAAGCTTTTGGGATGTTTATAGAGCTTGTATGTATACCAATACATTAAGAATATAAAAAGCTCACACCAAGCGTACATCCTTACTTCACAGTTGTAGATAGTAGCACAATCAAGTAAAGATAGTAGCAATATAAATAATAATGATACCTTAAAGCCGAAGTTTTTTCTGACAGAGGTTAAAGAGATAAACAATAATATAAAATATGGTAATGAAGCAGAGATATGTACAATAAATCCATTTTCTCCAAATAGCTTTACTAGAATCCATGCAAATGCATAATGAAATGGAGAGTGACCATAATCAGCAACAAACTCTAGCATATCAGCAAAATTTTTTCTTGCAGCAATAACTACAAGTCCTTCATCTCCCCAAATGCTGTTATCAGTCATTCTTAAAAGATAGTGGACAACAAAAAAAATGGTAGTAAAAAACAGTATTAATAATTTACACTTATCATTTATAACTAATTTATTGAAAGAAACACTGTATGAAAAAGACAATTTTGATATAGACTTTTTAATTAACAATTCAACAAAAGGTAAGATGAAAGAAATTAAAATAGATAGCAACAAGTAGTTAAAAGCTAAATTATTATGTTCAGTCAGATTTTGAACTATATTTTCTGATACTTTGTTTGTTTTAGTGCTAAAAAAAATCGTCATTCCGTTTATCACAATGCATGCAATAGCATATTCGGCAATTAAATAAACAACTTTTTTTGAATTTAGAAAATCAGCTAGCTTAAATAGCCTTTCTCGGATAACACAGAAAATTATCGGAGAAAAAAACAAGCATATAAAACTCAACATATTTTTACACTCTAATTGAAATTAAAATTACACCAACAACCACACACACCACTCCAGCAATTTTTACTAGAGGAAAACTTTCATGAAATAGAACTACAGACAGTACAGCTACTAGCGCAATAGCACCACAGGTTAGAATTGGATGAGCTACATTTAAAGGAAGTCTCTGCAATGTTACTGCATAAAGTACAAATGCAATTCCATACAAAACAACGCCAAATATGAGTGGTAGATTAGTTATAACTGACAGAGGTTCTTTTATTGACAGATGTTTTTCTGGCACCATTGCATACTTAATGAGCACGCTTGCACTTGCATTTGAGCAAATACCAAGAATAACTAAGATAAAAGTTATCATTTGATTAAGTCCTTCTTATCTAAGTTGTATTTACCAAAAGAAGCCTTAAAGAGGACTTTCAATAACTCAAGATTTCCCTTAAAAGAACTAATTTTTGTTGGAACAGTTCCTTTTGGATAAACTCTTTTACTAGGAATTTCGATACATTTAAAATTGAGCTTTGGAGCTATATAAGAAAGGTATGCCAATAATTCATAGCATGAAAACTCTTGCCTAAAGATCGCGACCTCTGGAC
>CAKPXW010000223.1 GCA_934202505.1 uncultured Bacilli bacterium | reverse complement strand
GTATTAAGTAGTGTAACAAAGGGTAGTATACGTAAAAAGTATACTGATATTTCTATGTTTCATGCAAAACAATATTATAAAAACAATATTATAAAGGAAATCAATATACTTAAAAACATTGTTTTTTAACATAAAGCATTTAAATCGCCGAAGCGACGTTAATTAGTAATTTTAGCAATAAAAAGATGAAAATTTGGATATAAATGAGATATTTAAGGTTTGAAAAACACTTGTTGCAATGTTGGCAAAAATTTTTTGACTTTTATTCTATAAATAGTTTATAATTGTTCTGGGTGGTCTTATGAACGATGTTAGTGTTGGTGATAAATTACAAATTCAATGTTATAAACATAATGGTAAAATACATAGAGCTTGGGATGAGGCTGTTGTCTTAGATATACATGATAATTACATTGTATTTGGAAATAACAAAACTAAGGTTATCGAATCTGAAGGAAATGTGTGGCGTACCAAGGAGCCAGCAGTAATGTATTTTTTCAAGGATAAATGGTTCAATATTATAGCACAATTAAAAAAGGATGGAATATATTATTATTGTAACATTGCCACACCATTTATTGTGGAGGATAAAACTATTAAGTATATTGACTATGATTTGGATTTACGAATTTTTCCGACAGGTGAATATAAAATTTTGGACGAGTTAGAATATAAGTATCATAATAAGGTAATGAATTATCCACCTAATTTGGATTTTGTTATACGCAATTCTCTTAATGAGTTAATAGGTTTATATAAATCAAAATTTATAGCGTTTAATAAAAAAAACAATTACAGTTATTACGAGAAATACTGTAATGTTAAATAAATATTTATTTAATACATTAGTATAAAATGGTTTTTAATAAATTAGTGATATACCAATATTAATTTATTAATAATTGAAATTGTGTAAATTTGTACATAATTTTAATTTTATCTTCTATGTTTTATAGATGACATATTCTGTCATTATGGTGTTTCACTTTTGGATAGCAAATAATTGCTTAGAAGATATCTATGTAAAATTTATGAATATTTATGACATTACCCGCCCAAAAATTGTGCACTTTCAAATTTAATCTACAAAATTCAAAAAACTTTAATTTTTATCAAAAAATCGCTTGACTTGTTTTACTTAATTTGTTATACTGAACAAGTCATTTGAAAAAGCGACACTTTATTTACACAATTTTGAAAAAAATTAAAAAAAAGTAAAAAAAGTATTGACTTCGAATGGACGATTTGATATATTATTAGTGCTTTCACGAGAGAAGGCATGAAAGATCTTTGAAAACTGAGCAAAATGTCAATTTCATATTTAGCTGGGATTTTTAAAACAAACAATCAAAATTAATTTAATTTTTTTTTGGAGAGTTTGATCCTGGCTCAGGATGAACGCTGGCGGCATGCCTAAGACATGCAAGTCGAACGAAGTGGTCCAATGAAAATGGAGTGCTTGCACAATATTGGATTTGGTTCGCCACTTAGTGGCAGACGGGTGAGTAACACGTGGGTAACCTACCCCGAAGACTGGGATAACTACTGGAAACGGTAGCTAATACCGGATAATTCATATTTGGATAACCAGATATGCTAAAAGGAGCTACGGCTTCACTTCAGGATGGGCTTGCGTTGTATTAGCTAGTTGGTGAGGTAATGGCCCACCAAGGCAACGATGCATATCCGAGCTGAGAGGCTGATCGGACACATTGGGACTGAGACACGGCCCAGACTCCTACGGGAGACAGCAGTTAGGAATATTCGTCAATGGGGGAAACCCTGAACGAGCAATGCCGCGTGAGTGATGAAGGTCTT
>CAKPXW010000222.1 GCA_934202505.1 uncultured Bacilli bacterium | reverse complement strand
ATCAATTCCTGCAATTCCACTATACATTGGCACGATAACTTGTATATCATCAAAAGTTAAATCTTTTTCAAAAGCTTCTGCTAATAATTTTATAATAATTTTATCAGCGTATATTGATTGAACTTTAAAAAATTTTACATCTTTATTGAAGGTGAAAGTTTCATCAAGAGTTGAATTACGAACATGGTATGCTAAATCAACTATGTTGCTTCCTTCACTTTGTCTATAAATATGATTTAATTTATTTACATTTATATAATCAGTATGAAGTAAATCATATAGAACATTTCCTGCCCCAACTGAAGGTAATTGGCCATCATCACCAATTAATACAATTTGTGAAACATCTTTTACTCCTTTTAATAAAGAATCAAATAATAAAGTATCAACCATTGAAAATTCATCAACAATTATAATATCAGTTTTTAAACGATTATTTTCATTGTAAATAAAAGTATTGCTATGCAAATCCCATTTTAACAAACGATGAATTGTACACGCCATATTATGACTTAACAAAGCCATTCTTTTACTTGCTCTTCCAGTGGGAGCGCATAAAGAAATATGAACATCTTGACCATACAACATTTTAAACATTTTTATTAAGGCATTTAAAATAGTTGTTTTTCCAGTACCAGGGCCACCAGTAATTATAGATATGCCATTACTTAATACATTATAGATAGCTTCTAATTGCTCACTAGAATAAGTAATTCCATCATCTTCTTGAATTTGCATTATTAAATCATTAAATAATTTATCCAATCTTTCTTTATTAATATTCCGTTTTATATATGTCTTTAAATGCTTAGCAATTGAAATTTCAGAATCATAATATTTTTTATGATAATATTTTTTATTATCACAAATAATTAAATCACTTTTTATAAGTTCATCTAAATAAAGAGTAAATTTATCATTTTCTATCTTTATTAATCTATTTAAGCCAGTTTTTATTTCTTCTAATGTTGTATAAGTATTACCTTTACTATTACATATTTCTAATATTACATATAAAATAGCTGCTTTTACTCTTCTTGGATCATCTTTTTCAATATTCATGTTGGCAGCTAATTTATCAATAGTTCTAAATCCTATCCCTTCAATGTCATTTATTAATTGATAGGGATTATTTTTGATTACATCATTTAAATTTTCATTATAAACAGCTTCAGCTTTCATAATGTTTTTTAAAGAGAAGCCATATCTTAACATTATTTGATAGGCATTACTTTTAAAATCAAAATTCTTTAATTGTTCTTTTATAACATTAGCTTGTTCTTCATTTATGATATTATCATCAATTAATTTTTCATAAGCTAAAGGATCATTAATTAATTTATCTAAAGTTTCTTCTTTATATGCATCAAAAATTGCTTGTGCTTTTTTCTTTCCAATACCTTTAAAAGAACTACTACTTAAAAATTTTACAATTCCAGACATTGTAGTAGGTAGTCTTTTAAGTATTTCAACAATTTCAAATTGTAATCCATATTTTGGATGATTTATTGACCTAACTTTAATATCAAGGGCTTCATCTTTATTATAATGAGGAAAATAGCCAACAATCGTAATTGTTCGCTCTTGCTTATTATCATCTATTTTAAATAAAGCAATATGATACCCAGTTTCCTCATTTGAAAACTTATAAAAGGTTATGAACCCAGAAAATTCAATTAAGTCATTTATATCTTCCATTAATTTAATTTAACTTCCTTACCATTTTTAAAAATTTTATCTATTATTCCTGCTACTATTAACCTACCATCTAAATCATAAAAGCAAGCAATTTGCCCATTAGTAACTGCTTTTAATAAATTTG
>CAKPXW010000221.1 GCA_934202505.1 uncultured Bacilli bacterium | reverse complement strand
TCCTCAACATCAATTTCATTATCAGTTGGAACATATTTATAATTAGTATATCCATCTTTAGAATCAAGTTTAGCAAATTCTTCAAATGAAATTTCTTTAGTTTCATCACTACCATAAAAAGTCAAAGAAAATTCTACAAATACATCATTGGCATTACGCATATCAACAATTAAATTGCAATCATTAATTCCATATTCTTTTTTATCTGAATCATTCTTAAAAGTATTAATTGGATTTAATGATAAATCACGATTACTTATTTGTTCAACACCAGATATAGTAACATTATCTTTAACTTTACTAGCAACTAAATTAATTCTATGTGATGATTCATTATAAAATGCATTATTAACAAAGTCACGATAATTTGTAGCTTCCTTGTAATGCTTGGTATAACTATTCATAAATCCTCCAGTAAAGAAACCAGATAAGATTACGATTGTTAAAAATAAAGATAAAATAACATTCCAAAAAGAACGATTTGCACCTTCTTTAGAATATTTATTTGAGAAAAAACCTAAAAAATAATATTTTAACCAATTTTTCATTTGCAACACCTCGTGTTGATTATAACAAATCAAACTTAAATAATAAATAAAAATTTATCTTTATTTTATAAAACATTCATTTTGATTTATATAATCAATTAATACAAACAAATGGTTGACGATGATTTCTTAAATTATAATCAATAATTAATTTATCAGCAATCATTGCTATAAATTCTGAATTTGTTGGTTTTGCTTTTTCAGCTGAAACAGTAAAGCCAAATATTTTATCAATATATTCAATATTGCCTCTATTCCAAGCAATTTCAATTGCATGTCTTATTGCTCTTTCTACTCTTGAAGAACTGCTATTGAAAAAATGAGCAATTTCAGGATATAAAGTTTTAGTAATTTGTCCTAAATAATCTTGATTATAAAAGACAAGAGATATTGCTTTTCTTAAATAGGTATATCCTTTTATATGAGCTGGAATTCCTACATCATGTAAGATATTAGTAATATCTTTTTGTAATGTTAAATTTTGACTATTATCATTTAATATTACATTGGAATTTTCCATATTAATAAAAGTTTTCATTTTATCTACTAATGTTTCTGGATTATATGGTTTTAACATAAAATAAGTAACTCCATAATAAGATAATGTTTTTAAAATATCATCATTACACATCGCACCAGTTACGATTACTTTATCAAAAGTATTGGAATATTTGCTTTTAATTCTTTTTATTATTTCCAGTCCATCAACTTTTGATAAAAATAAATCCATAATCAAAAATTTATAATGATTATCATTCATAAAAAGAAAATCCAAAAATGTTTTACTATCATCAAAAACCTCTTTAATTTGAAATTGATAATTCCTTTCTAATTCAATTTTTAAATTTTCAACTACATCTAGATCATTATCTAGAATAACCACACTATTTTCTAACATTTATCTGACCTCACGTTTTTCATTATAAAAAAATTCAAAATAAAAAGACAAAATTATTGTCAATTTATTCAATATTTCGTCTTATTTTTCAAAATTATTTAGTGAAATAGGAAATTAAATTCCGATATTACATACATTTAACATTGTTTCAAGATAAATTCCATAGCCTTTTTTTACATTATCGACAAGGACGTGAGTTACTGCACCAACTATTTTTCCATTTTGGATAATAGGAGATCCACTCATTCCTTGGACAATGCCACCTGCTTTATTTACTAAATTTTTATCAGTGATTTTAAAGGAAATACCCTTAGAGGCAATTTTATCTTGACGTTCAAGTGAAACTATTTCAATTTCATATTTTTGAATATCATTTTC
>CAKPXW010000220.1 GCA_934202505.1 uncultured Bacilli bacterium | reverse complement strand
GACTTGAGCAATTTATTAGCCTTATCAAGGCAGATGTTAGCATCTTTGTTTTCTTGAGCATAAGTTGGATCTTTCGCCATGATAATAATGGCTTCACAACATTGCATGCTGGGTTCTTTTTGGCCTAATTTTAAAAAACATTCGGCTAAATCCAAATAATAAGAAATTTTTAGAGCTTTGAGTTGAATTAATATAAAATATGATATGATGGCTTCGTCATATTTTTTTAACAACAAATTATGAGTTATGTTGCGTATATGAGTTATATTTGTATTTTCTCTTGTTGGATGCACTCGATTGGTTAATAAAATGATTGACACTTCTCTTTTATAATCAATATAAATCGAAGTTCCAGTAAACCCTGTGTGAAATAAACAGGTATCACTATAATAATCTCCCATTGGAGCACTTCCCTCATTCATAAACCAGCCAAGTGTTCTTCTTAAATTCAACTTTTCTGTATAACATTTTTTTAAATTATTGATAGCATTTTTTTCCATTCTAGAAACCTGAGCTTGAGAAATCATCATTTCTTTAGCTATTTCTTCTTGTGTTTGCTCTTCAAAATAACGTTTATAAATAATATCTTGCTCAGTTTTTTTAAGTTTTGCTAACCCATTTTTTAATGTTATGGAATTAACAATTTCTTCTTTAATATTTTCATTATTTGCTAATTGATCTTCGTATAATAAAGTTTCACCATTATCTACATAAATTGGATCTTCAAGAGAAACAACACAATTTAAAGAATTTAAAGCTTCATTTATAGAAAAAACATCTTCATTTAGTATTTTTGCCATTTCTTCTATAGAAATTTCTTTATTATATTTATGTAAATACTCTTCTTTTAATTTTAAAATTTTATAAGCTAAATCTTTGATTTGTCTACTTATTTTAACATTGCAATTATCTCTTAAATATCTTTTAATTTCTCCAATGATCATTGGCATTGCATAAGTTGAAAAAACAACATTATAGTTTAAATTAAAGTTATCTACCGCTTTTATAAGTCCAATAATACCAATTTGAAATAAATCATCACTATCTATATTGGAAGGATAATTAATTTTTTTAATAGCTTTTAAAACTAATTTTAAATTTCCTAAAATTATTTTATCTTTGGCTGTTTTATCATTGTTTTGATAGTCATTTAATAATTGCAAGGTCTCTTCTTTATTTAATGTTGGTAATGTAGCAATATTTAATGATGTTATTATTACTTTTTGATTCATATAATCCCTCAATTAAAGGATTTACATGTTTCAAAAAAATATACACTATACCATTATTTACCAACTTTATTTTTTATTTTTTTTATTATTTTTTTTTCAAGTCTTGAAATATATGATTGAGAAATATTTAACTTATCTGCAACATCTTTTTGTGTAAGTTCAATACCATTTTCTAATCCATATCTTAAAGATATTATTTCTTTTTCTCTTGGCTTTAAATCTTTAAGTGCCAAGTATAATATCTTTCTATCTTCTTCATAAGCAATTTCTTCTTTGATATTTTCATCAGGAATTGACAAAATGTCTGATAATAATAATTCATTTCCATCATAGTCAACATTTAATGGTTCATCAAGAGATATTTCACTTTTATTTTTAGATGTTTTTCTAAGGTGCATTAAGATTTCATTATCAATACATCTACTTGCATAAGTTGCAAGTTTAAAGTTCTTTTCAATATCAAAAGTTGTTATAGCTTTAATTAAACCTAGACATCCTATGCTAATTAAATCTTCTAAGTATGTTGAATCAACATCATATTTTTTAGCAATATAGACAACTAATCTTAAATTATGTTCAATTAATTTATTCCTTGCCTCAAGGC
>CAKPXW010000219.1 GCA_934202505.1 uncultured Bacilli bacterium | reverse complement strand
ACCTAATGATGATTTACCTGCTTTAAAATCTCCTAATATAAGTATTCCTTTATTATTTTTACTTATTAGGACTGAATGTATATACAAATTATCATCATCGTTTATCAAATATGCAATTAAATTATTTAGTATTGGATAAATATTTAAAAACAAAATATTCTTTTAAAAACTTGTAGCATAAAGTATAAAATTATACTTATTTGTTACAAGTTTTTTATATTAAATATATTTTTAATAAATATGTTGAGCAAATTTTGTCGATTTGTGTGTTTTTAAGTTTGAAAGGATTTTATAGAACAATGATAAATTTAAAGAAAATAATTCATAGCATCAAATTAATACCCGCAAAAATAAAAGATTTTTTTGTAAAAATTAAAATTTTTTTTGATGAATTTCCAGAAAAAACAAATAGTCGTTCAGATTTATCTACAACAAATATTAATGTTAGAAAACTAAAAAAAGGAATAAAAGACAAAAATATTAATACAATTGCTTTATTAGGTAATTTTAGTAGTGGTAAAAGCTCAATTGTATTTTCATCTTTAAAAAAATCAAGAACCATTTTTGTTTATCCAAATGAAAAATTTTATGAGCCAAAAAAGTCAAATGAATCAAAAAACATTATTTTACAATGTTTAATAAAAAGTGATGTTTCTTCAATATCTCCAAAACAAGAAACATATAGAAAATATATTAAAAGGAAAAAAATAATAAAATTATATTTAATAGCTTTTTTTATTTGTTTATTTTGTTCAATTACTATAACATTTTTTTTGTATATTTATTCAAATAAGTTAAAATACTTTATATCAAATGTTTTTGAAATAAATATAAAAAATTATTGGTATATTATTTTCCCTTTTTTTATTTATATATTGATTTGTATATTAGGAACAATCCACATTTGTAATTATTGTATATCACTTAAAATGAATGGTTTAGAAATTACAAATAAATCAAATGAACTAGAAGAAGAATCAGTGTTTACATGTATTATTTTTCATTTGTTAAGAAGAAAAATAAAAAATATTGTGTTTGAAGATTTAGATAGAAATAATTTTAATAAAGAGTTAACATATGAAAAATTTAGGGAACTACGTGATTTTTGCTTAAAAATAAATTCATCACCTCAAATTAAAAATAGTATAAAATTTATTTATTGTTTTAGTGATAAAATTTTTCAAACGGCAGATGAAAGATTAAAATCATTTGATTTAATCATTCCAATTTTTCCAAAAATGACGATGAATAATTCATATGAAGATTTATGCAAACAAGATATTATCGTCGAAAAAAATATTTCTATAAATGAACTTGCAAATTTATCTATTTTTATTTCAGACAAAAGATTATACAATTCTATAATTTCAGAATTTAGACTAATGTGTGAACAGATTTTATCAAATAACTATAATGAAATGTTTGCATTATGTTGTATAAAAAATATATATCCAAAATTATATTATGCTCTTCACATAAATAATAATTTTGCTGATATAATAATAAATAATATGAATGGCGATATTTCTAATTTTGAAAAATTTGAATTAGAATTAAGCGATAATATAAAATTATTATTAGACAATGTACAAAATGAAGAATTAAAAAATGCAAAATTATTGATTAAAATATGTATTAAAAATAAATATTTAACAAGTGATTATAAAAGTATACTACATAGTGGGAAAAATTTCTTAAATGAGAATGATACTAATTATTTAAAAAAAATTGCTGCAATGGAAGAAACTGACCCTAATCTAAAACTTACAAATTTTGAAATGATATTAGAAAGAGTGGCAAATCTTTCTAATCCTAAATTTTTTAATATATCTTTAATGCAATATTGTAT
>CAKPXW010000218.1 GCA_934202505.1 uncultured Bacilli bacterium | reverse complement strand
AGAAACACCATTCTATGGAGAAATGGGTGGTGAAGTTGGCGATGTTGGAGTAATTTATAATAACAATTTTGAAGGAAATGTAATTGATTGTATAAATATGCCAAACGGACAACATCTTTTAAAAGTTGAAACAGTTTATGGAAATATCTCTTTAAATGAAAAAGTTACTTTAATTGTAAATGAAGATATTCGTAAAGAAATTGAAATTACACATAGTGCTACACATTTATTAGATCAAGCATTAAAAGATGTAATAGGCTCTCATGTTTTCCAACATGGTTCATTAGTTGAAGCTTCACGTACACGTTTTGATTTTAATAATTATGAAAATGTAAGTAATGAAAAATTAATTAAAATAGAAAAAATACTTAAAGAAAAAATTGCAGATAAATTACCAATTACTACTTATGAATTACCAATTGAAGAAGCAAAAAAAGAAGGGTGTGTAGCTGTATTTGGAGAAAAATATGGTAGCATTGTTCGTATAGTTAATATTGGAAATTATTCTAAAGAATTTTGTGGTGGTTGTCATACAACTAATACAGAAAATATTATTGATTTTGCTATTAGTTCAATTGAATCAAAAGGATCTGGAATATTCCGTATTGAGGCAGTAACTGGTGCTAATGTTATCGAAAAAGTATTAAAATTAAATGAAAATTTAATTAATGACTATAATCAATACAAAGATAAATATTTGTCTTTATCCAAAAAAGCTAAAGAATGTAACATTTCACTTCAAACAATTGATATTGAATTTAATCATCTTCCATCTTATGAAATGATTCTTTCCTTAAAAGAAAAATTAAAAGTATTAAAAGAAAATATAAAATTATTAGATAAAGAAATAAAACAAAAAGAGAATACTAATAAACTTGCAAGTTTTAATTTTGATAATGTTGATATTGAAACTATTAATAATAATAAAGTTATTTTTGTAAGATTAGATTATCAAGATGGGGCTCTTGTAAAACAAATTGCTGATACTTTACAAGATAAATATAATGATTGTATAATCTTCGTTATGTCGACTTCTAATGATAAAATAATGTTTATTGCAAAATGTAACAATAATCATATTAAAAATGGTATAAATTGTGGAAGACTTGTAAAAGAAGCTGCTATTCTATGTGGTGGCAATGGTGGAGGAAGACCAGATTTTGCCCAAGCAGGTGGTAAAGATATTTCAAAAGCTCCATTAGTATTTGATCATATTAGAGGTTTATTATAATGCGTGCAATGGGACTTGATGTCGGAAGTGCTACTGTAGGAGTTGCACTTTCTGATGCATTAAAAATGATAGCTTCTTCATATACTGTTATAAGATATGAGCAAGAAAATGAAGAACTTTTTCAACAAATAGTAAATATCATTAAAGAAAAAGATGTTGATGAAGTAGTAATTGGAATGCCATATCACATGAATGGCGATTTTTCAGAAGGGTGCAAACGTAGTGAAAGATTTATAGAAAATATTTTAAAATTAATTGATATTAAAATAATAAAAATTGATGAAAGGCTATCGACTGTAAGTGCTAATAATGCCTTGTTGCAATTTGATGTTTCAAGAAAAAAAAGAAAACAAGTAGTTGATAAGGTAGCAGCTACAGTTATTTTACAAACATATCTTGATAGGAGAAAATAAAAATGAAAGATGAAAAATTATTTGAAGTATTTGATAAAGATGGCAATAAAACAATTATGCAAGCAATCTTTATTGGAAAATCTGAAAGTTTAAATAAAGAATTTATATTTTACTTTGATCCTAAAGCCAATGATGGACAAGTATACGCTTCATTATATGGTGAAGATGATACTTTACATGAAGTTGATGAAAAAGATTGGGACGAAGTAAATTC
>CAKPXW010000217.1 GCA_934202505.1 uncultured Bacilli bacterium | reverse complement strand
ATATATAGTTGTTGTATCTAAAGATGAACTTACTCCTCCCCATGGACCTGTTAATTCTTTTTCTTTAGCATATGGCCCTATAATTGCCACTTTTTCATTACTTTTTAATGGTAAAATCTCATTTTTTAGCATAACTATTGATTGACTTGCCATCAACGAAGCAATTTGGATATTTTCTTCTTTTTTAAAATATTTTTCATTATCTAAAAAAACATTTTTATAAGGATTAGCAAATAATCCTAATTTATATTTGGCATTTAAAATATTATAGCAAGAATCATTAACATACTTGATATATTTTGGATTCTCTTGACAAATATTTAATAAGTTTTCTTTATAACAAGTTGATACCATTTCTTGATCAAGGCCATTTTCTATACATATCGTGGCTGCCTCTTTACTATTTCTTGCCACTTTATGATTAACAAGTTCAAAAGGCGCTCCATAATCACTAATAGTAAATCCTTGAAATTCCATTTTATCACGTAAAATATTTTTAGTTAGTTCTTTATTAGCAAGTGCAGGAATGTTATTTATTGAATTAAAAGCAAGCATTACTCCCAAGACATCATTAGAAATTGCCTCTTGAAATGAAGGCAAATAATTTTGATAAAAGGAGATAGGAGAAATTTCTGCTCTATTATATTCTCTTCCACCAATAGGAGAACCATAACCGGCAAAATGTTTACAACAAGCACCAATAGCATTTTTACTTTTTAAAGAACTTGTTTGATAGCCTTTTACATAAGACTTAGCAAGTCTTGTATTTAAATAGCAATCTTCTCCATTTGATTCATTTACTCTTCCCCATCTTGGATCGTTTACATAATCAAGCATAGGAGAAAAAGTCACATTTATACCAGAATGAGCTGCCTCATATCCTGAAATTCTTGCCACTTTTTCTATTAGTTTATCATTAAAAGAACAAGACATCGAAAGTGGTGTAGGAAAAGAAATTTTAAATCCATGAATTACATCTAACATAAACATTAAAGGAATATGTAGTCTTGTATTGTCTACAGCTACATGTTGTAAAGCATTAATTACTTTAACATCACTTACATTTAAAATTGAACCTACATTACCTTTTTTTATTTCTTGAATAACATCAACATTTTCAAATTCAGGGCCTGTTATTGCACCCCCATAATAGAAAGTTTGATATAATTGTCCAACTTTTTCTTCAAGAGTCATTTTAGATAGTAATTTTTTTACAAAAACATTATCTTTTTTCATTATTTGCAATAAACCTCGATATTTATTTGTTTTCCTTGTGGAAGAGTAAAGGTAATTTTCCCTGAACGATAAGCATCTTTTTCAGGATTGTTATAAATAGTACCATTTACTATAACTTTTTTAACAGTTGAATGATCGTTTTCAATATGATAATTAATTTTTAGATGTTTATTATCATAATCAAATTCAATTTGACAATCATCCATTTCTTTACTCAAAACTGGATCTAAATTCATGCTATCCTTGTAAACTTCAATTCCAAAGAAATGGGCATATAATTGATGTAAATATATACCAGGACCTGAAGAATATAATCTCCATCCAGCCTTAACATTTACTTCTTTATTTTTTAATTTATAGAAATTATCATACGCATCATATCTATTTAGAAAATCTCCATCAGAAGATGAAAAATAAACGTTTCCTTGACGAGTCATAGCATTGCTAACAAAATTTTTAATTTGGATAGGACAAACCATATTTAACCCTGAATATAATCTATCATTTTCTCCAATTTTTGCCATTGCTTCACAATATCTTATATGAGCATGAACATATTGAAGGCCTATTTCTCTACCAAAATTTGCTGCTGTTTCTGCACGATTAAATAAATCATTTTTTCCACCTTTATACTTAATAGCATCACTCATCAAACGAATTCCATCTGGATA
>CAKPXW010000216.1 GCA_934202505.1 uncultured Bacilli bacterium | reverse complement strand
GTCTTTTAACATAAATGAAGATAATTCCACAATAAAATATTCATAATATTTAAACTTTTTATAATAATAAAATAATGATTTATGAGAATTTCCAACAGCTATAGCTTTTATATTTTTCTTATTTAAATAATAGCTTATCATATCCACACAAGTAGATTTACCATTACTACCAGTAATAGCAATAATTTTAAGATTAATATTGAATACTTTTAATAAGTCTAACTCACTGATGAAAGAAAATTTTTCTTTATACAAGCCATAATATTTATCCTTTTCACTAATTCCTGGACTTTTTAAAGCATATGTAATTCCTTTAAGATTTAATATTTTTTCATTTGCAATTAAATCATTTCCTTTTTTTTCTTCTTCTTTACAACAACTTATAATTTCTACATTTTGGCTTTTAAGAAATTTTTTAATGTATTTAATTGTCTTACCTTTTCCATATAATAAAAATTTCATCTAATTCCTCCTAGGATACTTGTAATAATTGCAAGTAATAGATTAAAAAACATAAATAATAAAACAACTTGCGTTTCATTCTTTCCTTTTTTTATAAAATGATAATGAACAGGAGCCATTTTAAAAATTCTTTTACCATTAGTAATTTTAAAATAGCCAACTTGTAAAATAACTGATAATAATTCAAGTAAAAAAATACCACCAGAAATTAATAATAATAATTCTTTATTTAATAATAAGCCTATTAAAGCATAAATTGCTCCTAGTGGTAATGATCCACAATCGCCCATAATAATTTTGCTTGGAGGAAAATTATAAGTTAAAAAAGAAAATAAAGAACCATATAGAGCAAGTATTAAAATGATTATTTCTTCATTATGGTCATTAAAGGCAAATATAAAAAAAGGAGTTAAAGAAATAATTAATAAACCTGTAGATAAACCATCAATACCATCAGTAAAATTAAACGCATTACTAAAACCACAAATACATAAAAATGCATAAAATATTGTAAAAATTCCTAAAGATAGAGAAATATTTAATGCCTTAATTTCAATAAACTTAAAATTGTTTATATTTATAAGATAACAAATTATTATAGTACCAACTAATTCTAAAAATAATCTTAACATTGCGCTTAAGCCATTTTTATCTTTCCCTTTTATTTTAATTAAATCATCAATTAAACCTATAATAAAAAAGAAAGATAAAGTAAAAAGAATTGTAAATGATTTACTTTTTAATAAATTATTATAATTAAATAAACAATAAGTTAGTATGGTTGAACAAATAATACCAATTCCACCACATGAGATAAATCTTTTTTTTGTTAATACTTCTTTAACTTCTTCTCTATCTTCAGGAATAAAGGTAATTTTTAAAGATAATAATTTTAAAATAAAATATGAAAGTAAAAAAGAAAAAGCAATTATTAAAATATAAAAAATAGTATTGATCATAGTTTTATTCCTTTACAAAATAAATATATTCAATCTTACTTTTTATTATTCCTAAGATGTAATTCATTTAAAATATAATCTTTATCATTAAAGGGAATTAAAATATCATTTTCTTCAATATATTTTTCATCGCCTTTACCCATAATATATAAACTTTCATTTTCCTTAATTAAAGATAAAGCTTTATTAATTGCTTCTTTACGATTTTTTATAATCTCATAATTAATCATATATTTACTTATTTGTTTAGTTATTTCATTGAAGTCTTCATTTCTTGAATTATCTGAAGTAATGATGGCATAATAAGCATATTTTTCCACTATATAACCAATTTTTGAACGTTTTTCAATGCTTCTATTACCACCACAGCCAAAAACCACTATTTTTCTTTCATTATTATTTAATATTGCTTCATATGATTCTGGAAGATGAGCATAATCGATTATTATTTTATAAGGAGATGAAATTATTACTTCATAACGACCATTATTTAAC
>CAKPXW010000215.1 GCA_934202505.1 uncultured Bacilli bacterium | reverse complement strand
TGCTACTCCACATGAAGCAGTAGAAGAATTAGTAGCTGGAGGATTAGATGTAACAAAATTAACTCCAACAGCAAATGGTTATAGTTATGTTTATGATTTAGATACTAATAGAATGGTATTAGTAGATGAAAAGATGAATGTAATATCACCTGATAAAAGCACATTTGCAAACAAATTAAATGTATTTGCATTTGTAGAAAAAGAATCAGACTTAGAAGAAGCAAAATATGCTGGTTATAGTTTCTATTTAAAGAACAATTTTGAATCAGATGATGATGTAACAGTTAAAACAGGTGTTGATACAGGAAATAATAATATAAGTAAATTGACTTATACAAATACTACATCAACAGCTCAAAATGTAGTTATTAGAACAAATGGTGGAACATTAGAAGTAAATGCACCATTAGACACAGTAGAACATTTTGCAAAAGCAGATAAAGTTGTAATTACAGCAGTAGCTGGTAATTCATACCATGAAAATGGAGAGATTAGTGTTTCATTAGAAGTAAGTGATGGACATGTTGTTGTTGAATCTAATGCTAGTGTAAAAGAAGTTGTGATTCCAAGTGCTGCCTCTACTAGTGCATCTCTAGATGTAAAAGAAAATAGTCTTATTAATACAATAATTGTTGATAGTGTTACTGCAGTTGTTTCTATTAAAGATAATGCAAATGTTGAGAACGTTATTGCTTCAAATAGCAATGGAAATATAACTTTACCATCTAATTCAACAACAAATAAAGTTGAAAAGAAAGTGGTTTCTTCAAAAACTGAGTTAATAAATGCAATAAATGATAATACAATAAAATATGTAGAATTATCAGCAAACATTGATCTTGAAAATGCAGTTACAATTGATAGAAGCCTAATTATTGATGGAACAAGTAATAAATATAAAATATCAGCATCGAAGGAAAATAAATCAAACGGAAGAACAATAAATGTTGGGAAGTCTGACAATTATTCTATAGATGTCGTATTAAAAAATATTATTATAGATGGTCCAACAAGTGGAGGATACACTAGGGGAGTAAATGTTTGGTATGGTAATGTTTCACTAGATTTAATTGATTCAAATATTTATTGCAGTGATTATGCTATAAATGTCACAAGTTTAGCAGTTTATGCAAACATAAATGTTTATAATTCATTAATTTCTGGCTGGGCAGCTTTAAATATTTGGGCAAACTATACTAAAATTAATGTTACAAATTCAGAACTAATAGGAACAAATGATAAATCAGCTAGTGGTTCAAATGATTTTGCAACAATATGTTTTGAAGCAGATACAACAAATAAAACACCTGATCACACTTATTCTTCAGTTGTTATTTTAAAATCATCAACTATTAAAGCGATTGAAATTACAGAAGGAAATGTTCAAAATATTGCCAAGTTTAATAATGCTACGCAATCATCTATTGGAAATTATATTGAATTTGTAGATTGTACATTAGAATGCACTAAAAATCATGAGTTCCAAAAAAATGAAGCACCAAATACTATAATTGTTGATGGTGTTGAAATTGATTAATTTGTAGAATACAATATTCAATAAAAAGTAGATACTTTATAGTGTTTAGAGGGTAAAAAAACTCTTTAAATTGTTTAGAAGTTTGATAATTAAATGAATAAGAAGGCCTCTGTCCATTGAAGAAAACGATGTATTCTTCAATGCATTCAATATGGTCTTCTTTTTCTTTTATTTTAAAATCATTAAACAATTCTTCTTTTAATTAACCATTAATACATTATCAGTAGGAGTACCTGCATGAAACATAGAATGTGTGATATTATTTATATAAAGGTAAAAGTTCATTGAAACTTTTCGAAGAATATACAGATCCTTGATCGGTGTGCAAAATCATCTTGAAATCTTTGTATTCTTTCATCTTTTGTATAGTTCATAAATATACATAAACATTAAGAG
>CAKPXW010000214.1 GCA_934202505.1 uncultured Bacilli bacterium | reverse complement strand
CCTTTAGAGTTTGCATCATTTGATGACGATACAATTAATAAAGAAAACGATGAGGAAAGTAAAAAGGAAAAATATAAAAATATTTCAATAGAAGATTTATTTAAGATTTAAAATAATTATCTTTCTTCAAAGCAAATAGTAGTTTGTTTAAAGCTTTCTTTTCAATACGCGAAACATAAGATCGGGAAATATTCAACTTTTTCCCGATTTCTTTTTGGGTTAATTCTTGTTGATTATTCAAACCATAACGCATTGAAATAATCGATAATTCCATGTTGTCTAAAATATCTAAGTATTTAAGCAAAACATTAATATTAGTTTCGTTATCAATTTTTTCTTCATAATCAATCATTTCATCATAAACTACATCTTCAATCTTTATTTCTTGCCCTTCATCATCTTGTCCTAAACTATCAAATAAAGAAAGAGTCGATAAATTTTTTTTGTTAGTTCTTATATACATCAATATTTCATTTTCAATGCATTTACTAGCATAAGTTACTAGTTTTTTTCCTTTATTTACACTATATGAATCAACAGCTTTTATAAGTCCAATAGTGCCTATTGAAATTAAATCATCTTGACTTATAGGTAAATTATCATATTTTTTAGCAATATGAGCTACAAGTCTTAAATTGTGAATAATTAATTTTTCTCTGGCTTTATCATGATAATCTGGATCATTTAATTTAGAAATATAATATTCTTGTTCACTTTCACTTAATGTTTGTTGAAATGATGGATTATTTAAATAACCTATAAAGAAAAACATTTCTTTAAGTAATAAAATAAATGGTTCTAACATAAAATCTCTCCTATAAAATAATATTTATTTTATTTCTACTTTATGCTATACTTTTTTAGGGTGATAGAATGAATAAAAAATTAATCCCATCTTACTACGCAAAAAGTGTGCTAAATGTTGATATTAAAAAATTATTAGCTATGCAAATAACTAATGTTTTTTTAGATTTAGATAATACTCTTGCTAATCCTTATGTAGAAACTCCTTCAATAGAAATTAAAAACTTTCTACAAAATTTAATTGATAATTCTTTAAATGTTTATGTGGTTTCTAATAATCATGAACCACGAGTAAAGAAATTTCTTGAAGGTTTAAATGTAAAATATTTATATGAAGTAAAAAAGCCAAAAACCAAAAGACTTCTTACTTTTATTAATGAGCATAATATTGATCTTTCTAAATCGATTTATATTGGTGATCAAATTATGACTGATGTTTTAATTGCTAATAAATTAAATATAAAAGTTATTTTAGTTGAACCATTAACTAAACAAGATGAGCCAATAACTTTTATTCCTCGTTTATTAGATAAACATTATCGAAAAAAACTAGCTAAAAAATATGATATCGAGGTGTTTTAAATGGATGAATTATATTGCTTTGGTTGCGGAATAAAACTTCAAGACCAAGATGAAAATAAAGATGGATATGTTCATCCAAATGCTTTAAAAAGAGAGATAATTTTATGTCAAAGATGTTTTAAACTTCAACATTATGGAAAACTTAAAGAAGCAAAAGTTGTTGATGAACCATTAAAACTAATTTCAAGTAATGCTAAAGAAGATGATGTAATTGTTTTAGTCATTGATGCTTTACTCATTAATACACCACTTTCGTTTAATCTTACAAGTTTAAAAAAATATAAAAATATATTTGTTGTTGCTTCAAGATATGATTTATATAAATCGTTTATTAGTAAAGAAAAAATTTATGCATTTTTAGATGATTATTTTAAAAATACTATTTTAAATATTATTGATATTTTTATTATTGATAATAACATCGATTATATTTTTGATAAACTTGATAATTATTCAATTGACGAAACTAAGCTGGGAAATGGAACGGCAATTGTTCAGGATGTTAGTTACTATTATAGCGATTATATAAAAGAGTATATTCATGATCCTAATTAT
>CAKPXW010000213.1 GCA_934202505.1 uncultured Bacilli bacterium | reverse complement strand
CCCTTATTCTTTATAATAATACATCTGTTTATGAAGGAACATGTAGTGAAATATTTCATTATATGAATAAATATCAAACTAAAATTATTTGCTATTGCATAAAAAATAATTTTATTCAACATGGTGCTTATGATGATATTTTAAAGTATTTAAATTTAGATGAAAAATATATTGCAAGTTGCATAAAAGAGATTATATATGGAAAGAATTGATAGTTATTTAGTAAATAAAGGTTTTGTAAGTTCTAGAAGTAAAGCTGCAGAACTTATCAAAAATAATCTTGTATATGTCAACGATAAGATTGTAGTTAAAAATTCTTTACTCGTTGATGATTCTTTTAATATTGAAATTAAAGAAAATAATTTATTAGAATTTGTTTCAAGAGGGGGATTAAAACTAGAAAAAGCTCTTCAAACTTTTAATATTTCTTTAAATAATAAAGTAATTTGTGATATTGGAGCTTCTACTGGAGGGTTTACTTCTTGTGCATTAAAGCATAATGCTAGTTTTGTATATGCCATTGATGTTGGTACTAATCAATTACATGAATCTTTAAAAAAAAATCCTAAAGTTAAATCTTTAGAAAATTTAAATTTTAAAGATGTAACAAAAGATCTTTTTGATAAAAAAATTGATTTGTATATTTGTGATGTTTCTTTTATATCAATAAAACAAATTTTAAATAAACTAAAAGAATTAGAAGAAAAATTTCAAATGATATTTTTATTTAAACCTCAATTCGAAGTAGGAAAAAATAATTTAAATAAAAAAGGTGTAGTAAAAAATGATAAAATACTATTATCTTCCTTAAATGAATTTGAAATTTATTTAAAAGACAAGGGCTTTTCCTTAATAAATGTAACATTTTCACCAATTAAAGGAAATAAAGAGGGAAATATTGAGTTTTTATACTATATTAATAGTGAAGGCGTTTCTAAAAATTTTGATTATAATTATTTAATAAAGGAAGCTAATATGGCATTGAGGTAGCAATATGATACGACAATTAACTATAAAAAATTTGGCTATAATTGATGATATAACAATTGAATTTGAAAATGGATATAATGTATTAACTGGTCAAACAGGAGCAGGAAAATCTATAATTATTGATGCGATTTCTTTGATATTTGGGCAAAGAGCTTCTAACGATATTATAGCAAATGGTAAAGAAATGGCTTATGTTAGTGCAGAATTTGAACTTAAAGATGAAAGTAAAAAATTATTAAAAGAAATTATTGATATTGATATTGAAGATGAATTTATTATTTCTAGAACATTGAATATAAATGGTAGAAATACTTGTAAAATAAATGGCATTATAGTTCCTTTATTTACTTTAAATGAAATTGCTTCTATTTTAGTAGATATTTCATCACAAAACGATAATCAATTTTTACTAAAGGAAAAATATCATTTAGAATTATTAGATAAATTTGTAGAAGTTGAAAATAAAAACTTTTTACAAGATTACCAAAAAGAATACAAAATATATAATGAACTTTTAAATAAGTTAGACTTATTAAAAAATAAAAGTAATCAAGAGGATTTGGAATATTTAAAATTTAAGTACAATGAACTTAAAGATTATAATTATACACTTGAAGATGAAGAAAATATTTTAAATGAATTTAAAAATTTACAAGTGATATATAAAAATTATTCCTTAATTGAAGAAGTCATTAATTATTTAGATAATGATAACAATGGCTCAAAAAGCCAAACATATCTTGCTTTAAAATCTTTAAATAAACTTGCAAATAATGAAGAACTGGAAAATTTGGCTAATAGATTACAATCTATTTACATAGATTTAGATGACTTTATAGATACTTTTAAAAGTAAATATGAAGTTGAAAATTTTGATGAAAATCGCCTTGATTATCTTGAAAATGAAATTAGTAAAATTAATCGACTAAAAAGGAAATACAATGTTAATGATTTATTATC
>CAKPXW010000212.1 GCA_934202505.1 uncultured Bacilli bacterium | reverse complement strand
TGATAGTGTTGGTCATAAATTAATCGAAAAATTTCTTACTGAAGAAGAGCAAAAAATACTTTATAGAGGAATTAATTGTGAAAAAGAATATACAGTTTTAGATACTAGTAAAGATGATAATAAAACTTGTGTAATGGTTAGTATTCCTACTAAGCAAGATTATTATTTACATTATAGAAATATTTCTTTTTCAGGAGAATTAAACTCATGCATAAAATGCACATCTAAAAATTATGACTCTTCTCTTACTTTTTTTAGAGATAGTAGAAGTACTGATGGAAACTATTATGGGACACCTATAGATTATTATTCAGAGAAAAAAATAATTAGCAATTATTTTTACCCTATTAAAATTATGATTTGCATAGATACGAATAAATATCTAAATGAAACAAAAGAAGATGTAAATAATTTTAACTTTTAAAACAACTATATAAAATTAAAAAGTGTGGTTTTATCCACACTTTTTAGTTGTTAACTATTATAAAGAAAAGTCTTCACAAGTTGCAGATCCATCCTTTGCAAATGAATATGCACCATTTGATATAGTTGTAGAAACAACTGTTAATGTATTACCTGATAATGTTAATACAATATTTTTACCTTCTACAGCTGAATCAATGCATTTTCCAAATGTTAATGTAAGTGTATCTGTCGAAGAATCAAATTCTCCTGTAAAGTTGAAATAGTATGTTGTTCCATAACCAGCATATAAAGTACCTTCAATTGTTGAAGTATCGTTAAATACAATTGTTAATTTTGAATTACCTTCATCCCATAGACTATAATATGTTCCTACAAAGGTATGACCTGCAAATGGTGATTTAGAAAAATATTGCTTATTTTCAACATCAAGGCCATAAGAATCTATACCATTTAATACGACATTACCATCAACAACATAGTAAATCATATCTACTCCATTTAATGTTCCTTTTCCATTACCTAAAAGAACCATATCACCTAAAGTACCTGTATATGTACCTTCATATTTATCTTTTATAATTTCATAGGTATTACTTTCTTTATTAACTTTAAAAGCAACTAATTTATTATCGATAACTCCATAAATATTGCCATCAACTGATTCATATGAATATGTATTACCATCAATTGTTAATAAATTATATCCATTTGCTTTGATAGTTCCATATTCACTTCCAGTATATGTTCCTCTTGAATCATTTAATTCAACTAATGTTTGATTTTTTGTAGTATAACCTGTAATGTATTTACCATTTTCATCACAAATCATAAATAAATCAATATATTTAGAATCTTTATAGATATCAGCAAATGTTATTTCTTCTTCATTGTCATTTTTAAATGATACATTACTATAGAATATGTCATTTCTACCATCAATATAGAAGTTAACATCTTTTCCATCAATATTTAAAACAAAAATTCTTTTTTCTGTGCTATCCCATACAAGACTATTGGCATTAGAAACACCTTTAACTGACAAGGCTTTTTTAACAAATAAATAGAAATCACTTCCACTAAGATTATTTGATGTGCCATAGCTAAATACAAGATAACTATTTTCACTATCTGAAACATATAACATTGTTCCTGTATTGCCATCTAATGTATACTCAATATATTTGTCACCTTCATATTTGCTAAAGTCGATTATTGCACCATCTTTTGTTCCTGATAAAGTTCCACTTTCATCAATAGAAAGATTTTTATTTCCATTTATATTAGTTGAAGAAAAAATTTCAACACCAACATAATCACTTACAAATTCAGGAAGTTCTTCCCATTTTGCATATAATGTTGTATCTTCTTTAATTGCATAACCTTCATATTTAGTTTCTTCTTCAAATGTTGGAGATGTATACCAACCTTTAAAAATTTTTCCTGAAAGAGTAGGTTTAGTGAGTGTTGCACTATCTCCATCTTTTATAGAAAGTTCATCATTATCAGTACCATTATTTTTTACAAGAGTAATAGTATGTAATTTTGCCCATTTTGCGTATAAAGT
>CAKPXW010000211.1 GCA_934202505.1 uncultured Bacilli bacterium | reverse complement strand
GATTAATGGCAAATCTTTATCATCAAGAGGAATAATCTTATCATCGACAAAGATTACAGGAATTGGTTCGCCCCAATATCTTTGTCTTGCAAAGATCCATTCACGCATTTTGTAATTAACTTTTTTCTTACCTAAATCATTTTCTACTAAGTATTCAAGCATTTTGTTAATAGCATCTTGTTTATTTAATCCATCAAGGAATGAAGAATTAATATGAACTCCATCACCAGTAAAAGCTTCTTTTTCAATATTTCCACCTTCAAGAACAGGAATTATCTCTAAATTGAATTTTTTAGCAAAGGCATAATCTCTATCATCATGAGCAGGAACAGCCATAATAGCCCCTGTTCCATAAGATGAAAGAACATAATCCGAAATCCAAATTGGAATTTTTTTATTGTTTACAGGGTTGATAGCATAAGCACCTGTAAATACTCCAGTTTTTTCTTTATTTAATTCAGTTCTTTCAAGATCTGATTTATTAGCAGCTTCTTTTACATATTTTTCTACTGCCATTTGACATTCCTTGGTAGTAATTTTTTTAACAAGTTCATGTTCTGGTGATAAAACGCAATAAGTTGCTCCAAATAATGTATCACATCTAGTTGTAAATACTACAAATTCATTGTCTTGATTATAAACTTTAAATTTAACTAAAGCGCCTTCAGATTTTCCAATCCAGTTTCTTTGAATTTCTTTAGTTGATTCAGGCCAATCAACTTTTTCAAGATCATTTAATAAACGTTCAGCAAAGGATGGAATATCTAAAACCCATTGTTTCATATTTTTTCTAATAACTGGATATCCACCACGTTCGGATTTTCCATCAATAACTTCATCATTAGCAAGAACAGTTCCAAGCTCTTCACACCAGTTTACTGGCATATCAATAAGTTTGGCATAGCCATCAAGTAATAGTTGTTTAAAAATCCATTGGGTCCATTTATAAAATGAAGGATCACATGTTGAAATTTGTTTACTCCAGTCATAAGAAAAACCAAGCATTTTTAATTGATGTTTGAAAGTTTCAATATTTTTGTTAGTAAATCCTTCAGGATGGTTGCCAGTTTTAATAGCATATTGTTCTGCAGGAAGTCCAAATGAATCAAAACCCATTGGATGTAAAACGTTATATCCTTGCATTCTTTTAAATCTTGCCATTATATCAGTTGCAGTATATCCTTCAGGATGACCAACATGCAAACCTTGTCCAGAAGGATAAGGAAACATATCAAGTACATAATATTTTGGCTTTGTAAAATCTTTAATATCTGTATAGAAAGAATTATTATCTTCCCAATATTTTTGCCATTTCTTTTCAACTTCTAAATGATTATATCCCATAAAAGCCTCCTAAAAATAATATAATTATTTTTTACCACGCCAATAATAGCACATTTATAAAGATAAGTCTATAAAGCATGTCTTTAAAAATGTGGTTTATATAAAAAAATAATATAAATAAATGAGCATTTTTTGTAGTATAGATGTGTTTTTACTATAAAACGAAAGGAAAGTAAAATGGAACAAAATACAATAAAAGATTATGATAATTTAGATGATGATTACCCTGATGAATGTATAAAAAATAAAGAGGATGAAGAAACAATTAGAAAAAATATCGAAGAATTAAATGAACTAGGTTTATTATTTAATGGAGATTTAAGTAATTATAAAATCCATTTTTTAAAAAAAATGTATTATGGATATATAAAACCTTTTTTTAAATTATGTATTTATTTATTAAAAGTGTTTTTTATTTTTCCTTTTGAATCAATTATTTATTTAACATCACCATTTTATAAAGAATATAGAAAACCTTATAAATTATTAATATTAAAGAAAAAATTAATACGCTTATATAATTATCTATCTTTTAAAAAGATAAAATTTGAATTAGTAATTAATTCAAAAGAAAAAATCAGCTATTTTAAAATAGCTGATAAAATTATTTTTCAAAACTGGTTTGATGTAATGTTTATAAATCAAGATGAA
>CAKPXW010000210.1 GCA_934202505.1 uncultured Bacilli bacterium | reverse complement strand
ATCTACAATCTTACTATTTTTTCCAAGTATGACATTATGAAATAAAATGGAATGACGAACTTCGCCATTAATTTCACAGCCTTCAGTAATTAAAGAATTTTTTACATCACCAGTTGAAGAAATATAATGAGGCGCAAGAGCTGTAGTTCTTGCCATAATTGGCCATGATGAATCATTTATATCCAATTGATCTGAATGATCTAATAAGTCCATATTTGCTTCCCATAATGATGATAATGTTCCAACATCTTTCCAATAGCCTTTAAATTTATAGCCATAAAGTGATAATCCTTTATTTAACATTGTTGGAATAACATCTTTACCAAAGTCATTGGAAGAAGCAGCATTCTTTTCATCATTGATTAACTCTTCTTTTAAAACACTATATTTAAATATATAAATTCCCATCGAAGCTTGATCACTTGTTGGCTTTTTTGGCTTTTCTGCAAATTGAGTAATTTTATTATTTTCATCACAAGTTAATATACCAAATCTACTAGCTTCTGATAAAGGAACTGTAATTGTTGCTATGGTACAATCAGCATTATTTTTTATATGTTCTTTTAGCATTTTATCATAATCCATTTTGTAAATATGATCTCCTGAAAGAATTAATACATATTCCGGATTAAAACGATCTATAAAGCCAAGATTTTGATAAATTGCATTAGCTGTTCCTTTATACCATTCTCCTTTTTCTGCACTCATATATGGAGGTAGTATATATACACCACCATCAATAACGTCTAAATCCCATGGCTGACCATTACCTACATAAGTGTTTAAATCCAAAGGTTGATATTGTGTTAAAATACCTACTGTATCAATACCTGAATTAGAACAATTTGATAGTACAAAATCAATTATTTTATATTTTGCTCCAAAAGGCACCGCAGGCTTTGCAACTTTTTGAGTTAATGCTCCAAGTCTACTTCCTTGTCCACCAGCTAAAATCATTGCCACGCATTCTTTTTTGTTCATTGTGTAAATCTCCTTATTAACTGTCATATTAATTGTAACATAAAATTATTTGCTTTAAGATATTTTTCTTATTTTTTTTATATTGATTAACATTATCTATTTTATTTTAAAATAATAATTATTAATATTTTAATTTAATCCATTCTAGTTTATAATTGCGTAGAGGTAATTAAAATGAAAAAAGTTATAATTTTTGATCTTGATGGAACATTGTTAAATACTATTGAAGATTTAGCTGCTGCAACTAATTATGCTTTAAAAGAATTAAAACTTCCTACTTATAGTGTAAATACTATTCAAAGTTTTGTAGGAAATGGAATTGGTCTTTTAATAAAAAGAGCACTCGGAAGTGAAAATGAATATTTTTTTGAAAAAGCATTATCTTTATTTAAAACTTATTATGCTTTACATATTCATGATTTTACTAAACCATATCCAAATATTATAGAAACACTAGAAGAATTAAAAAAGTTAAACTTTAAAATAGGAATTGTATCTAACAAATTTCAAAAAGGAATAGACTTATTAGTAGATTATTTTTTCAAAGGACTAATAGACTTTTCTCTTGGAGAAAATAAAGGAGTAGAAAAAAAGCCTAATCCTGCAATGATAAATATTGCACTACATGCTTTAAACGCTTCAAATCAAGAAGTTATTTATGTTGGGGATAGTATTGTTGATTATCAAACTGCTATCAATTCAAATTTGACTTTTGTAGGTGTTAGTTATGGCTTTGGGTTGGAAAAATTAAAAGAATTAAAACTAAAATACTTAATTAATGATGCTAAAGAAATAATAAAAATAATAAAGGAGATAAATGAAAATGAATAAAGTATGCATTCAATTACAAAATGGAAAAGAAATGATTGTCGAATTATATGAAGACATCGCACCAATTACTGTAAAAAACTTTTTAAAACTAGTTGATGAAAAATTTTATGATGGAACAGTTTTTCATCGTGTGATAAAAGATTTTATGTGCCAAGGTGGTGGCTATTATATAAAGGATAACAAATATATAG
>CAKPXW010000209.1 GCA_934202505.1 uncultured Bacilli bacterium | reverse complement strand
TTTTTACTAGTTTTAAAATTATTATCTTGATAAAATTTTGCTAAATTAAGAATCATTCCCATCACCCTCTTAACTATTTTACTCAAAAAAAGCTTATGTAACAAGGAAATAATACTAATTTGCAAAAAAATATCTAAAATAGAGTAATAAAATGACGAAATTAATAAATAAGAGGGTTACACCAATCTTTTATTTAATTAAAAGATGGTGTATAATTAATAGGCAAAGGAAGGAGCAACAATTTTTAATATTTAAGAAATTGTAAGTGAGAAAAAATGGGTTTATTTATTTCAATTGAAGGGCCTGATGGAAGTGGAAAAACAACGATCGCTAAAATGGTTGTTGACAAATTAAATAGTGAAGGATACAAAACTTTATATACTAGAGAGCCAGGTGGAGTTAGAATAGCTGAAAATATTAGAGATATTATTTTAGATGTTAAAAACACTAATTTAGATGCTAGATGTGAAGCCTTATTATATGCTGCAAGTAGAAGACAGCATTTAGTAGAAAAGGTTATTCCAGCAATTAATGATGGCTATATTGTTATTTCAGATAGATTTGTTGATTCATCTTTAGCCTATCAAGGATATGCTAGAGGAATTGGTATTGATGAGGTTTATTCAATTAACATGTTTGCTATTGATAAAACATGGCCTGATTTAACTATTTTACTAGATATTTCCCCAAGCGTTGGCTTAAAAAGAATTATGGAAAATCGTCAAAATGAAATTAACCGTTTAGATCTTGAGGATATAAATTTCCATAATAAGGTTCATCAAGGATATGAAATAATTAAAGAAAAGTATAAGAATAGAATAACTCTTGTTGATGCTAATAAATCTGTTGATGAAGTATTTAATCAAGTATATAAACTAGTAAAGAAGAAAATAAATGGAAATTAAAAGCTACTTAAAGGAAAAACAAGAAGTTGTTTATAAAACATTAAAAAACTCATTTAAAAACAATAAAACCTCACATGCTTACTTAATTAGTGGTGCTAAAGGGCTTCCAATCTTACAAGTGGCAATTTTTATGGCTAAAAGCTTAATATGTAATCACAAGGATGAAGATGGCTTTGCTTGCTTAAATTGCATTCATTGTAAAAAGGTTGATGATAATTCCTATGCAGATTTAAAAATTATTAGTGGTGAGCAATTAAAGACTAATGAAGTAATGTCCTTACAAGAAGAATTTAACAAATCACCATTAGAGGATGGAAACGTTAAAGTTTATATTATTGACTTAATTGAAAAAGCACAAATTTCTTCTTTAAATAAATTGTTAAAATTTATTGAAGAGCCATCTAGTAATATAGTGGCACTTTTTACCACAAATTCAGTTGATTCAATCTTGCAAACAATAGTTTCTCGATGTCAAATTATTAAGCTTAAAGAGCTTTATAGTGATGATTTAGTAAATTATTTAATATCTTCAAGCTTTGCTAGTGATGATGCTTATTTAATTGCTAAGGTATCAAATGATATAGAAAAAAGTGTAAATATCTTAAATGATGCTAAATATAAGGATATTAAGCAATTGCTAAAGGAATCTTTAAATTATCTTAAAGATAAAAATGATAATTTCATTATAAATTTTCAAATAAAAGGCTTTAAGATTTTAACAACAAATGATGAATATGAGCTATTTTTAGATATGCTTGAAGCTTGTATAATGCAAGCTTTAATAAAAAAAGAAGATAGTGAATATAAATTAAATTTCTTTAATGAAGAAATTTTAAAAATATCTAAAACATATAAGCAATTTGATTATATGATTAATGATATTACAAATGCCAAAATTGATTTAGTATCAAATGCTAATAAAAATTTAGTGTTTGATAAACTACTCATCAATTTATTAAGGAGATGAGAATATGGATAATGAACAAATAAATAATGTTAATAAAGAAGAAATAGAAAAAACATATAAGTATGTTTATGGCTTAAGCTTTAAAAAGGCTTTACAAACATATTACTTTGGAAGCGATGATGATGGCTTAAAAAT
>CAKPXW010000208.1 GCA_934202505.1 uncultured Bacilli bacterium | reverse complement strand
TTAATTTCAGTAAGAGGAGATATTGAAATATTAAATCCTAAGACTTCTTTTTCTTTGTCTACTAAATCCATTTTAGAAATTGAATAATCTTCAAGATAAGGCATTTTTATATATGAATATTTGTCAAGATAACTATTAACTTGATAGTCTAATCCTTTAAACATTAAAGCATTATCGTATATTCTTTCAATGTTTCCTATTAAATTAGAACGGGATATTAAAAAGCAATCAAAAGCACCTGCATAAATTAAATTTTTAATAATATCCATTGAAATATCATTTATGGCGAGTCTTATAAAGCAATCTATATAATCACTAAATAATCCCTTTTCTCGTTCTTTAATAATTCTTAAAGCAATATTTTCATTAATAGTTAAAATATTTGTAAGTCCAACCATAATTGTATTATCCACAATATCATAGCTTAATTTAGATTTATTTATAGATGGTAATGAAAATTTAACATTTAGTTTTTTAGCTTCATTGATTAGATTTTCTTTATCAACGCCTGTTACTTTTTTTATTTTTAACATAGCTTTATAAAAAATTAAAGGATATTTATTTTTTATAGATGCCATAATAGAAAGTTTTATACTATAACCTACGGCATGTGATTTATTAAATCCATAAGAGGCAAATTTATAAATATAATTAAATAATTTTTTAGCAATAGTTTCATCTATATTATTTTTAATACATCCATCAATAAACTTATTGCGTTCTTTTTTTAATACTTCTTCTTTCTTTTTTGATATTGCTCTTCTAAATAAATCCGCTTCTCCTAAAGTATAATTAGCAACTCTTTGCACTATTTGCATTATTTGTTCTTGATAAATGATTACACCATTTGTTGAAAGTAAAATATCTTTAATAGATTTATCAATATAATCAATTTTAGAAGGATTATTTTTATTAAAAATATAAGTATCAATATTGTCCATTGGACCTGGACGATATAAAGAAATAATATCTACAATATCATTAAAACAAGTAGGTTTTATTCTTTTAATAACATGTACCATTCCTTTTGATTCTATTTGAGAAATACCTAAAGTGTTTCCTGTAGAAATAAAATCATATGTACTTTTTTTATCAAAAGGATAATTATCAATTGTATATTTTAAATTATAAATTGTATCTATTTCTTTTAAACAATAATCTATAATCGTTACATCAGTTACACCTAAGAAATCAAATTTAATTAAATTTAATTTTTCACATGTTTGATAATCGTATTGTATTACTAAATTGTCAGTTCTATCTTCCATTGTTGGTACAATTGAAGTTAAATCATCTTTACTTATTATAATACCAGAAGCATGAGTAGAAACTTGTCTTTTAAGTCCTTCTATTTGCATAGCAAAAGCAATTAAAGTTTTATATTTGCTATGAATATCTACAATATTTTTAAATTTTTCGTTATTTTTATATTCATCTTTTATCGTTAAATTATTTTTGGACACAGAATTTAAGATATAATCTACATCATTCGAATTCATTTTTAATAATTTAGCAATATCTCTTATTGAACTATTAACTCCATATGTTGAAAATGTAGCAATATGTGCAACATTATTCTTACCATATTTGTTTTTTACATATTCAATAACTTCATCTCTTTTAATATCTTGAAAATCAATATCAAAATCTGGGTAATTACTTCTTGAAGGATTTAAAAATCTTTCAAATAGTAAATCATATGGTAAAGGATCATAACTTGTAATATTAAGTAAATAGGCAACTAAAGATGCGCCTCCTGATCCTCTTGATGGACCAACAGCAATATCATGGCTTTTAGCATAATTTACATAATCAGAAACTACTAAGTAATATTTAGCAAAGCCCATTTTAGTAATAATATCCAATTCATAGTCTAGTCTTTTAAGATGTTTGTCATCTAATAAATTTTTATTTTCAAGAGATTTTTTAGCTTTATCATTTAATAATTTATTAAAATCATTGGTTTTTTCACTATCAGGAAGGGAAAAATTTATTTTATTTATTTTTAAATTTATTGAACTTGCAAA
>CAKPXW010000207.1 GCA_934202505.1 uncultured Bacilli bacterium | reverse complement strand
ATATATAGCGGAGGAACAAAACATTTATTTCCTTTATATAGTTTTAAAGGAAAATTTAAAAACTCTCTTTTTTCCTTAAAAGATTTTACTTCTTTAACTTCTATCATTGAGACTATCTTTCCTTTCTATGCAATAAAAAGCCACTCCTATTCCATCAGGTCCACAATGACATCCAGCTGTTGGATTTACAAGTACCAATTCAATATCTAAACTATCATCTATTTCCGCAAGAAGCATTTCTTTTAAAGAACTTGCAAGTTCTGGCGCATCGGTATGCCCAATAACAATTTTATGATTTTGTAAATCTTTTCCATATTTTTTAACAGCTAAGGCAAGTTTTCTTAAACTTTTATTTCTTCCTCTTTCTTTACCAATGCTACGCATTATTCCATCATTATCAATAAAAATAATTGGATGAATTCCTAAAATATCACCCATAAAAGCACTAATGCCATTTACTCTGCCACTTCTTTTAAAGAACTTTAAATTATCAGCATAAAAATATAAGCCATAATGTAATACTTCTTTATCAGCAAAATCTAATATTTCTTCAATGCTTTTCCCTTCTTGATACATTTTACCTATTTCAAGACAAATTAAATAACTTAATATTGTAATACCTTTAGTATCAATAGTATAAAATTTTCTTTCAGGGTATTTTTCCTTTAATTCTTGTATTGCAAGATGTAAATTATTAAATGTTGATGACATTTTTGGGGAAAAATGAACATATAAAATATCATCTCCTGCTTGGAAAATAGGTTCAAAATAGGCAATGTATTCATCCATATTTAAACCACTTGTACATGGTAAAACACCATTTCTAAGTGATTCATAAAATTTATGACCTTCAAATTTTTGAAAGTCCACATATGGATATATTATTTTTCCATCAATACTATATGGCATTGATATTAAATTATATCCATATTTTTTGGCAACCTCTAAATCGACATCAGTATCTGTGTCTGTAAATAATTTTAGCATAATATACTCCTCTTTATGTATAGCATTATTGTAACATATTAATACTTTAAATGATAATTTATTTAAGTTTTTTTAGATTTTTTAGTTATTTTAATATAATTTTTAAAAATACTTATAAATTATTTGTATATTTTTTGTTTTTAGTATATCATATTTTAGATGCCCCTTTAGTTTAGCGGTAAAACAAATACCTCGTAAGTATTAAAGGCCAGTTCAACTCTAGCATGGGGCACCATTAAAAATGCATTAGTTTGATATAGCAAAATATATCAAACTTTTTTTTGTGTCTAAAATAGCATTATTTGAGGCAGGTAATTTTTACCTATTTTTAGGTGTTTGGCCTAAAATTTAAACATTTTTGCTTCATTTCTTAGTTTATTTAATAATTGCCTAGAAACCAAAAGACATCTACTATAAAACTGTAGAATATCATAAAAACAATGTAAATAGTGTTACAATTTTAATTTTTTTTTAAAATTATAACACTTTTTTGACTGAAATAGCATTTATTTGAGGCGGGTAATTTTTACCTATTTTTAGGTGCTTGGCCTAAAATTTGACCATTTTTGCTTCATTTCTTAGTTTTTTGATTTCATCAAGTAAAACATATTCTTGCTGTAACAAAGAATATAATATTAAAGACAAAAAACATTTAATTGTCCTTATTAATATAATAATAGATAGAGATTACAATGATGCAATATTAACATTCTTAATAAAGGAAAATTTTAAGTTTTCTATAAAATAAATAATTATCTATTTTTTTCGGAGGAACTATCGAAAATTATACTTGTGAAGATTATATAAGAGATGAGTTTTTACAAAATGACTAATGTCTCACCAATTTTATTAAAATTTAAAAATCGATAATTTTTCTTTACTTAAAAACGCAAAAATGTTTTTAAGTAAAATATTCAGCTTGAAATTTAACTTAAAACAATTTATAATATGTGTAGGTAAAGGGAAAATAGGTGGTATTATGAAATTGTATTCCAATAGAGCTGGATCTATTTATCATGTTCAATCAGATTACGATTGTTTTATTC
>CAKPXW010000206.1 GCA_934202505.1 uncultured Bacilli bacterium | reverse complement strand
GTTTCTTGGTTTATTACTGATCATGCTTATTACACTTTATCTTTGGGAATTTCTATTCTAGGATTAGTTGTATTTACAATTCTTACAATTGTTGATGTCAAAAAAATCAAATTAACTTTAGACCAAACAGACAATCAAAGTGGTATTGCAATTTATGGTGCTTTTGAATTATATCTTGATTTTATTAATATTTTCTTATATGTATTAAGAATTATAATAATGATTGCTGGTAATTCAAGAAAAGACTAATTTTTA
The DNA here is from genome assembly GCA_934202505.1 of uncultured Bacilli bacterium. GTDB lineage: Bacteria > Bacillota_I > Bacilli_A > RFN20 > CAG-631 > CAKPXW01. Next base: position 1,780 of record CAKPXW010000206.1, on the reverse strand, counting down.
AATAAAATGTGGGCAAATACAAATTTGTCCTTTTTATTTTAATAAAAAAAGTATATAATTATTTGGCAAAATGAAAAGGAGGGATATTTATGACTAGTTTAGAAAAACTTGCTTCATTAATATGTCCAAATTTAGAACATAACAAAGAATATTATGAAAGACTATATGCACCAAGAGATTTAAAAGAAGGTGAAAGAGTTACAAGATTTGCGCCTTCTCCAACAGGTTTTTTACACACAGGAAGTTTATTCGCAGCTTTTGTATGCAGTAAAATTGCTCATGATACAAACGGTATTTTTTATTTAAGAATAGAAGATACAGACACTAAAAGAGAAGTAAAGGGATCTGTTGACACTTTAGTCAATCAATTAAAATTATTCAATATTTCAATTGATGAAGGATATGGATTTAACGGCAAATATGGTCCATATCTTCAATCTGCAAGAAGTGATATTTATAATGCTGTTATTTATGATATGATTTTAAAAGGCCAAGCATATCCTTGTTTTTGTAGTCAAGAAAAACTTGATAAAGTACGTGAAGAACAAACATTTTTAAAGTTGAGACCTGGCTATTATGGTAAATATGCAATTTGTAGAAATTTATCTATTGAAGAAGCCATTCAAAAGATTGAAAACGGTGAAGAATATGTCGTAAGATTCAAATCAAATGGAAATCATGAAAATCATATTATTTTCCATGATGAAATTAGAGGGGATTTATCTTTATCAGAAAATGATATGGATATCGTCATTAGAAAAGGCGATGGATTACCAACATATCATTTTGCACATGCTTGTGATGACCATTTTATGCATACCACTCATGTTATTAGAGGTGAAGAATGGTTAGCAAGTGCTCCTATTCATTATGAATTATTTAATACTTTAGGATTTGAATTACCTCATTATGCTCATTTACCTGTAATAATGAAAAACGATAATGGCAAAAGAAGAAAATTATCAAAAAGACATGATCCTGAAGCTAGTGTTGATTTCTTTATTCAACAAGGATATCCAACTGATGCTTTATTAATCTATCTTTGTACTATAGCTAATTCTAATTTTGAAGAATGGCACTTAGCAAATCCTGATGCTTCCATAAATGATTTTAAATTATCATTCGATAAGTTTTCTCTTGATGGTGCTCTTTTTGATCTTGAAAAAATTAATAATATTGCAAAAGACGTAATATTTAAAATGGATGAAAAGACTTTATTAAATAATGTTAAAGAATTTGCTAAAGAATACGATACTAATTTGCATAAATTAATTGAAAAAGATGAAGATAAATTTATTAAGATAATGAATTTTGGAAAAAATGATTCACAACCTAGAAAAGATTATTATAAGTTTTCAGATATTTATGAACATATTTGTTATATGGATAATGATATTTATAATACTCTTGAAAAAGAAGAACTTCCTTATGATAAATCTTTAATTGAACAATCTTGCAAACTTTATATTAATGATTTAAAATCTAATGTAGAAGTGAACAAAGATACTTATTTTGCTCACTTAAAAGAAATTGCAAGAACATTAAATTTTGCAATGAATAAAAAAGATTTAAAAGAAAATGGTTTGACTTATATGTTTAGTGACTTTATGTCAATTATTCGTGTAGGACTAACTGGCAGAAAAAATTCTTTTGACCTAGTTGACATAATTTTAACTATTGGCAAAGAAGAAGCTATTCGTAGATTAAATACTTGCTTATAAAAAGGAGTTATCTCCTTTTATGGCCTGTTGGTGAAGTGGCTTAACACATTGCCCTCTCA
>CAKPXW010000205.1 GCA_934202505.1 uncultured Bacilli bacterium | reverse complement strand
AGATATTTCTTACAACATTTTGTTGATAAGGGTAATTGTATAGAAAAAAATCTTGAAGAAATAAATGAAGAAGAAGCCCGTTTTTAGTAATTAGCACAATAAAAATTTAGGAAGAAAAATGAAAGAATTAATTTATACCTATTTATAAATAAATAGGTATTTTTATTTTTTTAATAGTTGACAAATTTTATTTTTTGTACTTTTATCTTGTGCTATCTTGTGTTATAATATTAGTGGTGATAAACTATGAGTTATTTTTTAAAGAAAACTAAAACTAAAAAGGGGTATTATTATCAAGTTTATGAAGGTGTTCATAATCCTGATAAAGGTTATACTACTCAAAAGTCAATAAAAGTTATTGGCTATCATGATAAATTAAAACAAGATAATATTGATGACCCTTTGGCTTATGCAAAACAAATCGTTAAAAAAATGGAAGAAAAAAGAAAAACTGACAAAGTTAAAAAAATTAGTAATGATACTCCAATTAAAAATGTTGGATATATTTTACCTATGTCTATATTAAATAAATTAAAGATTGAAAAGAGCTTTTCTTATTTAACATTAGGCTCTAAAGCTAAATATTCTCTTTATGATGTGTTTGTTTCTTTAACTATGGCTCGAATTGTTTCTCCTTGTTCTAAATATAAAACATATGAAGAAGTAATTCCCACTCTTCTTAAGGATTACTCTATATCTTATGATCAATTGCTTGATGGATTAGAAATTATCGGTGAAAGATATGAGCATATTATTGAAATATTAAATCATCATTACGATTCAATTAATAAAAGGAAAACTGATAATGTTTATTTTGATTGTACAAATTATTATTTTGAAATTGATAAATCTTATGAAGATAAGCAAAAAGGGCCTTCAAAAGAAAGCAGAAAAGACCCTATTGTTGGAATGGCACTATTATTAGATCAAGATCAAATTCCTTTATCAATGCATATGTATCCTGGAAATCAATCTGAGAAGCCTGAATTAAGGAAAATTATTAACAAAATGAAAAGTGCTAATCATGTTAGAGGAAAAACAATACAAGTTGCCGATAAAGGCTTAAATTGTGGTCAAAATATCTATGATGCATTAGTTGATGGAGATGGTTACATTTTTTCTCAATCTGTTAAGCAATTATCTGCAAAGGAAAAAGCATGGGTCAACTTGCAAAACAATTATAAAGAAACAAGAGAAAATAACGAAGTAATATTTAAAATAAAATCTTGTATAGATGAATTTCTACTTTATCGTAATGATGAGAATGGAAAAAAAGTCAGTTATAAGGCTAAGCAAAAAAGAATTGTATATTGGTCTAAAAGTTTAGAAGCAAAACACAAGTTAGAAATTAATAATGAAGTAGAAAAGCTGAAATCACTTACCGCATCTGGGGTCAAAAGAAAAGAATTAGGTGATTTAGCAAAATATCTAACTATTGTTTCTATTGGTGAAGATGGCGTCATTAAATCAGATAACATTGATAAAATATTAAATACTAAAAAAATTGAAGAAGATTTAAAATATTGTGGTTATAACATGCTTGTCACTTCAGAAATTGAAATGAAAGATGATGAAGTTTGTAAAGTATATAAGAATCTATGGAGAATAGAAGAATCTTTTAGAATATTAAAAACAAATTTAATTGCTAGACCGGTTTTTGTTTCTAAGCAAAATTCAATATATGGTCATTTTTTAATTTGCTACACAGCATTATTTTTAATGAGAATATTAGAATTAAAAGTTTTCAAAGATAAAATTCCTTCTAATCAATTATTTGATTTTGCTAGAAAATTTCAAGTAGTAAAAGCTGATAATTGTTATATCAATCTACTTAGCCAAACGCAAAAAAACAGTTTGATATTTAATTACATCAAACTGCCTATTGATAATTATTTTTTATCTCTTGATGATATTAAAAAGTTGGAATCTTTTCCCCTTTAGCACAAGATTTTAGATGATTCTTCTAAAGTCAGGTTTTACTGTCAACACTTTTTTAATTTTTTTTAAATAATTTTATTTTTATTTTTTTTCGGTTTAACTTATTTAAAAAA
>CAKPXW010000204.1 GCA_934202505.1 uncultured Bacilli bacterium | reverse complement strand
ATTTACAACTTGGAATCTTGAAGCTATTTCAGAACTCTCATCTATATCAACCTTTACAAATTTAGCTTTTCCATTTAATTCAACTGATAACTCCTCAAATACTGGAGTTAACATTTTACAAGGGCCACACCATGTTGCAAAAAAGTCAATTACTACGTTATTATTTTCTTTAATTAATTGTTCAAATTCTTCTTTTTTTGTAATGTATTGCATTTTTTCTCCTTTACTGATTATTCATCTTTTTAATTTCATCATTTATTTGATTATTTTTAACAGCATTTACAATTTTATCTTCTTTATCTTTATCAACATCTTTTCCTGCCATTGATGCAATAGTGTGAATTAAATCACGAAGATTATTTTCATCACTCATATTCTTATTTTGTATCGATTTGGCAAGATTTATAATATCATTTTTTTTAACATTTGTTTTCTTTTCAACCTTATTAAATAAATTATTGTTCATACTTACCTCCAATATATTATATGAGGTAGATATTTTTTTAATCACGAGCACGTAAAATAAATTTAATAGGTGTACCTTCAAAATCAATTCTTTCTCTTAATTTGTTTTCAAGATATCTTTTATAAGAAAAGTGCATGAAGTTTGGATCATTAACAAATAAAACAATAGTTGGTGGATTTGTTGCTACTTGATTTGCATAATAGATTTTTAATCTTCCACCATTAAAATCAGGTGTTGAATTATAAGCATAAGCATCTAAGATTATTTCATTAATAATACTTGTTGGAATATGCTTACTAGAGTTTTTATAAACCTTAGCTATTTCTTCAACTATATTTCCTACTCTTTGCTTTGTTAAAGCACTTACAAATAAAAATGTTGCATATTGACAAAACTTAAAGTTTTCCTTTAAATCCTTAATATATTCATTCATGCTTTTTTCTTCTTTGTTAACTAAATCCCATTTATTAACAACAATTATTAATGGTTTAGCTTCTTCAACAGCATAGCTTACAACACTTCTATCTTGCTCTAATATTCCTTTTTCCCCATCAATAACTAATACTACAACATCGCTTCTTTCAATAGCACTTAAAGCTCTTAAGGCGGCATATTTATCGATAGCTTCATAGTCTTTTCCTTTCTTTTTAAGGCCGGCAGTATCAATTATTACATATTCTTGGCCATCTCTAACAAACAAAGTATCAATAGCATCTCTTGTTGTTCCTTCAATATTTGAAACAATTACTCTTTGTTCATTTAAAATGGCATTATATAATGATGATTTTCCAACATTTGGTCTTCCAATTAAAGAAAAATGGATAGCCTCATCATTTTTATTATTTTCAATACGAGGCAACTTTTCAATTACCTTATCTAACAAATCTCCAATTCCAATACCATGAGTTGTTGAGCAAATAATAATATCGTCAGCAAAGCCTAGTTTATAGTAATCATAAGCATTAGCAGTTAATGTCACATCATCAACCTTATTAACAGCAACTATTACTGGCTTATTTGATTTCTTTAGCATTTTAGCAATTAAAAAATCATCATTTGATATTTCACATCTTCCATCACATAAAAATATAATTAAATCAGCTTCTTCAATAGCTATTTCAGCTTGCATTCTTATATTTTCTTGGAATGGCTTATTTTCAATTTCTATTCCTCCAGTATCAATAATATTGAATTCACGAGTTAGCCATGAAGCTTTAGCGTATATTCTATCTCTAGTTACTCCTGGTTCATCATATACTATTGATTTACGTTCGCCAACTATTCTATTAAAGAGTGATGATTTTCCAACATTTGGCTTGCCAACAATTGCTACAATTGCTTTTTTCATATTATAACGCTCCTTTCTAGAATACTTACTTACTTTGAATTTCTAATACTTTTTCATAAATTTTAGATACAGCTTCATCTATTGTTAAATTAGTTGTATCAAGTTCAATGGAATCATTAGCTTTTTTTAATGCTCCAAATCCCTTATTCATATCCATATAATCTCTTTCTTGAATTTCTTTTAAAATAGTATCATATGGCGTTTTAATTCCTTTACTTACATTTTCATTGTATCTTCTTAATGCTCTAACATTTGTAT
>CAKPXW010000203.1 GCA_934202505.1 uncultured Bacilli bacterium | reverse complement strand
ATGCATTGGCATTATGACAAATTTACTAAATAAATATAGTGCTGCCAAAAATAAAATAATTAAAAAGCCCATCATTGATATTTTAAAAATACCAGTTGCATAATTTATAAATAGTAGTTCCCCAAAAATAAAAATTATAAGAAGAATTATTGTTACGATAATAGATAATGCAACTATTAGTTTCCTTTTTTTATTTAATGATTCTACATTCATAATTATAATCCTTTATTATTATTTTTTATTCTATTTTCTTCACATTTTGCAGCATTTAATTCTTCTATAGTATCAAAAAACATTTGGTTTTCAAAATCACATGGAAATACCATTGCGATATAATCAGGAACAGATTGATGACGTTTTGTGCCAAAAATAGTATAGATATTTGCAAGTCCTATAATTAATAAAATTAACCATAAATATAAAGAACCTCCTCCTGTAAAAAATATTAGAATTAAAACAAGAATTGGAACAAGATAATTAATAGTTAATTTGCCTATCAAAAAACGAATGAAAAGATTTTTGAATTTAATTTTTAAATCATTGGTAGTAATAAGTGCTATTTTAAAAACATATTTACCAACTGTTCTGCCATTTTTTAAAAATAAAGGAACTATTAATTCTAAAACTAATAAAGCTAAACCAACACTTAATGATAAAATCCAAATAGTTTTCTTAAACATTAATGACCAAGCATTATAAGCAATTGGATCTTTATTAAAAGCAAGTGCAGCAGCTTCATATAGATTTTTATCACTAACAACTACATACTTATTAGTTTCTGAATCTAATACTTTTAATCCATATTCAATATATTTTTCTTCTACAATACTTTTGGTTTGATCATATTTAAAGATAAAAGAAAAAAGTAATGCTAGTCCTGCAGTTAAAGTCAACAATAGTATAAAATCTAAAATATATGCACCTATTCTTCTAGTAAATGATGGATATGCTGTTGTATATATTGATTTATTAACAATTTTATTTTTTTTCATCACCAACAACCTCCAAATAAATTTTTTGATTTTCTTTTATATCTCCAGTGTCTAATTCATCAACTACTAATGTTGAACATAATATATCATGTAAAGCCATTTGCTTTTTACTTGCAATCATCATAATAAACGAAACAATTAAAGATAATGGAATATAAATTAAAGAAATAAAGAATATCGAACAAGCATATTCAAGTAATATTATTAAAAGTTGTCTAAACAAAACTTGTAATTTTGTAACCTTAAAATCTCCTTTTAAAGAAATAATTTTTAATCTAAACAATAACTTTCCTAAAGTCTTACCGTCTTTAAAGATTAATGGGAACAATAAAAATGCTAAGAGCATAGAAATTGCAGTTGATATGTAAACATTAATATAATTATAAGCATTAATATAATACTTTGCTTCTTTAGCCTCAGAATTTTCATTAATATATTTATCAAAATATGTATTTATTGCTTCAAGATAGGCTTTCTTATAAAAAGCATTTATTTCATTTTCTGTAGCATTTTCTTTTATAGAATATTTTTTTTCTTTTTCATCATAATCAAATAAATTACTATTTTTTTTCATTAAATCATAGTCTTCTTTAGCTGATGGATAAGCAAAATTGTAAAAATATCCAACATTACTTTCATTAAAATTATTAAGTTGTTCGACGTCTTTATTGCCATATTTTAAATTATATAATCCTGAATCAATAGCATAATAATTATATGTATCTTTATATCTCATATATCTTGCATTTGATTCATATATTTTACCTATGATAAAGGAAATAAAAATTCCTACAATAAGTACTAAAATCAAATCTATAATTGAAGCTCCTATTCTTCTTAGCAAAAAGGGCTTTTTAAATGTTATTACTTTTTTTGACATAAAATACCTCCTGCAATAAATTATTATAACAATTATTATAAAAATAATCTATAAAAAAAAGGCTGATTTTTCATTCAACCAGCCTTTAAATGCATTTAATATTATTCTACAAAATCTTTAATAGTAAAATAGCATACAAATTGACTAACACCAACATTACCAGCATTAGAACCAGTAATATAAGAAATTTTGCTTGCACTCATTGTATTAAATGT
>CAKPXW010000202.1 GCA_934202505.1 uncultured Bacilli bacterium | reverse complement strand
CTTTAGCTTTCTTTGTAAAACTTGTATATCCTACTACTGATACCGTTGCTAGTACTGCTAGTATTGCGATTACTACTAATAGTTCTACTAAAGTAAAGCCCTTTCTCTTATTTAATTTTCTTTGTTTCATAATTCATTTCTTCCCTTCTTTATTGAAACAATCTGCATTTCTGCAAAAGGTATTCTACCCCCCCCCGACATGTTTTGTCAATATTTTTATTACAAAAATATCGTATTAATCGAAAGTAATGCTTTTTTTGAAATTTTGTTTATATTAATTCTTTTTTCGATAAATTCGTATAAAATTATAATTTTTATATTATTTCATATCAAAAAAAATAATGTCCGTTATTATCGGACATTATTTCAGTTATAATTATCTATATATTTACTTTAATTAATTTTTATTAATATAAATCTAAGCTATTTTTATTAAGTAAAAATTCTTTAATACCAATAATTAATATTCCTTCTTCCGTAATCCATGCTTTTTTATCATCTTTTACAACTATTATTTTCTTAAAATTATCTGGAATATTTAGTAATGGTCTTTCTTCTTGAAGTGTTTTTTCTCTTGTTGAAAGCGATAAAGATGATTGAATATAATAACGTTTATTAAATTGATTACATACAAAATCTATCTCTATTTGTTTTTTGTTTTCAATAGATACAACCCCTACATCAACATTATATCCACGATATAATAGTTCATTATAAATAATATTTTCCATAATATGTGCTTCTTCTTGTTGTCTAAAATTCAATCTAGAATTTCTTAATCCTATATCAGAAAAATAGAATTTATATGGCGTTTGTATGTATTTCTTTCCTTTTATATCATATCGCTTTGATTTTTCAATCAAGTATGAATCTTGTAAATATTTTAAATAAGTAGTAATTGTATTTATGGAAATATCTTTTATCCCATTACTAATAAATGTATTAAATAATTTATTTGGATTAGTTAAAGAACCAATAGATGATGATAAAATATTTATCATAGCATCTAATACCTCAACTCTTTGAACATTGTTTCTTTCAATAATATCGCTTAAATATGTTTTTTCAAATAATTGCTTTAAATAACTACTTTTTTCATTTTCATTATTACAAGATAAAATTCTAGGCATTCCACCATATGTAATATATTCTTCCCATGCTTCATCTTTAGTTCCTTCAAAAGCTGTACAAAATTCAGAAAATGATAATGGGAACACTCTAATTTCATCGCCTCGTCCTCTAAATTCAGTAATTATATCAGACGATAGAAATTTAGAATTACTTCCTGTAACATATACATCTAAATTTTTAATATGTAAAAATCCATTCAATACCGACTCAAAATCATCAACTTTTTGAACTTCATCTAATAATAAATAATACATATTATCATCAATTATTAAACTTCTAACATATTCATCTAATGTATCAGGATCTAAATATTTTTTATTCTTTCTTTCATCTAAATCTAATTTGATAATGTGATTTTCATCTACACCATTATTAATTAAATACTCTTTATATAGAGGATCTAATAAGAAAGATTTTCCACATCTTCTTATTCCAGTTATTATTTTAATTAAACCATTTTCTTTTTTATTTATTATTTTTTGTATATATAAATCTCTATTTATTCTTTTCATAAAGCACCTCATTGAATATTTTTTCTTTTTTTGGAAAATATTTTCAATTGTGTTTATTTTTCATAATTTTAAATAAAAATAATACCAGTTATTATCAAATATTATTTTAATTATTTTTCTTTATCTATTCAAACTGTTAGTTTGTTTATTCCATCATTCCAATTAGATTCACTTAATGAATAGTCTATCATTCTAATTGTTTCGTTATTAGAAAATGTTATATCTATTTGACTACTACATGTAAAGCACTTTATAGTTTCTTTATATGATTTAATTACATTAGTTGCTTTTTTATCGATTTTTTCATTACGATTATAAATAAAACAAATGATTTTATCTTTCATAAAAGGAAAAATTGCACAACCAATAATTATATAATTTAATTCTATTATTTTATCAATAAACTTCAAGAAAACTTCTTTATATATTTCTTCTTTAGATACACTATATTAT
>CAKPXW010000201.1 GCA_934202505.1 uncultured Bacilli bacterium | reverse complement strand
ATGCATAATCATCTAATATTTTATTTAAATATTGTGGATTTAAAGAAATAGATAAAGTTATGTTATTATCTTTTTTTACATCAGATTTAAATGAATCAAAATTTTCTCCTTGTTGGATAAATAACATTGGCACTTTTAATTCATGGCATATTAGTTTATCATTTATTTCATCATATGAATAATAATATCTTTTTCTAAATTCTATATCATATTTCCTACTTGTTTTGATTTTTAACTTGGTATTATATGTAGGTGATAATAATTTACTACTTTCATTTAAATAAACATTAACTGTGCTTTTACTTGATAAATTGTCATCTGTTTTATCAGTAATTTTTATTGTATTGATACCTTCTATATCCCATAAATTAAACCATAATGTATTATATGTTCCTGTTACTCCTGATATTGTAATTTTTTCTTTTACTTCATATCCTAGTAACCTACCTTCATTTTCTAAATATAGCTCATTAATATATCCATCAAATGCCATCATACCTGATGATTTATTTCCAACAACTGAAACATACCCGTTTTCAACATAGAAATCAGCACATGCTTTAATTTTATCAGAGTTATTAAAACTAGTATATTCATAAATATGTCCAATAGTTTTATTACTGTTTTTTTGAATAGAAAGAAAAGATGTTCTGGTTGCTTTTTGTCCAGCTATATTAATTCCATATGTTGTTGCCATTTCATATTCATCACTACCAATTACATATTTTAATTTATAATCTTCTCCTAAATTAATATAAATTTCTTTATATTCATTTTCTATATCATATTCCATTTTTATTATTGGCTTTACAATACCAATTAATGGAACATTAACATCATTAGTTAATTCAATGTCAAATAATAATTTAAAATCTTTATAAATAAAGTCTGCATTATAGTAATCTTTAGAAAATGAATAATTAATTTCTTCAAAATATGAATTATTCATGTAAATATTAACGGCATTTCCTGCTGAATTTAATGTTGTTTGAATAACATTAAGCACTTTAGCAATTGCTATGCTTTGATCAATATTTTCAACAACCATTTGCCATTGTTCCCCATATCCTTCTTTATGAATATCGGAAATATTTGTAAAATTGGTAAAATCATAATTTATTTTTGAGAAATCAACAATATTTTTGGCATATGCTGGATTAAGAGCTGATGGTAAATAGTTATAAGCTGTCCTATTTTCAACTTTTGTTAATTCTTTAAAATAATCAGTTAATGTATTTAAAAACAATTCTTTGATATAATTTTCTGTTTCTTTTAATATGTTTTCAAAAGTTGGTTGAAATTCTTCAATACTTGATATTTCATTAATTTTTTCTATTTCACTTATAGAAAACAATTTTAAATTATTCTTTATTTCATCATTTGGAATTTTATTAATGCCCCTATTTACAATTTCATTTAGCTTACTGATGGCAACTTTTTTTGTTTCGTTTAACGCATAATTTTCTATATCATTTATTATTTCATTATAAACTATAGTTATGCCTTCTATAGTTTCTACTGATGATATTTTTTCTCTTTCCTTTTCATAAAAACTCTTGATAGATATTTTTAATTCTTCATATGTTATTTTTTCTATCATTTGATTAATTACACCATCAATTTTTTCTAGCATTAATGGCTTAATTGTATCATTAATAAATTTTTTTGTATCTTTTTCTACTTTATTTAAAGCTTCTTTTGCTTTGCTTAAATCATTGATGCAATTAATAATATTTTTTTCTTTTTCATAATAATTTAAAACTTCTTTTTTTAGTTCTTCATTTGGAATTTTATAAACAAATGGAGTTATTATTTCATCAAGTTGGTTTATTGCTAAGCTAATATATTCATTAATTTGATTTTGATCATTGCTTGTATCCTCTTGACTTGATACTATTAAACTACTTGCTTCACTACTAAGTTTAATATCACTGTCTGTTGATTGTTCATTAGAAACACTTTCAGAAATTATCGAATTATTCATCTCATTTTCATTTTTGCAAGATATAAGTTGTCCAAAAACTATAATACTAAAAACTACTTTAATTAAATTTATATTTCTCATTTATTTCTCCTTTTTTTCAAATACTAATCTAATTC
>CAKPXW010000200.1 GCA_934202505.1 uncultured Bacilli bacterium | reverse complement strand
GTTTTATAACAAACATAGTATGTTTGTTCATCACAGCAAACAATTTCTTTTGTTTTTTCATATTCTATTTCATTTTTCAATAATTTGTCTGCTAACACAATATAATTTTTTATCATTTCAATATTTAAAGGATTATATCCCAGTCTTCCTGTAGTTTCTTGTCCATAATGTCCACCCCATACTTCCCAAGAAGCAATTGCAAAATCATAATTATTGTTTAAATAATTTAATAATTTTTCTGCCGACTTTTTGAACACACTTAAAGGCAAACAAGAGTTAAGTTGAAGCCACATTCCACAGCCTGATCCAAATTCATCACCTGTAAATAAAAGTTTATTTTTGTTATCGATTATAGCAATACTTCCAGGCGTATGTCCTGGAATTTTTAATACTTGGACTTTATAATTTCCTAAATCAATATATTCTTTATCATTAATTATTATAGCTTTTGTTTTGTCTAAATCTTTTCGATAAGAAAATTACTCTTCAGCAATATAATACTTATCAAACTCATCTAAATGGCCAGTATGATCACTATGAGCATGTGTTAAAATAACATAACATTCTTTATTTGTTATTTTTCTTACTTCTTCTTTTAAGCTATTTTGTGGAGTTATAGTATATCCTGCATCAATAAGTAAAGCTTTATCTTCACCAATTAATAAATAAGATGTACACAATTCTTCATCATTAATGTAATAGACATTTTCTCTTATTTTGCCAACATTATAATAGTTCATCTTATTACATTCCTTTCATTATATATTTATTTGCTATTTAAGTATAACACATTTTACATTTAACTAGGAGTAGAAGCTAGTTTTTAATGCATTTAATTAAAAAGGATATGAATTTAAAACTCACACCCTTTTGTCTCTGTTCCATAAAAGCAATGGTTTTTATATTTTCCTATAAAACTTCCATAGAATTTTTTAGGACAAGATTTTCCTTTACCAGGATTTTTAAAGTATATTGCTTTTTTTGCTGGCCATTTAGTGTAATATTTTAAGCATTTAGTAGCTAAATGTTTTTCTTTTTTTGTTGGACTTTTATTAAATAATGGTTTACCAACTCCATCAAATTGTCCTTTTTGATAAATTGCTTTAGTTACTGTATTTATATTTTTAAAAGCTCCGCATTTTGATTTAACTCTATTTACTACTACATTTCCAACTAAAAGCATTCCTGTTTCGCCTTCTCCTAAAGCTTCAGCTCGCATTATTCTTGCTAATAGTTCTACTTCTGATTTTGTGTACTTTACTCTTGAGATAATAATCACCTATTAAAATATATTTAATTATATCCGCAATAAAGAACTATATTTACTATATTTTCTAAGGAAATATCTTTATCTATTTTTATTTTGTTAAATTTATTATTTTCTTTTTGATTAGTAAATAATAAAGAATAATTATTGGTGAATTTGTAATTTTTAATATCTTTACCTTCATTGGATACATAATAAATTATATTATTAGGGAAATCATTTAAATATTCTTCTATTGATGAATATTTTACTACATTAACATTAAAAAAAGCTCCCATAGTTGATCGTAAAAGATGGTTTGAAAAAATATCTATACTATTATCGATTAATACTAAATCTTTCATTTCAAATCCATTCATTGAACGAATTATAGTTCCTATACTTCCTTCATCAAAATTTCCTTTTAATATTAAATGATTATTACTTTCAATACTCATTTTATATTTTTTAAAAACACCTATTACAAAAATGTTACCTTTATCCTTTAATTTATTAATAAGTTTCTCATCAATTATTAATTTGCTATCATCAACCATATTTTTGATAAGTAAAAAGGCTTCATTTTTAGTAAATGAAGGATCAACTATGATGGCAATCACTTTATCTTTTTTCTTTTTTAAAAGTTCTATTGTTCCAAAAGCCCCAAAAATAAAAGCATAATCTAAGTTTTTATCATATTTTTCAATCACTAAATTCATCGTTTTCATTTTTTTGCTTTTTTCTTTCTTTTATTTTTTCTTCTGCTTTTATTCCATAATTATAAAAAGATTTAGCATATCTTTCTAGACTGCAAAATTTTCCGGTTGCTTCATCATAAAATACTTGTTTATTCAAATTTCCAT
>CAKPXW010000199.1 GCA_934202505.1 uncultured Bacilli bacterium | reverse complement strand
ATTTTTAGCATCACTTGCTCCTTATGGATATAAAAAAGATCCTAAGGATAAGAATCATTTAATAATTGTTACTGAAAGGGCTATGATAGTAAAAAGAATTTTTACTATGTTTGATAATGGCAAAACTTATAAATATATTGCTGATACACTAAGAAAAGAAAAAATATATTGCCCTGGATATTATGATTATGGAAATTCTAAAAGTGGCTCAGAGTACAATTGGAGAAGTGAAGCTGTAAAAAGAATATTACAAAGTCAATATTATATAGGAAATACGGAATATGGAAAGAAACTTAATTTAAGTTATAAGTCTAAAAAGGTAAAACTCGTACCTAGAGATGATTGGAAAATTGCATTAAATACACACGAGCCAATAATTGATAAAGCACTTTTTGATAGAGTACAAGTTAAAATCAATTTGCGAAAAAAAGCTAAACACAATAATAAATTTGAATGGCTATTAAATGGCTTAGTATATTGTAAGGAATGTGGCAATAAGATGACATTAAAGATAAAAAGAGATAACTACGGTAATATAAGAAGTAGAATAATAGTATGCAGTTGCTCTTTGAAAAAAGGTAAAAATAAAGAGTGTGAAAGAAAAAGTAAATCAATTAAAGAAGAAGTGTTGAGAAATATTATTATTTCAAGTATAACCAAAAAAGTAAATAACATTATTAATAATGATAAACTTGAAGAAATCACACAAAAAGAATTTGAAAAAAAGACAACTTATGTATTAGATAATCAAATAAAAATGCTAAATCAAAAATTGTCAAAAACTGATACAGCTATAAGTTCTTTATATGAAGATTATTCAAATAATATTATTGAAGAAGAAGATTACAGAAGATTTTATCAATCAGAAGTAGAAAGAAGAAGTACATTAAAATCTGAAATCAATAAACTTATAAAACAAAGAGAAGAAAAACCAACAATAAGTAAAGATGAATTATTAGAAATTACTTCAAAATTAAAAAATATTGAAGAATGGACATCAGAAAAGTTATCTGAGCTATTATATAATATTGAAATTAATAAGGATAATAAAATATTTATAAATTACAGATATGATGTTATTGGTAAGATATAATGAAAGAATATAAAGCAGGAATTTATTTAAGGTTATCTAAAGAAGATGACAATCCTAATAATAGTATTTCAGCACAAAGAGATATTATTTTAAATTATGCTAGAAAAAACAATTTTAATATTGTAAAAGAATATATTGATAATGGTTGGTCAGGAATATTAGACTCAAGACCAGCATTAAATGAAATGATTTTTGATATTTTAAAAAATAAAATAGATATGCTTATTGTAAAAGATTTATCAAGATTGACAAGAGATAAAAACAAAACAGGTTATTATACTGAAGTATTTTTCCCAGATAATGATGTAAGGTTTATAGCAATTAATGATTTTATAGATAGTGGAGAACGATACGAAATAGATGATACGATTATGCTTAAAGGTATTATAAACCAGTCTTACTTAAAAGATGTTTCTAAAAAAATTAAATCTGTAATAAAAAGCAAAAAAGAAGAAGGAAAATTTGTGCAACATTATGCTCCTTATGGATATAAAAAAGATGAACAAGACAAATATAAATTAATTATAGATAATAATGTTGTAGATAATGTTAAAATGATTTTTAAAATGTATTTAGAAGGATACTCTCAAGGACAAATAGCAAAAGAACTAACCAAAAGAAAGATAGATACTCCAAAGAAATATAAGGGACAGAATGTTAAAATTAATGAGTGGCGAAATGATACCATTGGAAGAATACTAAAAGATCCTTCATATATTGGAGCATTAGTTTTAAATAAATTTGAATCCAATTATTTAAACAAAAAAATTAAAAAGACTCCTAGAAAAGATTGGATTATAAAAGAAAATACACACGAGGCTATAATAGATAAAGATACATTTTATAAAGTTCAAGAAATACTTGAAAATAAATATTATAAGCCAAAACAAGAATATAAATATTTATTAAAGGACTTAGTATTTTGCAAAGAATGTGGATCAAAGATGCAATATAAAAGTAGAGCTAGAACAAAGGTACATAATAAGAAATTAGAAAATCCTCAGAAATGTTGGTATTATAAAT
>CAKPXW010000198.1 GCA_934202505.1 uncultured Bacilli bacterium | reverse complement strand
TGCCATCAGCTATTGCAACAGTTATTATTATAGGTGTTATATATGGTATTTATTTCTTAGCTACATATTTAGGAAGCAAGGCTATTGTCAAAGAAGATGAGTAGTACATTGTTTGAGAGATAAGAAAGACATCTGGTAATATGTCAAGATAAATTAAAAAAATAATTTAAATTTTTTTAGCACATTGATAATAAAAAGAGCATACTTAATAAACCTCCAGAAAAACATTTTTTTTGAAAGGTAAATTCTGGAAGTGACTACAATGACGTATATAAAATTACGTTAACTTAACCATCTCCTTTTGAGTATCAATGTAAAGTTGGTTTTTCTGTAGCATAGAAAAAATCAATCTTACGAATTTTCGTGCAGTAAGTGCGAGTGCTCTTTTATGTTGAAATCTACTGACTTCGTTGTACTTCTTTTGATAAAACAAACGATAATCATCATTAGAACGTATAACACTTCCAGTAGCTTCAAGTAAATAGTAACGAAGATATTTGTTACCAGCTTTTGTAATAAAAGTATTGTTGGCAGTAAATTTTCCTGATTGTCGTTTACGCCAACAAAGACCAGCAAACTTAGCTAGTTTTTCTTCTTTAGGGAAGCGAGAAATAAAGCCAATTTCAGCAATAATGCCGAGCAGCAAACACAGGTCCAATACCTTTAATAGAAAGTAAACATTGATATTCGTTACTAGATAAGCCTTTAACAGCCTTTAAAATTGCCTTGTCTAATTCTTTAATTTGTTTTTCTAAAGAAGAAATACAATTAAAAGAAGCAGCAATAGTAACATTTAAAGGATCATATAAAGCTTTATCTAATCTGTAAGAATCACGACAAGCTTTTTGAAGAAGTTTTGCAGTATTCTCAGGATTAGAAAAACGACTTTTACCTTTTTCACAAATGAAATTAATAAGTTGTTCAAGAGGCATACAAGCAATTTCATCAGGACTTAAAAATTCGGTGACAATAGCAGAAGCAGTTGCACCAAATTTATTAGAGAAAGGTTGCTCATCTTTATCTAAAACAGCAAGTTCGCTGAATTTTAAAAAGATATTAGATAAAGCAAAAGATTTTTCTCTGTTTAAGTTTTCGACAATATGTAATCGTTGTCTAGTAAGCCTTTGAAGAGCAACAAACGCAGAACTTTGAAAAGGTAAAGAAGTAATTTTGCCAGTACGAGCAAAATCGCTAATAACCATGCTATCTAAAGGGTCAGTCTTATCAAGAGAAATAAAAGATTCTCTGTAAGCTTTAATTACCTTAGGATTTAAGCAATAAACTTTTGGTTTGTAACAAGCAAGCTCAGGTGAAGAAGAAAGATAGTTGCAGATATGGAAGCTGTAGTAAGAAGTAGATTCCATAGCAATAACAACATATTTTAAATTTTCTGTTTCAAGACAATTACAAAGATTAGTAATTAAAACAGAGGCACCAGGCAAGTTATTAGAGCAAGAAAAAGACAAAAGTTTTTTAGCAAAAAAATCCATAGCATAAACATAGTTAGACTTAGAGCTAACATCAATACCAACAAAAAGAGTTGATTGAAGTTGTTCATTCATAGTAAATCACCACCTTTCAATTCTTAATAATATAAGCTAATAAAGGATTACCCCTAGCAATTAGTATATCAACACCCTCGCACTAATCAGAACTAAGATAAGGAACATAGCCTATTTGCTACCATAGTAGTTTCATATCTTGAACAACATCTGGGTTAGAAGTAAATAACTAAAAGTAAGGAAACAGTCTTTCTAAGAAGTTACCTAAAAGGTACAACAAGGAAAAAAAGAATTAACCTTTAATTAATTTATACAACAATATTATACAATATTATGTAAAGAGTAACCCTTTATTAATTTACATTAAATTTTTCTTATGCAATCATTTATTTAATGTAAATTAAACTTATAAAAATTGATTGTAAATATATTATACGAGGAAATAAAATATGAAAATAGAAGAACTAACAATAAACTTAAAAGAATATCCAAACAAATTGAAACAAATATATGATCCACCAGCAAAAATATATATATTAGGAAATAAAGAATTATTATATAAAAAAAGTGTTGCAATTGTTGGAGCTAGAAAATCCACTATATATGGCAGAAAAATAGCTTATAAT
>CAKPXW010000197.1 GCA_934202505.1 uncultured Bacilli bacterium | reverse complement strand
TTACAAGACTAGATAATTATGCAAAAAAATATTTGTATGAATTGCATAATGACATTCAAAATTATAAAAATGATTTATCTATACTAATGGATAACTATTTAGGAAATAATAAAAATAAGTATCAAAATTTAAAAACTAAGCTTGATGCTTTAAGTCCTTTAAATATTTTAAAAAGAGGTTACATTGTTGCCTCTATTGATAATAAAACAATAAAAAGTATAAATGATGTTAAAGTAAATGAAAATATTAATTTAAAACTTTATGATGGTACCATTCAAGCTAAAATTTTAAAGAAGGAGAAATAAAATGGAAGAAAAAGAAAATATCTCTTTTGAAGAGGCAATGAATAATCTTGAAAAATTAGTTGATTTATTAGAAAGTGGCAAAGTTAAACTTGATGAAGCTTTCAATACTTTTGAAGAAGGTATCAAATATGCTAAAATTTGTGAAGATAAACTTCTTAATATCGAACAAAAAGTTGCTAAGATTTTAAATGAAAATAATAAGGAAGATAATTTAGATATCGAACAATAACTATGGACATTAACAAGATAACAGATGATAAGTTTTTAAAGGAATTAGATAATAAACAGTTAAACGAAGTTGCTAAACAAATTCGTTCTTTTATCGTTGAAAATGTTTCGAAAACTGGTGGCCATTTATCATCAAATCTTGGTAGTGTTGAACTTATTATGGCGCTTCATAAAGAATTTAATTTACCTGAAGATAAACTTCTTTTTGATGTAGGACATCAAGCATATACACATAAAATTTTAACTGGAAGAGCAAATAAATTTTCTACTTTAAGAAAATTAAATGGCTTATCAGGCTTTTTAGATAGTAACGAAAGTCCTTATGATGTTTTTTCCTCAGGGCATAGTTCAACTTCCATTTCTACTGCCATGGGAATGGCAGCATCACGTGATACAAATCATGAAAACTATGAAGTTATTGCTTTTATAGGTGATGGTGCTATTGCCAATGGTATATCTTTTGAAGCATTAAATGATATTAGTCTTGAAAAACACAAGGTGATAATTATTTTAAATGATAATGATATGGCCATTAATCGTTCAGTAGGAGCTATGGCTAATGCTTTAAGTAAAATTCGTACAAGTAAATCTTATGCAATTGCCAAAAATGGTTTTATTGGATTTTTTAATAAAATACCGGTAATTGGTCCTAAATTTGTCAATTTTATGCATAGATTAATTCATAGACTTGTTTTAATATTTAGATCAGATAATATTTTTGATAATTTTAATATATCTTATTTAGGCCCTGTTGATGGTCATAATTTTAAAGCTTTAGAAAAAGCTTTTAAAAAAGCTAAAAAATTTCCAAATTCAATTATAGTACATGTTAAAACAACTAAGGGAAATGGTTATAAGATTTTTGAAAATGATAAAAATGGAACATTTCATGGAGTTGCTCCTTTTGATGTAAATACTGGAAGAAAACTGGAAAAAATCCAAGATGGTTATACTGCTTATTCAAATGTTTATGCAGATTGTATTTATGATAGTTTAAAAAATAATGAAAATATATTTTTAATATCAGCTGCAATGATAACTGGCGCTTCTCTTGAAAATTGTTTTAAAGATTTTCCAACTAGATGTGTAGATGTAGGTATAGCCGAAGAACATGCTATTGCTTATGCAAATGGACTTGCTATTGCAAATAAGATGCCTATTGTTTCAATGTATTCAACATTTATGCAAAGAGGATATGATGAAATAGTTCATGATGTGGCAAGAATTAACTCTAATGTCATGTTTATAGTAGATAGAGCAGGAATTGTCGGAGAAGATGGGAAAACTCATCAAGGAGTTTTAGATGTTTCCTTCCTATATCCTTTAGAAAATACTATTATTGCTATGCCATCTTCTTATGAATATATTAAACCTACTTTTGATATGCTACTTAATATTAAAGGCCCTAAATTTATGCGCTTACAAAAAATGTGTTTACCAATAAATGATAAGATAGTTTCTATTGAATTTGGAAAATTTATTATTGATAAATTTAATAGTGATTATAAATTTTCATTAATTGCCATTGGACATTCTTATTCAATAATAAAAGAATTATTAAAGGATGAGCCAATAAACTTAATTAATCCTTTATTTTTAAAGCCTTTAGAT
>CAKPXW010000196.1 GCA_934202505.1 uncultured Bacilli bacterium | reverse complement strand
ATTAAGAGTTCTTAACTCAATAAAAAATAATCATTAAATTTTATTTCAAACTAAGGTTTAAAAATGCCTTAGTTTTTTTAAAATTTTTTTAACATAAAAATAATTAATTTTTTTATTGATTTTTTTTATGTATATCTTTATAATCTTTCTTGTGTTTAGTAAAAGTAAACTTTTTGTTTATTTTTATTGAACTTGGAGGATTAAAATGAACATTGGTACTAAAATAAAAAACTTGCGAGTTTTAAACGGCCTGACCCAGGAAGAATTAGCTATTAGATGTGATTTAACAAAAGGATTTATTAGTCAACTTGAAAACAATAATAATGAACCTTCTATTTCCACTTTAACTGACATATTAAGAGCCCTTGGTACAAATCTTAGAGATTTCTTTAATGATGAAGAAGACAATCAAGTTGTTTTTACAAAAGATGATTATTTTGTTAACAAAGAAAACACTCATGAAATAACTTGGCTTATACCTAATAGTCAAAAAAATGATATGGAACCAATTTTAGTAACAATTATGCCTAATTCTTCACTACCAAAAGATATGCCCCATGAAGGTCAAGAGTTTGGTTATGTTTTAAAGGGAAAAATAAAATTAGTTGTTGGTAATAATGTGCATTCAATTAAAGCAGGTGAATCTTTTTATTACAAAACTAATAAAGTTCACTATCTAATTAATCAAAGCAATGACATTGCAAAAGTAATGTGGATTTCCACACCACCAAATTTTTAGTTAAGGAGTAGTAAAATGGCTAAGAAAATTATTGAAATCAATCATGTTTGTAAATCATATGGTGATCAAGTTATCATTGATGATTTAAACCTTTATATAAATAAAGGTGAATTTGTAACTATTTTAGGTCCATCTGGATGTGGTAAATCAACCACCTTAAGAATGGTTGCTGGTTTTGAAATACCAACAAGTGGAGAAATTTTATTAAATGGTAAAGATATTACAAAACTTCCACCACACAAAAGACCTATTAATACAGTTTTTCAAAGATATGCTTTATTTCCTCATTTAGATGTTTATGATAATGTTGCTTTCGGCTTAAAACTTAAAAGAGTTCCTAATGAAAAAAAGCCAGGTAAAGAAAGAAAACTAACTCCAGAGGAAATTGATGAAAAAGTTATTAATGCTTTAAAAGTTGTAGACCTTGAAGATTTTGAAAATCGTGACATAACAACTTTATCTGGTGGTCAACAACAAAGAGTTGCTATTGCTAGAGCAATTGTAATGGAACCTGAGATTTTATTACTTGATGAACCTCTTGGCGCTCTTGATTTAAAAATGCGTAAAGATATGCAACTTGAATTAAAAGAAATGCATAGAAAATTAGGAATTACATTTATTTATGTAACTCATGATCAAGAAGAAGCTTTAACAATGTCAGATACTATCGTTGTAATGAATGATGGTGTTATTCAACAAATTGGAAGACCAAATGAAATATATGATGAACCTGCTAATGCTTTTGTTGCTGACTTTATTGGAGAATCAAACATTTATACTGGAACAATTATGGGAAAGAGAAAAGTTAAATTTCTTAATACTACATTTGAATGTGTTGATGAATTCGATGTTGGAGAAAAAGTTGATGTTGTTGTTCGTCCAGAAGATATTGATATCGTAAATGTAAATGAGGGTTCATTAAATGCTAAAATAAATAGTCGAGTTTTTAAAGGTGTTCATTATCAATATATTTTGGTAAATGGTAAATCAGAAATTGAAGTTCAATCTACTAGTAAATATAATGTTGGAGATGAAGTTGGTATTTCTATTGAACCCGACTTAATTCATATTATGAAAAAAGATGTTACAACTAACATTTACGAAGGATATATTAATAAAAATAATAAAGTTTGCTTCGGCGATGGTGAATTTGAATGTGATGTAACTCAATTATATCCAGGTTCTACAATTGATGAAGATGGTTATTTAGTCACTAAAAATGGTGAACAATTAGATTTAACGGATGTAGATGTTGTAGTGCAAATTGGCTTTACAGATATTACATTGACTGATAATGAAGAAGATGGAATGGTTTATGGAAATGTTATTTCTTCTATTTATAAAGGTGACCATTACCAAGTAATTGTTCGTACATATGAAAATGAAGAAGATTATATAATTGATACAGAATATACT
>CAKPXW010000195.1 GCA_934202505.1 uncultured Bacilli bacterium | reverse complement strand
TTTGCTTTGTCTTTAGCGGATGTTAAATAAAACTTATTTACTTCTGGATCCATTAATATTTCCCATAATCTTTTTTGTTCTTCCATGCTAGAACTTCTTAGTATTAATCTTTTTGTTTCTATAGTTTTACTACCTATTAAGTTCATATAATAACTCTCCTTTTGCTATTTGAATATATCTCTTTTTAACTTCATATTATTAATTTTCTATTTTTAATAATTGATTTTTAGAGGATGTGACGCATTTATAATTTAGCAATTTAATCACATCATTGTCATGTTTTAATTAATGTTGCTGTAATTTTTTTGCTAATTCTTATAATCTGATTTTACCATATAATCTACTATTTATACAATAAAAAATAATAGCTAGAACCAATATCTAAGTATTATTTTGGTTGTTTTTAAGATTCTTTCTTATACATAAAGCATTCTTCATCGTGGGAGTATATAAAACCAGTTGCTTGTAAGTATGAATAGATAATAGTTGAGCCTACAAACTTCATGCCCCTTTTAATTAAATCTTTAGAGATAGAATCAGATAAATCATTAGTAGTTTTATCTATTTCATATAATATTTTATTTTTAGTAAAAGTTAATAAGTAGTTATAGAAACTACCATACTCTTTTTGAATATTTTTAAATATTTTAGCATTATTAATACTAGCTTTTATTTTTAATTTATTTCTTATTATTTTACTATTAGTTAATAATTCATTTATTTTGTTTTCATCATAATTAATTATTTTATCAATATTAAAGTTATCATAGGCGACTATAAAGTCATTTCTTTTATTTAAGACACATTCCCACGATAGTCCGGCTTGAAAGGATTCTAAAATTAACATTTCAAATAAATAGTTATCATCATGGTTAGGGATACACCATTCTTTATCATGGTATTCTACATATAAGGGATTATTTTCATTACACCATTTACATCTTTTCATAAGGCTGTTCCTTTCTTAGGGATAAAGTATTTATCCATACTAACTTTTTCTAGGGTTAAGAGGGCTATTTTGTTATTTAAACCACCACCATAGCCAGTTAGACTGCCGTTAGTTCCTACTACTCTATGACATGGAATAATAATGCAGATAGGATTCCAACCAACAGCACCACCAACAGCTTGACTAGACATTCTTTTGATCCCTCTTTTTTGAGCAATAATTTTAGAAATATCATTATATGTTATAGTACTACCATAAGGAATAGTGTTCATAATATCGATTACTTCTTGTCTAAATGGTGTTAGATTATTAATTTTATATTTAGGTATAAAGTCAGGATTTTTACCACTAAAATATATATTAAAGCAGCATCAATAACTCACCATAATGTTTTCCTATTTCATAGTGACTTTCTTTTAGCCATGGATGATACATATATCTCAACTCATTTTCAAATTACTAGTTAATTATTTACTATATACAATTATATCACAAATAATCTTTTTAATATAAAAAACCTAGAAGGAATATTCTAAGTATTATATTATTTTTAGATGTTTTGCAACTAATAATATTTATTATGTTTCTTAGATATACTACAAAGTTATTTACTTTATTAACATCATAACACCAAAAAGGAAATACTTAACAATATTTCCTTAACTCTTTAATGAAAGTTTTTTACTTTTATTATCTACAAAATTGCTTATTATATTATGATTATTTACTAATAGAGTAATAAAATCTAATAATTTTATCTGCGCTTTAAATGTTAATTTTCCTTCATAAATATCTTCAAAAATAATTTTACATTCTTCTAAAGAAGATTCTGCTTTAACTCGATAATTACCATGAGATATGGAGTTTCTTATTCCCTCTATTATACATTCATTTCTCAAATAATCACTATTATTTTTACAGTACTCTATAAATATTTTTAATTCATTTTGCTTACTTATTACTTTAGTAAGAAGTAGACTTTGCTTATTTATTAATAATTCAATACTAGCTTTTATTTTTCCACTAGCAATAACATTTCCCTTTCCTTCTACGATTTCCTTACTTTTGATAAGTTCAGCAAGTTTCTTATTATTTTCTTCTAACTCTTTTATGCTTTTATTAACTTGACTTACCAAATCCAAATATCTACTGTTATCGATATTTAGTTCTAATATATCAAATTCTTTCAAATCTAACTTACCATAATCTAAACCATTATTTTCTGTTAAAGTAAATTTATTACTA
>CAKPXW010000194.1 GCA_934202505.1 uncultured Bacilli bacterium | reverse complement strand
TTCTTCTAATGTAAAGTGCATCATAAAATTCTAAAATTGGTTATTTTTACATTTCTATAGACCTTCGGGTTATGAGTCTGGGTTGACACGATTGTGAAATTTAGTGAAATCAAGGGTTTTAGCTGATTTATCAATGAAAAATTGGGGAACAGTTTTTGGAACATTTGTGTGATTTTTTGAACTTTTTTGAGAAGTTTTTCCCCAACTTTTCCCCAAGTGGTTTACACATATGTTCGCAATAAAAATTAGATAAATGGGAAACCTAAAAATTAATTTTGGAGGTTTTAGAAATGAATAATAAAATTACATATCACAGAGAAGGAGATTATTTGATTCCTGATTTGTATTTGCCTAAGCAACCTAAAGGACACATTGGAAAATATGGGCGATTAAGATTAAATTATTTAAAGAATTTTGATAAAGGATTATATACTGAATTACTTATAGATGGTACTTTAAAACAATATCTGCTAGATATAGATGAAAATGCTAATAACAAGGTAAATCTTCTTATAAAACAACTTGCTGCAGATGAAAATATTAATGAACAACTAAAAGAACATCATCAAATAGAATGGGTTCAAGCTATGAATAATATTAAAAATAGAGCAGAAGAAATTGTTTTGAATGAAATTATATATGTATAGGAGGGATAAAAAATGGTTAATTTTAGAGAAGTAAATGATAATGATATTTTAAAAAGATGGTATGATTGTATGGAGGAAACTTATTTATGCTATATGACTGATGAGGACAAGAAACATAATCTTAAGTTTGATGAGTTTAGTGAACATATTTTAAAGAATGTTCCTAAACAAAATCAAAAGTATATTGAAAAGCAACTTGATTTAATTTATGGTGATTTTATGAAGTACTTGGAGTATATTACTGAAAAGTATTATAGGAATGGTTTTGTAGACGGTGTACAATTGATTAAAGGTTGCTGTGAAAATAGTTCTTCATAATAACTTATAAAAAATACCAGAAGATTTCATATCCTCTGGTATTTTTTTGATAAAATTTTAATTCTAAATTTCTATGTTTTCTATACTATTAAATTTTTGCAAAATCACCTTGTATTCTTGATAATCTGTGCTATTTAATAATTCATATTTTTCATTATTTAAGTATATTATATTGTCTGCTTTCATTTCATTTTTTTCATAATCATATCCTAGAACGGATACTATTAATTGTTGTTCATTAGATATATTATTAAATATATAATTTAAAACTGCACTTTTATTAGTGTCATCTAATTCCCCGTTTTGTGGACTATCTATAACTAAAGGAAATTTAATAACTTTCTTATTAAAAATTTCTTTTAGTTTTAATAAATTCATATACCATATTATTGTCGCAAGTGGTCTATTACTTCCACTAACACTATATGACGATGATATATTTTCTATTTTCTTATCTGTTATTTCTTTTAAATTAAGATTTTGTTTATCTATATACATTAATTCATAATACTTATTATTTATTTTTTTCTTTTGTTCATCATAGTTTTTCTTTAATTTAGTATATTCCTTTAACTTTTCTTCAATTAATGCAATATCAGAATTATTATTTTTAATATCTTTTAAAACATTATCTTTTATTTCGATTAATCCTTTAATTTTTAAAATATCATTAGTTTCTTTACTGTTTATTTTCATTTTGACTTCATATTCTTCTAATTTTTTTAATAAAGTTTTATATTGTTCTTCTTTTTTATTTAATTCTTCTCCAATTTTTATACGTTCTATATCCAGTTCTGTATTTAAAATATATAAATCATCTTTCTCTGAATATTTTTTTAATGAAATTTCTATATTGTCTGTTATATTGCTATTACATAAAGGACATAAATGTTCATCTTTACTTTTTTTTATTTCCTTATCTTTAATTTTCATTGCATCAGCTATCTCTCTTATTTGTAACTCTATATCTTCCTTTTCATTCCTTAATTTTATCATTTTATTTTTTAAATCACTTAATTTATTTATTATGCCACTATATTCATCTTTATATTTTTCTATTTCAATCTTTAAAGAAGTTAAATCTGTATTGTAATTTTTTTCTCCTATATCTGAATTAATTCTTTCGAACATTCCTTCTAAGATTTTCTTTTCTTTATTTTTTTCGTCTTTCTCTCCATTTATATTTTCTATATCTTTTATTAATTTATAATAGTCTTCATTAAATACGCCTGTATGATAATATAATACATTTTCTTTATAATTAGAGTATTGTGTTAAATTATTAAAAGAACTAAAATTCGTACAGTTCATTCCATCTTG
>CAKPXW010000193.1 GCA_934202505.1 uncultured Bacilli bacterium | reverse complement strand
TTAATTGCCTCACTATCTTTACTAACTTCATGTAATAACAATAACAATCAAAACTCTAATTCTAATATTAATTCTATAGATACTGTTTCTAATAATGAACCTTTAGATAATGGATATTTTTATAAAGAAATTGAAAATATCGAAACTGGAGATGTTTATAATGGTTTCGTTGATGAAGATGATATTCCTCAAGGATATGGAATTATGTATTTTTCAACTGGAAGTGTTTATTATGGAGATTTCGTTGATGGACTTCCAAATGGAACTGGACGTTATGAATGGGACTCTGGATGTACATATATTGGAGAAATGAAAGAAGGAGCAATGCATGGAAGAGGATATATGTCTTGGCCAGGCGGAGATTATTTCTATGGTGAATGGAAAAATGGCACATTTGTTTATGGAACAAAATATTTTCTACAACCTAATACTTCAATAGATGGAACAATAATGCAAAGATATTGTATTTATTTTGGAAGTTTTGATGATGTAGGTCTTATGAGTGGTTATGGAACTATGCACTGGCCAAATGGAGACTATTATGAAGGTGAATGGTCAAATAATGTTCGCCACGGTCATGGAATTCAATATTGGCCTGCAGAAGACTATAATATTCCTGAATTAATGTTCGTTGGTGAATTTTCTATGGAAAATGGTGGATGGATTTTAGGACAAGGAACAATGTATTATAAAGATGGCCGTGTTGAAAAAGGAACATGGAATGGAACAAATAAGGTATCTGACGATTTTAGTGAATAACTATTAGGAGACTAATATGAGGTTTAAAGAAAAGTATCGACCACAATTTCATTTTTCAGATGAAGATGGATGGATCAATGATCCAAATGGAATGATTTATTATAAAGGAATATATCATTTATTTTTTCAAAATACAGCTCATGACATTCAAGGAAATGGTGATAAAATGTCTTGGGGCCATGCTATAAGTAAAGATTTACTTCATTGGGAGATTTTACCAAATGCTATCTTATCAACACCTGAATATGCCATATGGTCTGGAACTTGTATTTATGATAAAAATAATTGTTCAAAATTATTTGATGATGAAAATGGTGGACTTATAGCTTTCTATACTAGAAAAAATATAGATGATAAATTACTTCAACAAGCACAATGTCTTGCTTATTCAAAAGATGATGGAAAAACATGGGTTAAATATAATAATGGAAATCCCATTATAAGTTTTAATGATGATCCTTTTAATAATCGTGATTTTCGTGATCCAAAAGTTCTATATGTGGAAAAATTTTCTTGCTATTTAATGTTTGTATGTGGTGGAAAATTAAGAATTTATAGTTCAATTAATTTACTTGATTGGAATCTTGAATCTGTTGATTCTTCAATTGATAGTGAATGTCCAGATATTTTCTTATTAGATGTAGAAAATTCCAATGAAAAAAGATATTTACTAAGTCTTGGAGGACGAAGTTATTTACTTGGTGATTTAATAAAAGAAAATGGAAAGATTAAATTTGTGTATAATAAAAATGAAAGCTATGGAATAATAAACTTTGGCCCTGATTCTTATGCTAGTCAATCATTTGCTAATACAAATGAAATAATATCTATGTCTTGGATGAGCAATTGGCAATATGCTCATGATTTGAAAAAAATGTATAATAATTTTTGTGGTGCTATGACATTACCTTATAAATATAGTTTAATTAAAGAAAATAATAATATAGTTTTATTACAAAAACCTATTGAACAATTAAAATTATTACGTAATGAAAATTCGAAAAGACAAAACCATTTAAAAGTTTTACAAAACAAAATCTTGTCTGCTGATATTTTTGAATTAAATTTAAAAATAAAAGTCTATCCAAATCAAAAATTTGAAATAATATTAAAAGATATTGAAAATTCCACTTTAAATATTATTTTTGATTATGATAATTCATGTTTAATTGTTGATCGTAAAAATCAAAAAAATTCTATTAACTATTTCTTTACTACTAATTATCCAGTTCATGTTGATAATATAAATGGTTATCTTGAATTATTATTATATGTTGACAAATCTTCAGTAGAAGTAATTGTTAATGGTGGTAGACAAGTTGGTACCTTTAATGTTTTTAAAGAAGGAAACTTTGATGTTTTATTAAAATCAAATATAGAATGTAATGTTGATTATTTATTCTATAGTTTAAACTCAATATATTAAATTATTAAAAAAAACAGGAAGCATATAGTTACTTTCTGTTTTTTTACTTTTTATATTGCACCTTTTTTTAATGTGGCATAAGCACCTTGAATATTAGCCTCTTTTAAAGAATTTTTAATAATTA
>CAKPXW010000192.1 GCA_934202505.1 uncultured Bacilli bacterium | reverse complement strand
TCATGATAATCTATTACATGTTCCAGCAATTGAAGAAGATTTACCTATTATTTATAATGAATATTTAACTTCTTGGGGTTGTCCAACAATTCAAGGTGTAAAAGAGCAATTAGAATTAGCTAAAACTTTTAATGCTGAATATTTTGTGATTGATGCTGGTTGGTTTTGTAGTAAAGATCAAGATAAGTTAGGAGACTGGGATGTATCAATTGATAAATTTCCAAATGGATTAAAGGAATTTTCAACATGCGCTAAAAATTTAGGCTATAAAGCATGTGGAATTTGGTATGAATTTGAAGCTGTTACACCAAATACAAATGTATATAAAAATCATCCAGAATGGTTAGCAACACTAGATAATGCTATTATTAGAAGATATGATAGAATGTTCCTTGATTTTAGAAAGAAAGAAGTAAATGATTATCTAGCAAATAAAGTAATTGAAAATTTAAAGAAAAATGATTTAAATTATATTAAAATAGATTACAATGAAAATGTTGGTTACGGATTAGATGATAGCGATAGCATTGGTGAAGGATTAAGAAAGCATATAGAAAACGTTGTCGCATTTATGAAAAGATTAGTAAATGAAGTCCCTAATCTTGTACTTGAAAATTGTTCAAGTGGAGGAATGAGACATGAATTAACTTTTACAACATTAGGATCAATGGTATCTTTTTCTGATGCTCATGAAATTCCATCAGGTGTAGTAATTGCTATGGATTTACATCGAATTATGCAACCAAGAATTATGCAAATTTGGGCAAGTATTTTACCAAAATTATCACTTGATGACACTTATTTTACAATGGCAAAATCTATGCTTGGAAGAATATGTCTATCAGGACAATTGCATAATGTTGGAAAAGAATATCATCAAATTGTTCATGAAGGAATAAAATTTTATCAAACAATTAAAGATGTAATAAAAAAAGGAAATACTACTTTAATAGATACTGATGAAGTAACATTAATTGGTAATCCAAAAGGAGTTGTAAGGCTTACAAGAGAGTCATTAGATAAAAAGAAAATTGTTTGTTATGGATTTTCATTTAAAGATTCAAGAATAGTTGATTTTAATATTGAAAATTATAAATTAACCGGTAGTTTTGGAAATGCCAAAGTTGATAAAAATAACAAAGTAACTTTTTTAGATAATTGTAATTCTTGTATTGTATTAATATTTGAAAAGGAATAAAAAAATGAAAATAAATGAAATTTTTATGAGAGATCCATTTTTATATGTTGAAGATGGTATTGGTTATTTAGTAGGAACTACAGATCATACAGCTTGGAGTGGAATGGCAACTGGATTTTTGGGATATAAAACAAAAGACCTTATTAATTTTGAAGGGCCATTTGTTTTATTTAAAAGAGATGATTCTTTTTGGGCTGATGAAAACTTTTGGGCACCTGAACTTCATAAATATAATGGCAAATATTATTTAGTTGCATCATTTAAAAAGCAAGGAGTGCATAGAGCATCTCAAATTCTTGTTTCAAATTCTCCATTAGGACCATTTAAACCATTAGAAAAGCCATTTACACCAAGTAACTGGGAATGTTTAGATGCTACTTTATTTGAAGAAAATGGAAAATTATATACTATTTTTTCTCATGAATGGACTCAAATTAAAGATGGTGAAATTTGCTTAGCAGAATTAGCAAATGATTTGACTTCTATAAATGGAGAAATCAAAACTTTATTTAAAGCTTCTTCTGCTCCATGGGTAAGGCCTGCACAAGAGGCCAAAGATTGTTATGTTACAGATGGGCCATTTGTTTATAAACTATCAAATGGTAAATTATTAATGCTATGGTCAAGTCAAGGTGAAGAAGGATATGCTATGGGAATGGCTATTTCAGAAAATGGAATAAAAGGGCCATGGAAACATTTACAAGAACCAATTTATAAAAAGGATGGTGGACATGGAATGATATTTGATTTTCATGGTAAAACTTATATTTCATTACATCACCCTAACTCGCCATTTTTAAGTGAAAGGCCTCACTTTTTTAAAGTAAGTGAAGAAGGAGATAAACTTGTAATTGTAAAATAAATCAACAAAGAAATAAAACGAAAGGATAATTATAAAAATTACTATGAAACTACATTTTTTAGGATACTTATTCTCTTGTGTTATCGCTTTTAGTGGGTTAAATAATAAAGTACTATCAACTACTAATAAATCTATTAAAAATGCTAATTCTATTAATGAAACAATAAATCCTAAAGCACAATGGTTATTTACAAAAAAATATAATTTAGGATTTGATTTTGCTAATGAAGATGGTTCTAATAAATATTGTTTAAAAAGTTATGGAAGTGTTACAT
>CAKPXW010000191.1 GCA_934202505.1 uncultured Bacilli bacterium | reverse complement strand
ATATTAGAAATACCTTTTTCTTTTAATAAATTTTCAAGCCTTAAGGCATCTTCTTTAGCATTACAATGCGCAATATATACTTTGCTGGATTTATCATTAATATAGTCTTCAACTTGTTTGGCTAAAGTTTTTATGGCATTACCTTTGCCATGTACTTTAGTAAAAATTTCTATCTTAGCATTATCTGATCCATATAGTATGGGTTTAATTGAAAGAATATTGGCAATTGTTGCTACTAAGGAAGAAACTCTTCCTGAAGCAGCTAAATATTTAATATTATCCACCGTAAACTCCGAACGAACTCTATTTACATAATTTTCAACATCTTTAATTGTTTCATCAAAAGATAAATTATCTTGTGCTTTTTGATATGCATAAATAGCTATCATTCCTTCACCAAAACTTGCGGTTTTTGAATCAATGACCTTAACTACTTGCTTTCCTTTTTCATTATTAATTTGCTCAGCCATTAATGAAGCACTTTGAAAATTACCAGAAATGCCACTGGCTACAGAAATAAAGATTACTTCATTTCCTTTATCAACTTCTTCTATAACTTTATTATAAAAAACGCCTGGGCTTGTTAAAGATGTTTTTACTTTTTTCCCTGATTCAAGAATAGTATATAATTCTAAAGAAAACTTTTCAATATCTATATTATCTTCATAACATAAATAAGTCTTATCTTGTATTTGTAAACTCATAGGTAAGACGATAATGTCTAAATTTTTTTTCTTTAAAATATCTTTAAATAAATTTGAACAAGCATCAGTAAATATTTTTATACTCATTGTTTCCTCCTATTTACTTTGAAACTTGCAATTATAATCAATTTCCTAATTTGTTAATAATACTTATTAAAGCAATTTTTTCATCATTAGTTAATTTTTGCAAAAAAATCAAAGTTTCATTTTTTATTCTTTTTTGATTTTCCTCGCAAATATTTTTCCCTTTTTCTGTTAATTTAATAATAGTTTTTCTTGCATCTTCCTTGCTTTTTTCTCTTTTAACTAAGCCCTTTTTTTCAAGAGTGTTAATTGCAACCGCTACACGAGCTGTTGATACTTTTAGTAATGATGCGATCTCCCCCGCTGATAAAGAATCATTTTTTAGTTCTAATAAATTTAAAATTAAAATTAATCCTTTAAAACTACTATTAAAAAACATTTCAAATTTTTTTATTTTAACAGTGCTTGTAAGTTCAATAATTCTAGAAACTAATTGCTCATCATTCATAGTTTTCTCCATAACACAACAGTTATTTAACACTGTTAGATAAAATTATATTCCTTATATTAATAAATGTCAAATATTTTATTTTTAACAAAAAATTGATTCATTTTGTAAAAAAACTAGATATTAATCTAGTTTAACAATATTATATTTCTTCTTTATAAATAAGTCCCCATTTTTTCCTTAATTTAGTCATGATATCCATTACATCTTTAGTATATAGCATCTTCATATTATTATTTTTATTCTTTATAGATTTTTCCATATCTTCTATTTCATATGCTAAAGCTTTAAAAGTCTTACCACTAGTTATTATTTGACTTTTATTTGTATCTGTATAAGTTATTTTAGCTTTATAGGCTCTTGGATATTCCATAATTTCTATATATCCTTTTTGACAAGATATCATTGCTCTTTTTGGTTGTTTGGAATGTAAAGATAACATAATAGTTGCCATTTGTCCTTCTTTGTTTTCCATAATAATTGATGATTGTTCATCTACTCCTGTAGGGGCAAATTTTACAGTCGTCAATAATTTGTTAGGGCAAGAAGTAAAAAAGTATCTAACAAAAGATATTGCATATACCCCAATATCTAATAACGCACCTCCAGCAAAGTCTTTATTAAAAAAGCGATTATTCATATCATATTCTTTAAAACTACCAAAGTTCATAGTTATAAGATTAACATTACCAAGTAAACCGTCTTCGATAATTTTATTAAGTTTTTTATACAAAGGCATATGATAAATAGTCATAGCTTCAGCAATTATTACATTATTTTTTTTAGCTAAAGCAATTAATGTATTTAATTCTTTACTATTTAATGTTATAGCTTTTTCTATTAACACATTTTTTTTATTTTCTATAGCTTTTTTTGCAAACTCATAATGCGTATTATGTAAAGTTGCTATATAAATAATGTCTACTTTTGGATCATCAAACATTTCATTATAATCTTTATATACTTTTTCAATATTATACTTTTTAGCAAAATCAACCGCTTTAGTATAGGTTCTATTTCCTACAGAATAAATTTTCCTGTTTTGTATTTTAAAAGCATTTGCCATTTCATTTGCGATACTTCCTGTTCCTAAAATTGCCCATTTATATTCTTTCATAA
>CAKPXW010000190.1 GCA_934202505.1 uncultured Bacilli bacterium | reverse complement strand
TCTTTTAGCGTATTCTAATGAGTCATATTTTTTAATGTTTTGACTGATAATTTGCTCAGCAAGTTTATTTTCATCAATAATATCAAAGCACTCTTTTAAACTATATGCATTTTTTTCTTGATGATTATTTGCTACATATGGAGATGGAATAATAATAGCATTTTTATTTAAAGAAATTATTTCAGCAAGAGTCGTTGCTCCTGCACGACTAATTATTAAAGATGCATAATTTATTAATTCTATTAAATGATTATAATATTGATAAATTTTGACATTAGTTCTTTCTTTTATATTTGGTTTTACATTATTTCCATAAACTACAATAAAATTATACTCATTATTTCCCAAAATATATTTTTCCATAACACTCATTGTTGTTTCACTACCTAAACTACCCATTGTAATTAAAATAACTTTTTTATCATTATTGAAGATATTAATTTTATTAATATTTTTTATATTATCAATTTGTGGTGACCCATAATTTAATTCTTTTTTAGTTTTATTTTTTAAAGGAAAAGAACTAAAAATTGCTTTAGCAAAGAAACTTCCTATATAATTTGCTTTACCTAAAATTACATTTTGTTCAAAAATATAAATATTTTTTTTATATAATTTGCCTAATGTAATTAAATATAAAGAATTTTTTCCTCCAAATGTAGCAATAATATCATTTTTTAGTACTTGCTCTTTTACTTTTTTGATTTTATCTTTTTCAATAAAAATATAATTTATATTATTTAAATCATATATTTTTTTATCAATCTCTTTAAAAATTAATAAAGTATATTCTTGATTAATATAATTCAAATATTTAATAAAACTTATACAAGGATAAATATGTCCTCCACTACCACTACCTGATAATAATATTTTCATCATTTTCACCTTTTTCATTTGCTATTAAACCAATGGATACTAATACTACAATTAAACTACTTCCACCATAACTTAAAAATGGCAAAGTTATTCCTGTAACTGGAATTAATCCTACTACTACAAATAAATTAATACATACTTGAATTATAATCATACTTGCAAGTCCAATTCTTAAAAAAGCATTAAACATGTTTTTACTTTCTCTAATAAGTTTTAAAATGTTTTTAAATAACATTGCATAAAGGAAAAGTAAAATTATTGAGCCAATTAAACCATACTCTTCTGCATAAATAGCAAAAATAAAATCAGTTTGAGGTTCAGGTAAATAATAATGTTTTTGAAAACTACTATTTATCCCTTTGCCAATTATTCCTCCAGGGCCGATTGCGTATAATGACTGAATAAGTTGAAATCCACTTCCTAAAGGATCGTTATATGGATTTAAAAAGGCAAAGATTCTTTCAATACGATATGGTGAACTTATTATCAAAATTGTAAAGCAAATAATTCCTAATATTCCTATAAATAAATAATGGTAAAAACTATTTTTACTTACTATACACATCATAATTATTCCACCTAATATTACTATTGCACTGCCTAAATCTGGTTGTAACATAATTAAAGCAAAGCCAATAACTAAAGGTATAAGTAGGATAAGTATTGTTTTATAAAATTTATTTGTTTCTAAATAATATTTATCTAATTTATCAGCCATATAAAATACTATTATAATTTTAAAAATTTCCGATGGTTGAAACATAAAACTTCCTATTTTAAACCAACTAGTAGAGCCATTAACATTTACTCCTAAAAATAAAACAAGTAATAAAATAACTAACCCCAATAATAAAATTAAAAAGCTGTATTTTCTAATTTTATGAAGATTTATTTTCATTGCCACAATAAAACATACCAAACCAATTAAAGCAAATAATGCTTGCCTTTTTAAATAAAAGAATCGATCATTATGTAAATAATTCGCCCATATTTGACTAGATTGGAAAACCATATATAAACCAATTATTAATAATACTGTAGAATAAATTAATATTTTCTTTTTAACCATATTTTTTTATTAAGTAATTAAAATACTTACCTCTTGCTATAAAGTTTTTAAATTGATCATAGCTACTAGTTGATGGCGAAAATAAAACAATTTTATTAGGAACTTCTAGATTTTTAGCAATAATAAATGCCTCTTTTAAGGTCTTTGTTTTAAGTTTTGTATTCACCTTACTAGAAATTTCTCCATAAACAATTAAATTATTTACTTTTACCTTTGTAAGTCGATCATATGCTAATTTTTTATCTTTTCCTCCAACAATCAAAATACAATTTTCCTTTTTTACATGTTCTAAAGAAAATAATGTTGATTCTATAGAAGTTGATTTGGAATCGTTAATATATAATGTATTATTTTTAAAATGTCTTTCTTCTCTATATGGTAAAGTTTTAAAAGCATTAATTACCTCAACAAAATCCTTTTGAATATTTAAAATTGTAGCAATTGTATATAAAACATTTAACTGAATTTTATACTTT
>CAKPXW010000189.1 GCA_934202505.1 uncultured Bacilli bacterium | reverse complement strand
CTATACCACTCATCTTTTAAAGTTTTGATAACTTTATCTACTAAAGAATTAGAACTGCTATCATTTTTATTAATAATATTAACTCCTACAGAACAACCAACAATAAAAAAAGTTAAAGATAAAGAAATTGCGATAACTATCCTTCTAATTAAACATGTTTTTTTATTAGTAATCATTATTTTTCACCTACTTTTTTATATGCCTTGGCTTTGGATTTTATTTTTTCAAATAAATGATTGATACCACTTTTAGTATATTGGGTTTCCATAGCCTCATTATATTTTTCTGCAAGTTGTTTTAAAGAATCTTCAGGATTGGCAAGTCTAAGCCTTGCAAGCGTTTCTAACTCCTTATCAAGGAAAGAAAGCCCTACATTTTTTTCAATAAGTTTAATATCTTCGATTTGTGACATTGCAGCCACATTAGTTCTAACATAGTTTGCTATTTCACAATTGCTTAATCTATTACTACTATTAAACATATCTCTACTCATTCTTACATCTTCAAATTTAAAATAAGAATTGGATGCCCCAAGATAAATAATAAAGTCCGCGACCATTTGAGCTTTTTTTAAATATACAATATAATTATTTCTTCTTTTTATAATTTTAGATTCTAAGTTAATTTTAGATAACATTCTAACTATATCTTTAGCAAAACTTTCATTTAAAAAAGACATTTCTAAATGATAATTACTACTTAATGGATTATTTACACTTCCACAGCCCATAAAGCAACCTACTAAATAACTTTTCATTCTTTTACTATTATGGGAAATATCTTTTAAAATTACATCATCCATTAAGTACAAATCTTTAATTATTTCATTTACTTGTTTTTCAATAGTAATGCAATAAACATTGTTTTTGTTCAATTTCATGCTTTTATAAATTGAAGTTAATGGCTTTATTTGATAAATACTTACTATTTTACGATAAACACACTGAGCTACTTTAGGATTTTCCGAATTAAAGGTAAGATGCCATTTGCCATTTGATAAAGTGATATTTCCAGATGTTTTAAAAAGTGCAGATAGACGATCTTTTTCCATCTCCACTTCATTTAATGCAAGTTCATCTTTTAATTCACTAGCAAATGACATATTTACCTCCTAATTATTATTGTTTGCAATATCTTGAGCAGCTATAGCTCCTGAACTACAAGCTGTTACTATTTGTCTTAAGTTGGAATTTATAACATCCCCAACAGCATAAACATTTTTTATATTTGTTTTAAAATTATCATCAACTTTTATATATCCATTTAAATATTCTAAATTTAAATTTTTTAAAAAATAAGTAGATGGTGATGAACCGATAAAAGGAAAAATTCCAGAAACATTTAATATTTTTGTTTCATTGGTTAATACATTTTTTATTTCTACATTATCTATTTTTTCATTACCATTAATTGTATTTAGTACATAAGGCGTAAAAATTTCAATTTTAGGATTTGCTTTTACATTTTCTTGTAAATTCAATGCGCCTCGAAATTCATTTCTTCGATGAATCAAATATATTTTTTTTGCAAATGTTGATAGGTAAATACTTTCTTTTAAAGCACTATCTCCACCACCGATTACTAAAATATCTTTATTGGTAAATAGTTTTCCATCACATACTGCACAATAAGATATACCTTTACCTAAATATTTTTTTTCATTTCTTACACCTAAAGAATTATATAAAGTACCAGTAGCAATAATTATATTTTTAGAAATATATTCATTACTATTAGTTATTACTAAAAATTTATCGTTTTCTTTTTTTATATCAATAACATCTTCATAAGCATAAGGAATATTTAAAGATAACACTTGTTCATACATATTATAAGCAAGAGTAGCACCGTCTATTTCTTTATACCCAGGATAATTGGTAATTTTTTCAGTTTTGACCATTTGTCCCCCTGGAGTATCTTTTTCAATGATTAATGTTTTTAAATTTCCACGTGATGCATATATAGCAGCACTCATTCCAGCAGGTCCTGAGCCTATAATAATAACATCATAAGTATTATTCATCTTTATTTTCCTTTTCTTTAGCTTTTCTAGCACGAATTTCGGCTTTTTTTGCTTCTATTTGTTGATTTAAGATTGCTTCATCTTTTTCTTGTTTCTCTTTTTCTAAAGCTTCAGCAGCTTCATTAACATATATTTTTTCATAAGGTACTTTTCTAAAGTAAATTTGAGCAAAGATAAATAGGCAAACGCCAAAAATAATATATAAAATTGACATTAAAATTGAAGTTCTAACATTTCCATTTTGCATAATAAACTTGTCATCACGTAATGGCTCAAGACATAATCTTACTACCCCATACCAAATAAAATATAAAGCACCTACACAATAAGGTTTACGGAACTTTTTCCAATAGCGCCAAATAATGACTCCAATTAAAATAAAACCCACAAGATTAATAATACCTTCGATGTAAAATAAAGGTAAGTGAACATTTTCAGAGCCGGCTTGTGAGCCTATAC
>CAKPXW010000188.1 GCA_934202505.1 uncultured Bacilli bacterium | reverse complement strand
TATTATAAAAAAATTGAAAGCAAATTCAAAGACTAATTTATTATAATTGCAATAGTTTTATAACTTTATTTAATTACATTAAATGATTTGTTATACAATGTAATTTAATCTTTCAAAACTGTAATAGGTAAAATATATACCCCATCGGCATTTTTATATGCTGCATTGCCAACACCATAAATAACGCATTTCATAATAGGCGCTTTTCCACCATTTTCAACTATTTGTTGACAAACTTTTATTAAATTTTTAGCACCTTCTTCGGCTTTGTTAAGACCTAGTTTAATTTCTATTGCACACCAATTGCCATCATCTAATTCAATAACTGCATCAATTTCATTATTTTTATAATCTTGATAATGGAATAATTTACCATTCATTGCTTGCACATAAATTGATAAATCTCTTTCAACCATAGATTCAAACATAAAACCAAAAGTATTTAAATCGTTCATCATCTTTTTGGGTGTTAATCTTAGCATAGCACAAGCCATAGCTGGGTCTGAGAAATGTCTTTTTTTCATTTGCTTTACTCTAAGAGATGATCTAATATTTGTTGAAAAAAGTTCTTGATTATTAAATAAGATTATTCTATTAAAAGCATTTAAATATTTTACTAATGTGTTTTTACTTAAAGATGATTCATCATTTTCAATTATATCTTTTAATATATTTTGATTTGAAACGGTAGAAGATTCATTTCTAGCTAAAGATTTTAAAATAAGTTTTGCTTTATGTTCGTTATAGTCAATATCATTATCTAATTGTTTTAAATCAGTTTTAATTACATTCTCCATATAACCTAATGAAAGTTCATTACAATCATCAATGTTAGAAAAAATATTGCCAGGCCAGCCACCTCTTACTATCAAGTATGCCAATTGCTCAAGGCTAGTTTCCTTACATATTTTTGTCTCAAATTTATTTGAACATAAATCTTTTAATGAAATATCACCTGTTGAATCACCAGATTCGTATAAAGACATAGTGTTCATCCTAATACTTTTAATTCTTCCAGTCCCGCTATGGAGAATACCTTTATTCACTGGTGTTGATGATCCAGTAAGAATAATTTGCCCTTTTATTCCATTTAAATCAACAAATGATCTTGTGGCATCCCATAAAGAAGGAACTTCTTGCCATTCATCAATTAATCGTGGAATATCTCCTTGTAACACTTTGTATGGATCAATTTCGGCAAGTATCCTGTTTGAAAAATTACCACGTGGATCACCTACAAGAAATTCACTTTTTGCATGATACGATGATGTCCATGTTTTTCCACACCACTTTGGACCTTCAATACAAATTGCCCCAAAAATTCTTAACTCCTTTTCAACAACAGAATCAATAATTCTAGGTTTATAATTTGATGTATTAACTAGTTTGCTCATTTAAAGCACCTCCAGTTTATTAATTTCGATATCATTTTATCAAACTGACCAATATTTTCGATTAAAACTGACCAATATTTTTAATTAAAACTGACCGATATTTTATGATAGCATACAATAATTTTTTTCATCTTTCGTTAATAAACTACTACTAAAAGTAAAAAAAATGATATTCAATATATCATCTTTTAAATGTCAATGATAACTACTATGATACAAATTAAGTAACACCTGTTTTTTCACTAAGTTCATTATAAAGTTTTGTTGCTTTCTTTTTAAATATTATCTCATAAAGCACATCAGTTATCTACAAATTTCAAGCAACTGAATTTTTTTGATTGAATCCAATAAGGACGAACATATTTTAATTATGGACATAGATAAAACTACAAAAAAATGGTCTTTCGTACTATATCATCTATCAAAGTATACTCAAAATACATTATCTTAACAAAAAAAGACCGATTTTAATAAATCGGTTAATAAATAAACATCTTGGCCTTTAAAACATTCGAATTAAAAACTTAACTTTTCTATCTTCATTAATCATTTCAAGAAAAATATCATTTTCATCATATATTTCTACAATTAAAGTAAGTAAAATTAATTTTCA
The DNA here is from genome assembly GCA_934202505.1 of uncultured Bacilli bacterium. Classification (GTDB taxonomy): domain Bacteria; phylum Bacillota_I; class Bacilli_A; order RFN20; family CAG-631; genus CAKPXW01. The sequence goes on along the minus strand of CAKPXW010000188.1, from coordinate 488 downwards.
TTTTACTTTAGATTTCAGTTCCTTCTTCTAAAATTGCAATATACTCATCAAATTTATATGTGACATATCTTTGCTTATTCGAGGTAGGAGAAACAATATTTAATTTGCATAAAACATTTATAATATTAGAAACAGTAGGTTTAGTAACATTTAAATGTTCTCTTAACTCACTCGAATCAAAATATGGATGTTTAAATATAAAATTCATTGTCGAAATTAAATTATCTTTATTTTTAACTTTCAATTCATAAATATTACGCTCAACATTCTCTTTAAGTAAATTAATTTTCTTTATTGTTTGAATAGAATTATTAGCCATTTCAATGATTCCTTTTAAGAAAAACTTAAGCCATTCTTCATATTTCCCTTTAAATCTAACATCCATCAACAATCCATAATATTCTGTTCTATTTTGCTTAAAATATAAACTTAAATATAGTAATGGATATTTTAAATAATTAAAGTTATATAACCAAAGTGAAATTAAT
>CAKPXW010000187.1 GCA_934202505.1 uncultured Bacilli bacterium | reverse complement strand
GAAATACACCATGCCATAGAGGTCATAAGGTTGGAGATAGCTTTGATTTTGATACTCAAAGAGGAGAAATCTGTCCTTTAGCTATGCATGTCGCTTTTCCATTTATTGATATTTTAAGGTATGGTGGAAGCATTCCAAACAATCCAAAAGGGACAGCTACTTTTTGCTGCCCAGATGTTGATACTATAAATGTTTTTAAAATAGAAATATATGAGTAATTAATTATTTTGGCTCAATTGCATAAGATTTATAGCTATAATCTTGATAATCGACCTTTTCTTCCATATTTGATTTTCTAAAATTTGATGGTGTTAATCCTACCATCTTTTTAAATTCATAATTTAATTGGTTTTTGTCTTTAAAGCCAACCTCAGTTGCAATTTTGGAAATTTGATAAGAAGTACTACATAGTAATTTTTTAGCTTTTTGAACACGTAAAACATTTATAAAATTCCAAATGGTTTGGCCCATTTGTTTTTTATATTGATGTTCAAGATATGATTTAGATATATTAATATATGTGGCGATTTCAGAAATTGATATATCATTTTTTTGATAATTTTCCATAATATAAGAGTTAACCTTTCTAATATATGATATAGCTCCAATAGTTTTATTTGAGATACAATTTGATATTTCAATAAATAAACTTATCTCTTTTATTATAATTTGCAAATTACTTTCAATAGTTTTGCTTTTATTTTCAAGGATAAGAATTAATTCTTTTAATGTTGTTCCTATTTGTGAAGTGTCATTTGACAAGATGTAGCCATCTGGGCTTTTAATAATACTACTTAATTTTGTTTCATTAAATAGCTTATCAAAATCAATATTCATTACCTTTCTAATACTACTTATCATTTCATGATTTAAGTCAGTTGTTAAGAACTCCATATTATAAACAAAGGCCTTTTGACCTTTATTCATTTTTAAAATATGATAGAAATTCGGCTTGATTAGAATGAATTGCCCTTGAGATATAATATGCTCTTCTAAATCAGTTAGTTTTTCATCACTTGCTGTTTCAACAGTAAAAGAGCCGCTACTTGCATACATTATTTCAAAATAGTTGTGATGGTGCATCCACATAGAAAATGTGTCATCAAACCATTTCATATAATATTGAAGAGGTACAATTGCCATATTTTTCAAGTTAATTGGTTGGTATTGATTAGCCTTCATTGTGTAAAATCTCCTTGTTTAGCTAGATTTTAATGTAGTTTTGCTTAAAAATCAAGCCAAAAGATTGAAAAAGTGCTTTTTTTTGAAGTTATCCCAATTGTTAAATTGATTTTGTATTGTATAATGAGCATGTCAATACATTTGAAAGCGGATACATTTTGATTATAAATTAATACTCAAATATTTGCTTTCTAAAGTATACAAATTAATTTATAAGGAGGAATCGAGGAAACTCGAAAAAATTATGGAAAAGTATAAAAAACAAAAATTTTTAGCTGTTTCTTTATCTTTATTAGCATGTTTTACAATGACTTTACCTCAAATAGAACGTAAGGTTAGTGCTTCTTCAACAGAAGAAAATGTAAATCCAATTGCTAGATATGAATTTAAAGATGCAACAAATCCAGGTAAGGATTCAATGGGTAATTATGATTTAGTAACAAAAGCCAATGATGGAGGTTCATTAAGTGTTAGTGATGGAACTGTAACATTTAATGGAACTGCTGCTTTAATTGCTGAAAATGAAGATAAAGATATTTCAGAAAAATTAAATTCATTTACTTTAGCATTTGAAGTAAAAGCAGAAACAACAAGTTCAGGTTGGGCATCACCAATAGGATTTGGTTGGAATGATTGGAATGCAACTAGATGGGGAAATTTCCAATTTGAAAAAGGATCTGATTTATTAAGATTTTCAACAGCAAGTGAATTAGTTGATGGCAAAAGTAATGTTGATGGAAATGGTAATCCATATTATGGAAAAGAACTTGGCCATATTGGAACAAGTGATTTCCATAAAGTAGTTTTAACAGTAAATACAAATGATACAATTGATGTATATTTAGATGGTGTAAATAAATATTCATATAGAACACCAGAAAATTATTCATTAAAAAATGGAACTATGCGTTTTGCAATGGGTGCAGATTGTGTATGGGGTAACTTATACAATACATTCGTAGGTTCATTAAAGAATGTTGAAATTTATGACTTTGCTTTAAGTAAAACACAAGCAGTTCAATATAACGCAACTGGAAAAGTTTATAGAGCACTTGACGTATTTGTAGAATCAGCAAATGTTGATTTAAGTTCTCAAATTATCGTTCCTAGTGATGCAAGTGATGAAGAAATTATGCTTTATGCTCCTGAAACTTCAACAGTTGATGTAACAATGTCTAATAAAACAACTGTAAAAGCAACAGTTAAATGGACAAATGTTGCTACTGTTAATAATGAAAAATGCTTAGAAGGAACAATTCAAGGTTTAGCAAATAAAAATAATGTTAAAGCATATGCTAAGATTTCTTTAGTTTCAAATGTTAAAG
>CAKPXW010000186.1 GCA_934202505.1 uncultured Bacilli bacterium | reverse complement strand
CTTAACTTTAGCTTTAGGAATTGTTGCATTAAAAAAGAAGAAAAATACTTAGTTTTACTTGAAATTTTACTAAATAATAAAAATGTATAAACTTTAGTATTTACTAAGGAATATACATTTTTTTCTTTATATTCAAGTGTTAAATATTTTAGTATTATGTTACATTTTAATATTTTAAAGCAATAAAATTTGGCTGATTTATTTGTAAAAATTTCCCAAATACCCAAATTTATAAATCAAGAAAATTATAGTTCTTTTGGATATTCTAGTGGCTTTAATACCATTCCTTTATTACATTCTTCTTTTATTTGTTCTAATAAGAAAGGAGTTGCATATTGCGGAATGCTTGTAAAAAATGCCCCTTCGCCAAAGGTTTCTTTAATTATTTTATAACATTTTTTGGCTTTGTAAGAAGTTTTCCCTTCCATGACATTTTTAGAGGCTGCCATCTTACCATTTATAGACTTTTCTTCAAGTAAAATAATACCTTCACTATCTTCTATTAAAAAATCTATTTCTAAATGTTCTTGCCCATTTGAAAAATAGCATAATGGGAAATCACATTTATTAATCATTGTTGCACATAAGTTTTCATAAATAGCGCCTTTTCTTGAATCTAAACTCTCATTTAAAAAACTTTGTGATGTTTGAATTGGATACATTGCCATAAGTAAGCCAATATCAGAAATAAATGCTTTAAAATATGTTCTATCAATATTTGCTTCTAAAGGTTTTTCTATAGCTTTTGCATTAAAACATCTTAAAACTAAACCTGCCTTATTTAACCAATCAAATGGCTCTTCAAACTCACTTGCTCTTCCACCTTTTTTAATTAATGAATATTTAAATTTTAAAGTATCAGATTCACGAGCTAATTGACTTGGTATGGAATCAAATACTCTATTCAATTTAGCTTGTAAATTATAATCAATTTCTTCTTCATTATTTTCGTTAATAAATCTTCCAAAATCAGCTCTATAATCTTGAATAAGACCTTTTAAATAATCTCTTGAGTCTATATAGTTATTTGATTTCAAAAATTTTAAAACAGATCCAGGAAGTCCACCTACTATAACATATCTTTTTAGCATTTCCTTATAATAAAAAGCCAATGCTTGTGGGATTTTCTTTTCTTCTTTAACATGCTTTTTTAATAATGTAATGCTTTCTTCATTAAGGCCATTTGCCCATAAGAATTCTTCAAAATCCATTGATGTCATTTGAATAATTTTTTCATAGCCTGTAGGTATATCTATTTTTTTCTTTCTCCTAAAATTTAAAACGCCAAGTAAAGATCCTGTTGCAATTACACTAAATCTTTTATCAATAGCAAAGCTTTTTAATGATGTTCTTGCTAATGGACAATCACCTATTTCTTCAAATATTAATATTGTTTTATAAGGGATAAAACTATCGTGAGGAAAATAAGGCGATGATTTTTCAATAATTGTATCTACATCTAAATTACCTTCGAATATATTTCTTAATTCTTTCTTGTGTCTAAAATCATAAGTAATAACATTTGCATAAAATTCATGAGCAAATTTGTTAACTATATAACTTTTGCCTACTTCTTTTAATCCATCAACAATTAAAGGAACTTTATCTTGATCATTGTTCCACTTAATTAACTCATTATATATTTTCCTTTTAAAATCATTTTGTTCCATGTTATCACCTAATCATATTTTAGCATTTTCTTCGTAAAATGTAAAAAATTACACAAAACGAAAATTTTTACCTTTTTAATATAAAATTATTTGCTGTAAAATGTTAAAAAAATAGCCAAAACAATAAAGAACAAGGAAAAAATTGTTAGCTCTTAGTATAAAACTCTTATGAAAAAGATTATATGCCTACGGATTTGGACACAAATAATAGAATTTGTCCAATTCCGTATAGTAAATGTATTGCCTTTACTTGTAATACTAATAATTTCAAATAAATATAATTTGATGGTATGCTATTAAAAATAATTTATAAAAATAATAAAAAAATAGCATTGTTCATTTTAAATGCTATCTTTTTACTTAATTTCTTCTATCTTGAATTTCTTTAATTATTTTAGGATCGATTTTATCAGTTCTATCTATATATAATAATCCATTAACCTCTTGTTGAACATCACTCAATTGAGTGAAGCAATAACCATTTGAATAATCAATTCTATTTAAAGCATTAAATAGCTTAGACAATCTTTTAATATAGTCACTATCATCATTTACTCCAACTCCATATCCCCAATTTTTCATGCCTTCTGTTGAAATTGAAGTGTTCTTTTCATATGCTGTACCACCAAATTCAGTAAACATAATTGGTTGATTATTGTATTTATAACCATCTGCAAAAAGGTTTTTATTTGAATCATCATAGGGCTTTGCTAAAACCGTATTTAAATCCTTAAAGTAGGAATATAATTTATCGCCATCTTGTTCATAATGATGAATTGTAATAATATCAGAAATAGTATGCTCCCATCCATCATTAGTTATTACAAATCTATATGGGTC
>CAKPXW010000185.1 GCA_934202505.1 uncultured Bacilli bacterium | reverse complement strand
TATGGAATTTTCTATAATAGAATTTGTACTTCCGTACAAATTCAATGCTGACTAGACATATATTTTATTCAAGAAAAATAAAAAGAGGATTAAATTATTTTGATAATTTTTTCTTCTTTTTTGATATTATTTATTATAAAAAAACTTACGAACTTTTCAGTCCGTAAGTTGATTTCAAATGGAGCCTTAACTATACACGTATGCGAAATTAAGACTATAAGATTTGATTAAATCTCTCTGATAAATCAATTATATCATTTTCCTATATATTTTCAAGGGAGTATGGAAAAATTTTGTAATATAATGTATAATTTTAATATAAAATTACTTTTTTTAAATGGATGTGAATTATGGACGAAACAATAAATGTAAAATCTCAATTAAAAATATCTTTACCGATAGCGTTTGAAAGTTTAATAAATATACTGATGACATTAGTGGATACTTTAGTAATTTCATTAGTAGGTACAAAAGAACTTGCAGCACTTGGAGCAATGGCTGTTATATTAAATCTAATGCAAATGAGTATTCAAACTATAAATGTTTCTAATAACACTTTAGTTGCTAAAGCCTTAGGTGAAAATAATTTAAATAAATCAAAATTGATAACAGGAAATTCTATTATTTTAACATTATGCATTTCATTAATTACGATAATCTTAATTGCATTTGTACAACCTGTTTTTCCTAACTTATTTAATGTAGATACTGTAGCGATTTCATATTTAACTATTAGATTATTTGGATTTGTTCAAAGTAGTATAGTAACTGTTTTGTCTGGACATCAAAGAACAGTGGGAAACCAAAAAAACATTATGTATTTAAGAATATTTGCTGTTATATTAAATCTGATTTTAGATATTATTGCAGTAAAAAATGGATATGGGATTAAAGGGGTTGCTCTAGTTACGGTATTAATTGATACATTATTAGCATTATATTTAGTCATATATTCTAGAAATAATGTTAAAATAAAATTTGTTAGCGAATATTTTAAAGATGTTATTAAATTATTTAAATGGAATTTTGTTGAACGAATTGCCTCAAGGGTAGATAATTTTATATTTAATTTAATAGTTGCAAGGATGGGAAATTTAGAATATTCAGTTCATGTTATTTTAATACAAATTGCTAATATATATGAATCCTTTATACAAGGATTTGGTGACGGAATTACAATAAGTGTAGGTATAGCGACTGGTAAAAAAGATAATAAATATATGTCAAAAGTAAAAGATGTTGCTAAAAAATTGATTAGATATAGCTCATTAGTATTGCCAATTATAGTTTTAATAATTTCTATTGTAATTATGAATATCTCTTTAAGAGATTTCGAATTGCAGAAAATATTTTTTAAAGTATTGCCATTATTTTTAATAGGCTGTTATATAACAATGTCAGCGACATATTATTTTGCTATATTAAGAGGGTTTAGAGATTTTAAATTTCTGGCAAAAAGAAATATAATAAGTTCTATTATCAAAATATTGGTAGCAACAGTATTATCATTTACTCCACTTGGTATTGTTGGAGTATGGATAGGTTATCTTGTTTATGGAATAATACAAAAATATTTATCAAAAGCAAGATATAAAAAAATAATGTTAGAAAGCGAGTAATTATGAAAAATTTAAATGATATCAAAATTATTCAATATAACAATAAATATAAAGATTTAATAAACAATTTTATAAATGAATGTATGTATACATTTATAAATAGACCATATAAAAAAAGAGAAGACGTATTAAATATAGAAGAATATTATTTAAACAACAACGGAAATTTTTGGATTGCATTGTATAATAATAAAATAATAGGAACTATTGCTCTTGAAAATAGAGGAAATGTTGGAATACTAAAAAGGTTTTACGTAGATAGAGATTATCAACATTTAGGTGTAGGAACATCTCTATATAATATTTTTGAAACATATGTGAAAAATGAAACTAATATTAATACATTATATCTTGCCTGCGGTCAAATATTGAACAATGCTCATAAATTTTATATAAAAAATGGGTGGATACAAATTCCAAAATTAGAAGTTGAAATGCATGTGGCAAGTGATGATGACTTTTTTAAAAAGGATATTTGATATTATATAAACTTAAAGACAATGCTTAGTTGGCATTGTCTTTATCATTTTCAGATGGTACATATTTTTTTAGTGTAGTATTTTGTAATTTTAAATATTCAATTTTTGTTCTAATTGCTCGTTCGTCCTCAAAGTAACCAAGATAATGAAATTTATTTTTTACTTTAATTAAGCATTCAATATTTTCTTCTAATGCCTTAGCAACATTTTCTATAATATATTCTTCTTTTCTAGGCTTTGGTTCTTCCTTTACATCTGGAATTTTAATCTCATATCCTACAATTAAATTTCTAATATATTCAGACTGAGATAAGTTTAATTTTGAAGATGCTCTTTTTAAAATAAACTTCTCATCATCACTTAAAAATACATTAACTTTATTGTTTCTTATTCTCATAATATAAAATCTCCTTTCTAAACATTAAGGGTATGGGAATTCCCATATA
>CAKPXW010000184.1 GCA_934202505.1 uncultured Bacilli bacterium | reverse complement strand
ATTTAATAATATAACTATAGAATTAGACTTAAAACCTGCTCTGGATGAAGCAAAACTACAAAATAGAATAGCAAGAGACATCGACTCATTTCCTAAATGGAAAGTATATGATCTTTTAAAAAGTCTTCTTCCTACGGAATTTATTAATTATTTTGCAACTGTTGCTTCTTTAGACTTAAATCAAAATTGTAATTGCTTTTCATTGCTTGAAAGAAATTTATTAATCAATTATCTTAAGCACTTTCCTTTTACCTATCTTGACTTAAACGATATTGATAGAGCAATTGTTACTGCTGGTGGAGTCAATGTTAAAGAAATTGATGCCAAAACAATGGAATCAAAAATTGTAAATAATTTATATTTTACTGGTGAAATCATTGATGTTGATGCTTTTACTGGTGGATTTAATATGCAAATTGCTTTTTCAACAGGTGCTACTGCTGGGAAAGCAATTACTGCTAAATTCCAATAAAAAAAGTTCAAATTGAACTTTTTTTATTTTGTAGAAATTAAATTATCAATTTCTAGTCTTTTAGAAGTTATTGTTGAAGAAAAATTATAATTAATTTGGAAATTGAATTCTAAATCTTTATTAGCGGTTGTTGAACTATCTGTAATTTTAAAAATAGTATTTAAAAGACTCTTTAATACTTTTCCATTAAAATTTACAATAAAATTACCATTTAAACTATATTCATTTTCCATTACGATATTTAAAGTAATTTCATCATTCTTAATAGCTATACTAGTAACTATTGCTTTAATTGTTAATAGTATTTTTTGAATTTTAGTTTTTTCTTCTTGATTTGTTACTTTAGATAATGTAAGTAATCCAAAATTTACTACCTTTGATAAATAACTAGTTATCTTTTTTAAATGTAAATATGCATTGAATTCGGCTTTTTTTGTATTATCATATTTAAAATCAAAAGAAAACACTTCACTCCAAGAAAAATCTAAGAAATAGTCTAATAATGACTTTAAATACTTTCTTGTTTCATTGCTAACTACAAACTTATAATCGCCTAAATTTCTATCTATAAATTCTTTTAAATAATTAGTTATTATTTTTTCAATTGTTTGAAAAAACTCTTCACAAGTGTGGCTATGATCAAATATAAATTCTACGAAAAAATTATAATACTTTTGAATAATGTTTGCATCGATATTGATAATTGTACAAAAATATTTAGCAAGTGATTGAATAGAACTAGCTATTTTATCAATATCCATTAAAGCATTTGTAACTGATTGTCCATCATTAATTGTTCTTTCTTGCAATGATTGTAACACTTGATAATCTAAAGAATACTTAATATTTTTTTCTTTATCAAGCATAGTAGCAAGTATCTTTCCATAAATTTCGCTATCATCATTTTCTAATATTTCTTTTATATTTTCTAATTCTGGATTTTCTTTACTCATAATCGAATATAATTGTTTTAAAGATAAAATATTAATATTAGAAAGAATATCAATTGAACCTCTATAAGTGGTATTATCAATTAATTTGGCAATTTTATTTTCCATAGCGGATGTATTATAAAAATCTTCAAGATTAACATAAAATAATGAATCAAATGTGGAATTAAATTCTAAACCAAGGTTCTCATTTTCTTGAAAAAAATTTGTAAAATAAACTTGTTCTTGATTTAAAAATGGCTTTATATTTTCTTCAAACATTTCTTCATATTTTTTGTAATTTTCATTAGAAATTTCAAAACTTGATGAGGATTGGTTACTATTTTCTAAAGATGATATACTTTCACTTGATAGTGTTTCTTGAATAGAATCACTAATGTTACTTCCTTTATCATTATTTTTATCTTTACTACAACTAGTTAAAGTTAAAATAGTTGCAAAAATAAAAGCAAGTTTTTTATTCATATTTTTATCACTCCTTTTATTAAGCAAATTATAAGATACATTTAATTTTGTGTAAAGTGAAATGTAATTATCAATTATTGTCTAAAGGAAAAGATAAAGCTATCTTTCCATCTATGATATATTTAATAATCCCATATCCCATAACAATTATTGCAAGTAACCATGCTGTAGAATCTGAAAAACAAAGCCCTATATATGCTTTATCACTAATTGGATTACTAGGATCTACTAACTGAGGTAAAAAAGTACAAATACTAAGTCTTCCAATAAGTTCTGCTACACCAGCTAAAAATGGATAAACTGGTTTTCCAAGTCCCTGGAGGGCATTACGTGAAATAAACAATATACCTAAAATAAAATATAAAGAAGCATCAACTAACATATATTTTGAAGCATAAAATAATAATCTATCATTTATGGTGTTTTTATTTAAAAATAAATAGACAAATGTTCCATTTATACTAAGTATTACACCTATTCCTCCTAAAACAATGTAAAAAATTAAAGTTAAAAGGAAAGCATCTTTAAATCCTTCTTTAATTCTTTTTAAATTTTTTGCGCCAAAATTTTGTCCTTGATAACTTAATAATGCCGTTCCTAAAGCACTAAAAGGAGTATAAAGAAAATCATTAAACTTGACGGCTACTCCATACCCATTTTG
>CAKPXW010000183.1 GCA_934202505.1 uncultured Bacilli bacterium | reverse complement strand
GCTATAAGTAGAGCTAAAACAAGATTATTTATTTTAGGAGACTATCGAACTTTTTTATATAAATCACGATTAGAAAATAAAGATTTACGTAAAACCACTTTAATAGAAAGATGTAAAGAAATTTTTTAATAATTTAAATAATTAGTCACATACTATTAGTGGGTGATAAATAAATGTGTAAAACTATGGTTTGCACTTATCTATTATCTTTTACTTTATTAGCTGGTAGTATGGCTTATATTTATTTAAATGAAACAGGAAACTTAGAAAAAGTAAAAAGAAAATGTAAAAATAAAGTATTAGATTTAAAAGATGATGTTATGAAAAAAGTAAAGAGCTAACTTTGTTAGTTCTTTCTTTATTTATACTAGACTATTTAAACAATATTTGCTAAAATATATCTAGTTATGGAGGCTTTAATTATATGAAAGTTAAAAGTATTTATAAAGTTATTAGTGAATTAATTGGAGCATTTTCGATATTTGTAGCAGGATTAATATTTATATTAATTACAGATGTTAAATTAAAAATTTCCTCAACATGGTTATTTGTCGCAATTATTTTAGCTTTTGCAAGTGGAATATTTTCTTTAGTTGCTAATACTAAAAAAGAAAATTTATCTTTCTTTTTCTCATTTAAAGGTGTTGGTGCTGCTTTAAATGTTGGATTTATTATATATTTAATAGTGTATAAATTTTCTAGCACTTTTCCTAAATCTCAAGCTTTATCTCCAACTGGAAACTTTGTTTTTATTTTTTGCTTAATATTAAGTATTATTGCAATAATAAGTCAAATCGTAAATATTATTTTTAATATTTTAAATCAAGAAGATTTAGGAACAATTGGTCCTGATACTAGTAAGGAAAATGGATAATTCCATTTTTTTTATTTGTATATTTATCTAAAATAATATATAATGTTTTTGTCGGTGATAAAGAATGAATAATAATTATTTTTTAGAGAGAACTTGAATGGTGAAAAAGTTTAAATAATGTTATTTTGCTACTTTTGAGACAATCATGAAAATGATCGTATTTTCTGCGTTAAAGGATGTAATTAAGAGCTCAATGAGAAGTAGGATGGTACCGCGACTTAGTCGTTCCTACATATAAAATAGGAGGTCTTTTTTTATGCGTTATATGACTAGTAATGAAATTAGAAATACTTGGCTTAACTTTTTCAAAAGCAAAGGACATCATGTAGAAGAAGGAGCATCATTAATACCCGTAAATGATCCTACACTTTTATGGATTAATGCTGGAGTTGCTGCTTTAAAAAAATATTTTGATGGTAGTGTAATCCCAAATAATCCAAGAATTACAAATGTTCAAAAAGCAATTAGAACTAATGATATTGAAAATGTAGGTCATACGGCAAGACATCATACATTTTTTGAAATGATGGGTAATTTTTCAATTGGTGACTACTTTAGAAATGAAGCTATTGAATTTGCTTTTGAATTATTAACTAGTGAAAAATATTTTGCTATAGATAAAAATAAATTATATATTACATATTTCCCAGATGATAAAGATACATTTAATAAATGGGTATCTTTAGGAATGGATAGTAAGCATATGATTCCATGTGAAGATAATTTCTGGGAAATTGGCGAAGGACCATGTGGACCAGATACTGAAATTTTCTTTGATCGTGGTGAAAAATATGACCCTAAGCATTTAGGCTATAGAATGATAGCTGAAGATATTGAAAATGACCGCTACATTGAAATTTGGAATATAGTTTTTTCTCAATTTAATTCAAAACCTGGAGTTCCACGTAATCAATATAAAGAATTACCACATAAAAATATTGATACTGGTGCAGGCCTTGAAAGATTTGCTTGCATTTTACAAGGTGCAGAAACAAATTATGAAACAGATTTATTTATGCCAATAATTAAAAAATGTGAAGAACTTTCAAATAAAAAATATGAAGGTGATAATAAAGTAAGTTTTAAGATTATTGCGGATCATTTACGTACTTGTACATTTGCTTTAGCAGATGGCGCTTCTTTTTCTAATGAAGGAAGAGGATATGTTTTAAGAAGATTATTACGTAGAGCAATCCGTCATGGTAGAAAATTAAATATTCAAGGTAAATTTTTAGCAAGCCTTGTAGATGTAGTAATTGATATTATGAAAGAATTTTATCCATATTTAGTAAAAAAAGCAGATTATATTAAAAATTTGGTATCAACTGAAGAAGATAAATTTTTAACAAAACTTGTTGAAGGCGAAAAAATATTAAATGATTTATATAATAAAAACCATGTCATAACTGGTGAAGATGCTTTCTTATTATATGATACATATGGATATCCTTTTGAAATAACTGAAGAATTTGCTAATGAAAAAGGCTTATCTTTAAATAAAGATGAATTTAACCAAGCTATGGAAAAACAAAAAGAATTAGCTCGTAGTTCACGTTTAGATAAAGGCTCAATGAAATCGCAAAATCAAGAGTTTATGGATTTTCATGAAGCCTTGGTCAATGCGGAAGAAGCACCGCTGAATTCGTTTGAAAAAGAAAAGTACTTTGAAGGTTGTATGCCAATCGAAGTTATGGCAAAACGTGGTATTAAAACAATGCTTTACGGTCCAATGAAAC
>CAKPXW010000182.1 GCA_934202505.1 uncultured Bacilli bacterium | reverse complement strand
TATAAAAAGTGGTCAAACAGTTGGAATAATTGGGGGAACTGGATCAAGTAAAACTTCTCTTGTCAATTTAATTTCAAGATTATATGATGTGAAAGAAGGAGAGGTTAAAGTTGGTGGCATTAATGTTAAAAAGTATGATTTGACAACATTACGGAATGCATCAGCTGTGGTCTTACAAAAAAATATTCTTTTTTCAGGAACTATCAAAGAAAACCTTCGTTGGGGTAATGAAAATGCTACTGATAAAGAACTTGAAGATGCTTGTAAAATAGCTCAAGCAGATGAATTTATAAAACAATTTCCAAAAGGATATGATACATATATAGAACAAGGTGGAACTAATGTATCAGGTGGTCAAAAACAAAGACTATGTATTGCAAGAGCTTTACTTAAAAATCCAAAAATTTTAATTTTTGATGATTCAACTAGTGCAGTTGATACAAAAACTGATGCTTTAATTCAACAAGGATTAAAACAATATATGCCAAATGTAACTAAAATAGTTATAGCCCAAAGAATTTCTTCCATTAAAGATTCTGATATGATTATTGTAATGGATAAAGGAATGATTAGCGGAATTGGTAATCATGATAAATTATTAAAAGAAAATAAAATATACCAAGAAGTATATTATTCACAAAATAAGGTGGGTGATTAATATGCAAAAAAGAAAAATTGATAAACATACTTTAAAAAGATTAATCAAAGAAATGTTTAAATTCTATCCAGTATTAATGCCATTAATAATTGTTTGTATTATTATTAGTGCTATTGTAAGTTCAATACCAGCAATTTTTATGCAAAAAGTTATTGATATCATAGATAATTGTGCTAAAACTGGTAAACCATGGAATGAAGTGTCTGGAACAATATTCAATTATGTAATGATACTTATTGTGTTATATATATTATCATTACTTGCAGCTGTTGCTTTTGGACAACTTGGAGCAATTGTTACTCAAGGAACATTAAAAAAATTAAGAGAAAAGATGTTTAATGGTATGCAAGATTTACCAATTAAATATTTTGATACACATAACCATGGCGACATAATGTCATACTATACAAATGATATAGATTCTTTAAGGCAAATGATTTCTCAAAGTATTCCACAATTATTGATTTCTGGAATTACTGTAATAACTGTTTTTGGAATAATGATTTATTATAGTTTATATATGACAATAGTTGTAGTTATTGGAGTTATATTAATGTTATATGTAACAAAAGTTGTTGGAGGCAATTCTAGTAAATACTTTATCAAACAACAAAAAGAAATTGGCCATACAGAAGGTTTTATTGAAGAGATGATGACTGGTCAAAAAGTTATTAAAGTTTTCTGCCATGAAAATGAAAGCAAAATGGATTTTGATAAAATAAATGAAACATTATATGATGCCTCACAAAATGCCAACAAATATGCAAATATGCTAATGCCAATTTTAATGAATATTGGGAACATACTATATGTTTTAGTAGCCTTTGCAGGTGGTTTATTTATGGCATCAAATATCAAAAATATTAGTATATCGCAAATGGCTTTTTCAATTTCAATTGTAGTTCCATTTTTAAATATGACAAAACAATTTTGTGGAAACATCGGAAGAGTTTCAGGTGAAATTAACTCAATTGTAATGGGTATTGCTGGTGCAAGTAGAATCTTTTCATTAATAGATGAGCCAAAAGAAGTTGATGAAGGATATGTTACATTAGTAAATGTTAAGGAAGAAAATGGTAAACTTATAGAAGTTAACGAAAGAACAAATATGTGGGCATGGAAACATCCACATAGTGAAGATAATTCAATTACTTACACCAAACTTGAAGGCGATGTAAGAATGTTCGATGTAGATTTTGGCTATTCTAACGATAAAATAGTTTTACATAATATATCTTTATATGCAAAACCTGGTCAAAAGGTAGCCTTTGTTGGTGCTACAGGAGCTGGAAAAACTACCATAACAAATCTTATTAATAGATTTTATGACATTGCCGATGGCAAGATAAGGTATGATGGAATTAATATTAACAAAATAAAAAAATCTGATTTAAGAAAATCACTTGGTATGGTTTTACAAGATACAAACTTGTTTTCTGGAACAATAATGGAAAATATTAGATATGGTCGTCTTGATGCAACTGATAAAGAATGTATCGATGCAGCAATTCTTGCTGGAGCAGATTATTTCATTACTAGACTTCCTAATGGCTATAATACATACATTAGTGGAAATGGGGCTAATATTTCCCAAGGACAACGTCAATTGTTATCTATTGCAAGAGCTGCTGTTGCTAATCCCCCAGTAATGATTTTAGACGAAGCAACAAGTAGTATTGATACAAGAACAGAAGCTATTGTTCAAAAAGGAATGGATGCTTTAATGAAGGGGAGAACTGTATTTGTTATTGCCCATCGTTTATCAACAGTAAAAAACTCAGATGTTATTATGGTTCTTGATCATGGCAGAATTATTGAAAGAGGAAGTCATGAAAGTTTGATTGCTGAAAAAGGACAATACTATCAATTATATACTGGAACTTTTGAACTTGAATAAGAAAAAGAGTAATTACTTACCAATGTCATTAAGTTAAGAATGACAAAAGAATAAAAAGCATAGAATATCAACTACCAAAATTGATTATCCTATGCT
>CAKPXW010000181.1 GCA_934202505.1 uncultured Bacilli bacterium | reverse complement strand
CCTTCATCTAGTAAAGCAAATTCATTCTTTTCTTGATTCCATACAATGTTGTATTTGCTTGTTGTTGGTGTTAATTTTTCAACAACATATCCTGCTTCTCTTGTTGCTTTTAAAGCATCTGTTGGAGTTGCAGCTTTTCCATTTAATGTTTCGTCTGCATCTAGCGCTAAATTTAGTTGAGATACTAGACTCTTATCATTTGACACTTTAGCTTTCTTTGTAAAACTTGTATAACCTACTACTGATACTGTTGCTAGTACTGCAAGTATTGCAATTACTACTAATAGTTCTACTAAAGTAAAGCCCTTTCTTTTATTTAACTTTCTTTGTTTCATAATTAATTTCTTCCCTTCTTTATTGAAACAATCTGCATTTCTGCAAATTTATTCTACCTTCTCCCAACATGTTTTGTCAAGTTTTTTAAATTTGGTATTAGAAATTTTAGTCAATTTTACACAAAAAAGTGATGTACCTATTTAAAGATACACCACTTAATATTACAATGAATGATTTTTATGATTTTTTATCTTAAAGTAATCTCTTTTTGAGCAATTGGTAATCCTTCACTATCATAAGCAATAATAGTTGCACTATTAACATCAACTACACTTGAAGTAATAACACCATTTGGTTTTGTGATAAAGTATTTTTGATCATTATCATGGAAATCAAATACATAGTATAAAGTTCCATCTTTTTCAACCATCCAAAACTCTGCATTTTCTTCGCCATAAACGCTATAAGCTTTCGAACTATCAAATTTAGTATTACTATCAACAAATTCTTTATATTGTGCAACAGTTACTAATTTACCATCTTTAAAGTTTGTTTGATATTCGTTATTAGCAAAACTATCTTTACTAATTTTTACTCTAAATGTATAAGTAGAATTTTCACTTGTAGGTGTAACAAGTCTTGTTCCACCACTTATTGAAAGAACATAGTAATTTGTAGATTCAGAAGATGCTTGAGTAATCTTTAAACCATTTTCATTTACATTAATACCAAGACCATTATCATATAAATAACGATTTACACCAAGAGAAACATTTGTATAAACTCCATATTTATCTTCTTTAGTATTTTCAGTGTAAGTACCACCTGCTATCATTGGACTACCTTTAGTAGCTGCCATTAATCCTTTATTAGCAACATTAATAACTTTTAATGAATAATCATTTTCACGTTCATGTGAAGTATTACCTAGTACTAAGTTAGTCCATTCTCCATAATAATTACCATAATATGTTGAATCCATAACTGTTCCATTTCCACCATAATATGGAGACCCACCAAAAAATACTGCATTACATTCTTTACCAATAAGATTTACATATACATCAGCATTTTTTACAATCACATTGTTATTTCTTGTCCAATCATCATTAAATACATCTAAAGCAATCCAATGACAATAAAGTCCTTCATTACGAGCAATATTAATACTTGTACTCTTATCAACTGTATACATATCAACATTATCAAACGTTGTTGTAGTGTTGCCACTTTGTCCTGGACAGAATGCTACTAATTTGTTTGCATAATAATAATCAATATTAGAGAATAATGAATTTCCAATAGAGTTAATGAAAATGTAATATAACGAATCATTAGCAATTAATTTATAATTTGAATTACTATCTTTTTTGCCATCTAAGCCACCTCTAAAATATCCAGAAATTGCTTTCACATTTTTTGATGTAAATTGATTAAAGTCATTATAAGTTCTTAAATCAATATCTGCCATTAATTGGAAGTATTTGCTTACACCAGCATGCATTTCATCACTTAATTTTCCAATGTTAACAAATTGTTCAACTGTAGCAATTAAATAAGGGCTTGCTTCAGTTCCAAGTCCACCTGCAAATTTAGATGAATTTGTTGTATCAATTACTGTAGTTGATGGAGTAATTCCTGTTACTTTTGAACTATCAATTGTAACACCTGCTCCTGGAGCTACTTCTGCAACGTTTGATCCATTATCTACTTTTATTTCAACTGAATTATCATTTACAACTACTGTTCCTACTTTTGAACCATTTGTTGTTGTTAACTTAGAAGTTGGTAATGATACATCAGCACTTTTACTTGCAACAACTGATGCTACTTCTGCATTCTTTTCTACTTGAACATGGCCTGATTCTAATGTTAATGTTCCATCAACTATTCCATATTCATGATATGATTCACTTTTAATAGCTTCAACTTTAACATTCATAGCTGTTCCATAGTGGTTAACCACACCATTTTTAGCATTAACTGTTAATTCTCCACCATTTGTTCTAATTGTAACTGATGTGTCTGAGTCTGTTTGATATGTTGCATTAATTTTATTGTCTCCTACATCTAATCCTGTAGCAACTGTTAGTGTATTTGCATCATATCCATCTTTTAAATAATAACTATAAACATCTTTATTATCTTTTTGAAAACTTTTTAATTCTGATTCTTTTCCAACAAATGCAAATAAATTTACTGCCTTGTCAGATGCTTTTAGGTTTGTTGGTGATACTACTTTCTTATCTTCATCTAATAAGAAGATTCTATTTTGTGTACTGTCCCATACATAATTGTAATCATTTGCTGTTGGAGTTAATTTTGTTACATCTAATCCTCCAGCTACTAATTCTTCTACTGCTTCATGTGGAGTAGCA
>CAKPXW010000180.1 GCA_934202505.1 uncultured Bacilli bacterium | reverse complement strand
ACATCCTTGCAAGTAGAACACTTGGAGCTTCAGATACTCGTTTAATTTTTAAACATATTTTACCAAATGCTTTAGGAACAATTATTACAGGAGCAGTTTTATTAATTCCAAGTTGTATTTTCTCAGAAGCAACATTATCTTATTTACAACTAGGTTTACAAGGAAAAGTATCTTTTGGTACAATTCTTTCGAAAAACCAACAATTTATTTCTACTTATCCTGCTTTGATTGTATTCCCATCAGTTATTATTTCATTAATTATGATTTCATTTAATTTATTTGGAAATGGATTAAGAGATGCTGTAAATCCATCATTGAAAGGAAGTGACTAAGTATATGGGAGAAAAAATAATTTCAGTTGAACACTTAGTCATAAATTTTAAAACTGACCATGGAATTTTAAAAGCGGTTCGTGATGTTTCTTTTGACCTTGAAAAAGGAGAAACTTTATGTATTGTTGGTGAATCTGGTTCAGGAAAATCTGTTACATCTAAAGCAATTATGGGAATACTTGCTAACAATGCTATTATTGAAGGTGGCAAAATTATGTATCGTGGTGAAAATCTTCTTGAAGTTTCGGAAGAAGAATTTCATCGTATTAGAGGCCATAAAATTGGCATGATTTTCCAAGATCCACTTTCTTCATTAAATCCTATTGTTCGAATAGGAAAACAAATTACAGAAGCAATGCTAATTAATTCAAATAAATTAAAACAAATGTATGATGAATTAATTTCAGATGAATTAGTTGCTTATAAAAATACTTTTGCTAAAAGAAATTCTTTGATTAAAGCGGAACAAAATAAAGTTTATAAACTTGTAGGAGATTACAAGAAAATCAAAAATTCTTCTACTCCAGATAAACAAGAATTAGCAAGAATTAAAAAAGAATTAAAAAGTGTTAAAAAAGAAGTTAATAGTAATATTGCTTCCATCAAAAAAGAATATGCAAATCTTGCCTCTCCATTAAAGGAAAAACTTGATAAGAAAAAAGTTTTAGCAAAAAAAGAAGTTCATGATTACAAAAAAAATGTTTTAAAAGAAAATCGTGCTTTAATTAACAATTTAAGAAAACAACTAAAAGAAACTAGTGATGCAAATAAAGCAAAAGAAATAAAAGAACAAATTAAAAATGAAAAAATTGCTTGTTTAAGCAAACTTAAAATTACAAAATCTGAAGCTAAAAGAAAAGCTTTAAAGATTATGGAAGAAGTAGGTATTCCTCTTCCAGAAAAAAGATTTAAACAATATCCATTTGAATTTTCAGGTGGTATGAGACAAAGAATTGTTATTGCTATTGCTTTAACAGCTTCGCCTGAAATATTAATTTGTGATGAACCTACAACAGCACTTGATGTAACAATTCAAGCGCAAATTCTTGAATTAATTAAACGAATTCAAAAAGAAAGAAATATTGCTTGTATTTTTATTACCCATGACTTAGGTGTAGTTGCAAATATGGCTGATCGTGTAGCTGTTATGTATGCTGGCAAAATTGTTGAATATGGAACTGCCGAAGAAATCTTCTTTGAACCAAAACATCCTTATACTTGGGCATTGTTATCATCAATTCCTGATGTAGATAGTAAAGAAAGACTTGAAGCTATTCCTGGTACACCACCAAATATGATATATCCTCCTAAGGGAGATGCTTTTGCTGCAAGAAGCCGTTATGCTATGAAAATTGACTATGAGCAAGAGCCACCATATTTTAAAGTTAGTGATACCCATTATGCAGCAACTTGGTTATTACATCCATATGCACCAAAGGTTGAAATGCCAAAGATCGTGTCAGAACGTATTAAAAATGCGTTAAGTGAAAAAAATAAGAAGGAGGTTGGCACTAATGAGTAATACAAGAAAAGATGGCGACTTTAATCTTGATGAAGAATTAAGAAGTAAAATAGCAGCCAATGATGAAGGCCAACCAATTTCTGATGATCATGAAGATGATAGCGATGCAGAAAAAGAGTACCAAAATGCTAAAAAGAATCCTTTTAAAGCCGATATTAATATAGATGCTAAGCAAAATGATATGGAAAAACACTATCATATCAATCCACATATTAAAAAGAAACAAGAATTAATTGATAATGATATCATTTTATCTGTAAGACATTTAAAACAATTCTTCTTTTTTGGTTCAGGGCCAAGTAGAACAAAGTTAAAAGCAGTAAGTAATGTATCATTTGATGTAAAAACTGGAGAATGTTTTGGTATAGTTGGCGAATCTGGATGTGGAAAAACTACTACAGGAAGATCAATAATCAAATTATATGATATTACTTCAGGATCAGTATATTATAAAGGATATCGTATTTCTGCTGGTGATAGATGGAATAAAAAAGAAATCAAGTATACACGTATTCGTTTAAATCAGCATATTAAAAATATCAAAAATCAAACTAAAGAAGAAATAGATAAAATTATGAAAGATTCTACTATTTCTGAAAATGAAAAAATAAACAAAATTAATGCTTGTAAAGAAACTTGCACTCAAAAAATAGCAAAAGAAAAAGAATTTGCTACTTCTGTTATCAATACGCAACGTGAAAAATTAAAACAAATATATTTTGATAACCAACATGCACCAAGAAAATTGATTAATGAAATTCAAATGATTTTCCAAGATCCAGTGGATTCACTAGATCCTAGAA
>CAKPXW010000179.1 GCA_934202505.1 uncultured Bacilli bacterium | reverse complement strand
TAGGACATGACTATAAGTTAAAAGATTATCATTACATGGAAAATTTAGATGATGAAAATTATATTATTATGACTTGTAGTAGATGTGAAGATTCTTATAACGATACTCTATTTGTTGAAGAAAATAGTAATGTTTATAATTTTGAATACGAACCAATTAAAGATGCTTGGGGAAATATAAAAAATTATAGAATTACCAAATATAAAACATTCTATGGTGACAATAGAGATATTAATATAACTTTACCTACATCTTATAAAGGTTGTGAAGTAAATAATATTTATTATAGTACATTTGAAAATGCAACAAATATTGAATCTATTACTATTTTAAATGCCCTATCTTATACTGATTATTATGTGTCTATTTATGCTCCTGTTTCTTTAAAATTAGTTGTAGAAAGTAATTATGTTATACGATTTACTAATAATGATGAAAATTTTGCACCTGAGTATCATATATCAGGACATACAAAATATGATCCACATTTTAAAGATGAGCATGTATTTTTTGATTTTGTATCTTTACATGAAAATGATGATTATGAATATATTTTATGCAATGATGGCTCATCAAATTTCATTACTATTAAAAAATATAAAGGTAATGAAGAAGAAGTTATTATTCCAGAAACAATTGATAATTATCCAGTAAGAAGAATTTTATCTAAAGCTTTTTATCAGAATAATAATGTTAAATGTGTAATTACTCCTTTAAGTTTAACTGAAGCTAATAAAGATGCTTTTTCTTGTTGTGAAGCGTTAAAACATATCTATGCTAAAACACTTTCTACTTCTTCATTTATTGGAAATTATGATTTTGTTGAATATGGATTTATTGAAAAAGGAATTATAAATGAATGTAGTAATGAATTTGAATACATTATTTATAATGATGGAACAAATAATTATGCAATGATAACTGAAATTTTTAATTGGAATGTTACTTCTATTTCTGGCTCTTACACATACTTTAAAGATTTAACAAAAATTGGTGAATATACTATAAATGCAATTGGTAAAAAAGCATTTAGTTTAAACCTAAATAATTTGGTAAAACTTCAAAATATCTCTCATCAAATTTCAGTATACATTCCAACTACTATTGAAATTATTGAATTAGAAGCTTTTAAACTTTGTGATTGGATTAATAATATAAATCCTACTACTTCGTTATCATCATTAAAATATATTGAAAATAATGCTTTTTATGGATGTAGTAATCTTAAAAGTATTCCTGATACACCATATTTAATTTCGATTGGTGATTATGCATTTTGGAATTGTAAAATTGAAACAATTAATACTACATCATTAACAAGTATTGGAAGATATGCCTTTTATAAATGTAGTATGCTTTCATCTTTTGAATTTAAAGAAGGTTTAATAAATATTGAAGAACACGCATTTAGTCTTTGTACTTCTTTAACATCGATATATATTCCTTCTACTTTAGAAACATTAGATGATGGTGCATTTAGTGGCTGTAGTAAATTAAATAGTGTTACTTTTGCTGATAATATAAAGATTACACATATACCAACATTTTGTTTTAATGAAACAGCTATTTCTTCATTTAAATTCCCAAGTCAAATAACTTCAATTGGATCTTATGCTTTTGATAAGTGCCCTTTAAAATCAATTTATATAACTAAAGAAATTAAATCTATTGGTTATAATCCATTTTCAGGATGTAATAACCTTGAACGTATTGTTGTTGATAGTGAAAATGAATTTTACACTTCTTATAATAGTTCTATCTATAATAATTATGAATCAAATTATGGTATTAATGCTATTGTTCAAATTAAAAATAATGAACTTATATCAGGATGTAAAAATAGCATTCTTATTTCGCCAATTAAATCTTTAGGAGTGGCTGCTTTTGACTTAAACCTTGAGTATATATATATTCCTTCAACTATAAAAGAATTTAAAAATAGTTCACTATATTATGTTAAACGTATTTATTTAGAAAGTGATACAAATACTTTAAATAATATGGCATATAATTATAATAATGTTAAAACAAATGCTTATGGTGTTGGTGTTACTAGTGATGGTTTAATTTATGGTATTTATAAAGTAAATGATAGTTATGAAATATCAATTGATGGAACTACATATTCTGAAAATGAATTCCAATCATTAACTCTAACTAATACAATTAAAGTTAAAGGATCAAAAATTAAAATCTTAGATGAAAATATTGCTCTTAAAGGATATATATTTACAGATAATGAAGAAAATAGTATAACATGCAATGTTACAGCAATAGGAGCTAATTCATTTAAAAATTATACTAATTTATTATACATTACTTTAAGCAATGAAGTTTATCCGTTTAATGAAAATAAATTACATTTAAAAACTATTGGTGAAAATGCTTTTGCTGGATGTAGTAAATTATACAGTATTTCTTTTTTACCTATTAGTATGGAAACAATTGAATGCGGTGCATTTAAAAATTGTACTTCATTAACTAAAGTTCATCTTTATGGTGGTTTAACTGCTGATGAATTTAATTATAAAGTTTTAGATAATAATGAATATTTTAATAACGCCACTATTGAATATTACATATAAAATTATTAAATATATTATAAAAATTAGCAGGAATATTACCCAATGTCATTAAGTTAAGAATGACAAAAGAATAAAAAGCATAGAATATCAACTACCAAAATTGATTATCCTATG
>CAKPXW010000178.1 GCA_934202505.1 uncultured Bacilli bacterium | reverse complement strand
ATTGTATGAAGTACGAAAAAAAGAATCAATTAAGAGAAATAATAGAATCACTAGGAACAAGTACTAGTAATAATGCAATTAATTCCATTTTAAACTATAAAGATATAAAAGAAAATGAAATTTTGTATTTAAATACAAATCTTGCTTATAATTCAAATTATGTTGAATGTGTTGTTAATTCTACAAATAATAGGGCTATTCATAATTTGCTATATTTTTTACTTAAAAATAAAGTTACTAAAAATAGTCAAATTCCACCAAAAGCAGATACTAAAATAAAAGATTTTTATTATATTAATGAGTCTTATTTTGTAGGTATGGATACTAAAATTTGCTTGTTTATATTGCAAAACTATCCAGGAGTCTTAAAAAGGATACCTTTAATAAAAGAAAAAGAAAAAAAAGAAAAAGTATATAATATGATAATAACATATAATCGTTATGAAATAACACTAGATAATTTCTGTTGCTTTTTTAGTGATTTTAAAAAAACACCATTAAAATACATACTTTCTAATAATTATATATATTCATACATCGGTAATAAAATTGATTGTATTAAAGATTTAATTAATGTAGAAGATTCAATAATAGAAGTTATTAAGTTATTTAAAAATAAATATATTGATCATTCATTATTACTTGGAAGTAAATATATAGAGCAATTTTACTTTTTAATAGATGTAAAAGAAGATAATTATTCAATTATTGATGAATTAATGAAATTTAATCTATTAACTTTCACAAATAATAGCATTATTGAATATATAAATATATCTACTAAAGAAAATAAGTATGAAGAAACTATTAATTTTATTGTTAATTCTATTGAAAAAAATATACCATACAAAATTATTTCGGATGAACGATTTGATGAAACTCTCTCTAGAAAGTTATTGACATCACTACCATTAGAAAAGATTTCTATAATTAAAGATTCAATTGATGTATTGCTTTTTAATAGTTCAAAAACTTTATCATCTTTTCCTATTAACATTATTAAAATGTTTGAAGCAAATATTAAATTGCCAAAAGAAATTATTACGGATATGTTATATAATAATCCAAACAAACTTAAAGATATTTTTGATATTTGTCCAAGCGTTGCTATTGATAAGTCAAATTGTTCGTACGATAAAGAAAAATTAAAAATAGCAAAAAAATATAAAATTAATAAAATATATTGTTTATTTAAAGAAAATAATAGTAATTCTAAAGTCAAAGTATAAATATTTTATTGAAGATAAGTTAAATTTTATATTGAATATAATTATATTAAAGATAAAATACGATTTATATTCATAAAAAATGATTATTTTATCTTTTTCTTTTAAAATACAAGCAAAACAATTTTAATTTATACTTATCATAAGTAAAGAATATGTGGTAATATAAATTATATTAATTAAAGAATTAAGGAGTATATTATGGATAAATTTGATATTTTAAATAAAAGAATTGATAGATTTAATAAAGATAGAGATTGGAATCAATTCCATACTCCAGCAAATTTAGCAAAATCAATATCAATTGAGGCAAATGAATTACTTGAATGTTTTCAATGGGATGATAAAAATTTTAATATAGAAGATGTTCAAGAAGAACTTGCAGATGTAATGAATTATTGTATACAAATGTCACAAGTTTTAAATGTAGATATTATCGATATTATTAATAAAAAAATGGATAAAAACGAGAAAAAATATCCAGTAGAAAAAGCTAAAGGAATATCAACTAAATATAATAAATTATAAGATAGTTACGATTATGTAACTATTTTTTATCATCTTTGTTAAAAAAAAGTAATACATAGTATATAATATAACTATTCTTAGTAAAGAAAATAAACTTCCATTAATAAAATTAGTAATATAAGGAGTAAAAATATGGAAAATAAAGTTTATAAACTTAGTGACCTTCCTATTGGCAAAAGTGCCAAAATAATCAAAGTTGGAGGTCAAGGCTCTTTAAGACAACATTTTTTAGATATGGGATTAATCCCTGGAGTGGAAGTGACTTTAGAAAAGTTAGCACCAATGAAAGATCCTATGGAACTTTCTATTAATGGATATGAATTAACACTTAGAATAGATGATGCAAAACAAATAGAAATCGATGTTCCATACACAAAAAATAAAATAGTAAAACAAACTAATGAAAAGAAAATTTTCGCTCATCCAGGTATTGGAGAAGGGGGAAAATATCATAATAGAAATGATGAAAATCCCTTACCTAAAACACAAACATTAAAGTTTGCTTTGGTAGGAAATCAAAATTGTGGGAAAACAACTTTATTTAACCAACTTACAGGTTCTAATCAACATGTTGGAAATTTTCCTGGGGTAACTGTAGATAAAAAAGATGGAAAAATAAAAGGATATGAAAATACTATAGTTACTGATTTACCTGGTATTTATTCACTTTCGCCATATAGTGATGAAGAAATAGTATCGAGAAAATTTATTTTAAATGAAAAGCCAAATGGTTTGATTAATATAGTTGATTCAACAAATATTGAAAGAAATTTATATTTAACATTACAATTAATGGAACTTAATATTCCTATGACTTTAGCTTTAAATATGATGGATGAATTAACAGGCAATGGGGGATATATTGATGTTAATAAAATGGAAGAATTATTAGGAATTCCAGTAGTTCCAATTTCAGCTAAAAAAAATGAAGGAGTAAATGAACTTATTGAGCATAGTGTACATG
>CAKPXW010000177.1 GCA_934202505.1 uncultured Bacilli bacterium | reverse complement strand
GTTCAGGTGGACCTGATTCAATGGCTCTTTTAGATATACTAAGAAAAAACAATTTTATGTTTTATGTAGCAAATGTAAATTATAAAACTAGAAAAGAAAGCGATTATGAAGAAATTATTGTTAAAGAATATTGTGCTAAATATAATATTCCATGTTTTGTAAGTATTTATAAAGATAATGCAGAAAAAAAATCGTTTGAAGTAAAAGCTAGAGAATTTAGATATAAATTTTTTAAAGAATTATATGATAACTATCAGTTGGATGGAGTTTTTGTAGCACATCATAAAGATGATTTGATAGAAACATATTTATTAAAAAAACAAAGAAATGTTATTAATGAATCTTGGATAATTAATGAAAAATCCATTGTAATGGATATGTTAATCATTCGTCCTCTTCTTAATTATTATAAAGAAGATTTATTAAAATATTGTAATGATAATAATTTAAAATATAGCATAGATTATACAAATTTTTTACCAATTCATAGTAGAAATATTATAAGAGAAAATCTTAAATTTCAAGATAAAGAAAAAATATATCAAGAAGCAATAAAAGAAGAGAAAACGTTAAAAGAAAAACAATTGGAAGTTCAACAATTTATTAAATATAATAAGCAATATGAGGGTAAAATACTAAAAGAAAAAGATGATGTATTTTTGTCAATCTTTTTACATAGTATAATAAATGAAAAATATAAGAATAAAGTTAATAAAGGATTATTGAAAAAATTAAAGGAATTTATTAACTCAAATAAACCAAATTTATTAGAACAAATAGCTGATAATTATTATCTTTTAAAAGAATATGATACTATTTCTTTTAAAGAAATAGTAAATATAGAATATAGTTATATAGTTAATTCATTTGATTTGTTTGAAACTCCATATTTTAAAGTTGTAGATTCTGGATTAAAAATGCAAGGAATTTATGTTAACGAGGATGATTTTCCATTAACAATTAGAAATTTTAAAAAGGATGATAAGATAAAATTAAAAAATGGAATGAAAAAAGTTTCACGATTATTTATTGATAAAAAGGTTCCTTTTTCCAAAAGAAACTTAATACCTATAATTGAAAATAAAAATCATGAGATAATATTTGTGTATAATCTTTATAGAAAATATGGATTAAAAGATATTCAAAATAATTTTTTTGTGATACAATAACATATGCAAAATATAAATGATTTATAAATCATTTAAGAAAAAGGAGGATAATTTATGAATAATCCAAATATGTATACATCAAAAAAGAAAAGTTCTGGCATACTAAAATATCTAATTATTTGGTTGGCTATTTTATTTGTAGTCATCATTCTTGTTTCTAAAGCATGTAATAGTGGACAAGTTACAAGCTATGAATGGAATGTTAATCAATTCGAAGAAGCTATGCATGGAGGAAGTGAAGATTTAAAAAATAATTATAACTATAATATTGAAAAAATTAAATCTGTAGAAGTTACTCAAGATAGTATTATGCAAGTAAATGTTACTTATACTTTTACTGATACTACTAAAGATGGCAAAGAATATAATAGAACTGCTGTAGCAACTTTCTATTGGCTAGATAGTAACTATGAATATACTCGTATTGTTGAAGAAGCAATTAATGACTTTAAAAATTATGGCGATTCTTATAAAAAGAAAGTATCTTATAGTGTAGCAAGTAATACTTCTGTATGGTCAATAATCTTAACATATTTACCAATGTTAATAATTATTATAGTAGGAATTATCTTATTTAGAAGTATGATGAAAGCACAAGGTGGAGCTCAAGGAACATTTGATTTTGGTAAATCTAAAGCTCGACTTGAAGATGCTTCAAAAGTACGTTTTAGTGATGTAGCTGGCTGTGAAGATGAAAAGGAAGAAATGAAAGAAATTGTTGATTACTTGAAAAATCCTCGTAAATATTCCAAATCAGGTGCGCGTATTCCAAAGGGAATTATTTTAAAAGGAAATCCTGGTACAGGAAAAACATTATTAGCTAAGGCTGTTGCTGGTGAAGCAAGTGTACCTTTCTATTATATTTCAGGTTCAGATTTCCTAGAAATGTTTGTTGGTGTAGGTGCAAGTAGAGTTAGAGATATGTTTAAAAAGGCTCGTATGACAGCTCCATGTATTGTATTTATTGATGAAATAGATGCTATTGGTAGACAAAGAGGAACTGGTTTAGGTGGAGGTCATGATGAACGTGAACAAACTTTAAACCAATTACTTGTTGAAATGGATGGCTTCGAAGGCAATTCAGGCGTTATTGTTTTAGCTGCCACAAACCGTGTCGATGTATTAGACCCAGCATTATTAAGACCTGGACGTTTTGATAGACAAATTGAAGTTGGTCTTCCAGATTTAAAAGGAAGAATTGCTATTTTACAAGTTCATTCAAGAAATAAACAATTAGCAAGTGATGTTTCACTTGAATCAATTGCTAAAAGAACACCTGGATTTTCTGGTGCACAACTTGAAAACGTTTTAAATGAAGCTGCTATTTTATCTGTAAGAAATAATCACACTATGATTTCATCTAGTGATATTGATGAAGCAATTGATAGAGTTATGTCAGGCCCTGCTAAGAAAACAAAGATTAGATCTGAACATTCTAAACGTTTAACAGCTTATCATGAAGCAGGACATGCTGTTATTGGTTTAAAAGTTGCTAATGCAGAAGTTGTTCAAAAAATTACAATTATTCCTCGTGGAGATGCTTTAGGCTATGTTTTAATG
>CAKPXW010000176.1 GCA_934202505.1 uncultured Bacilli bacterium | reverse complement strand
ATGATAAGGAGAAAATGAAAGAAAAACTTTTAAAGTTGACTAATTCTATTAAATAGAAATAATAGCATTTATAATTGATATCATTTCTTTAAATATATTAGATATAGATATTATACAATTAAATTATATTTTTTTCTTTGTATATGACATTTTCTAATAAAAAAATGATTTGGTGAGTAAAGAGTCACTATGATAATAAAACAAAAAAATTTAATTATGTTATAAATTTAAAAATATAGTATTAAAGTAAGATAAGTCTGATATTAAATGTCAGGCTTTTTATATTTTAAAAAGCAATATTTCTTTTAATTTTATAATTGTAAAAAGTTTATTACTTTAATAAATAATTAACTATTTTACGCACATTCAAGATAGAGAATTTTTTGAAATTAATATGAGATAATTTTGATTTTAAAACATTTACATAGTATATTTTGTAGACCATTATGTCTATTTTTTGTATAATATAATTAATTAAGTAGAAGTCATAATTATTCTATTAAAAAGTAATAGTTGCAAATATTTAATAAAATCATTTAGAAACATGAAATCTATTTCGAATTTTTACTAAAATATATATTTTTTCGAATTATAATTCGAATTTGTTTATATCATTTATTTCTTATGTTAAAATAGGAATAACAATAGGAGGCATATCATGAATCTTATAGATAGGAAAGAATATTTAAATTTTCTGTTAAAGCATAAGGATAAACAAATAATTAAGGTTGTAAGTGGAATAAGAAGATGTGGTAGATCAACACTATTTGACATATATAAGGACTATCTTATAAAATCTGGTATATCAAAAGAACAAATTATTTCTATTAATTTAGAGGATATTACATATCAAGATAAGAACTATAAAGAATTATACTTTTATATTAAAAATAAATTAATTGAAGGTAAAATGACTTATATTTTTTTGGATGAAATACAAAATTGTAAGAATTTTGAAAAAATGGTAGATAGTTTATTTATTCAACCAAATGTTGATATTTATATTACGGGATCTAATGCTTATTTTATGTCTGGAGAACTTGCAACACTATTATCAGGCAGGTATGTTGAACTTAAAATGCTTCCTTTGTCATTTAAAGAATATGTAAGTGGTGTAAATAATTCAAAATCCATTATTGCTAAATACAATGATTATATTACTTTTTCATCATTTCCTTATACTATTCAATATAAAGATGATTTAAAAGCAACACAGGATTATTTAAGAGGCATATATTCAACTATTCTTTTAAAGGATGTCGTTCAAAGATATAAAATTACAGATGTAATGATGCTTGAAAGCGTTGCTTCCTTTATATTTGATAATATAGGTAATCGCTTAAGTGTTAATAATATTGCTAATATATTAACTGCAAATGGCAGAACAACGAATGATAAAACAATTGAAAAGTATCTTCAAGCACTTATAAATTCTCTTATTATTTATCAAGTTAAAAGATATAATATAAAAGGCAAACAGTTATTAAAAACTCAAGCCAAATATTATATAGCAGATCTTGGACTTAGATATTTACTTTGTGGTATTAAAGGAAAGGATGAAGGCCATATTCTTGAAAATGTTATTTATTTAGAATTGATAAGAAGAGGATATAATGTATATATTGGTCAAAATGAAGAAAATGAAATAGACTTTGTTGCTTCAACTCATGAGGATACTATATTTATACAAGTTTCATTATCTGTAAAAGATTTAAATACATATGAAAGAGAAATAGCACCACTTAAATCTCTTAATAATAGCTATTCTAAAATTATTTTGACAATGGATGAAGCTCCAGTTAAAGATGATAATGGTATTAAAATTATTTACGCACTTGATTGGCTTTTAAATTGATCTAAGAAAAAAATATATAATGCTACAATTTCTTTAGAACAATTAGAAAACTTTACAAAATGATATTTATAATCAAAAAAGCGACTATCTCAATCGAAATAAGTCACTTTTTTATTTATATTAGTATAAATTTTAAAGTTAATCGTTTAGAAAAACATAATCATATAAATTGGCAAATAAATAATATTATTTTTTTCTTTCCTTAACAAGTCTAAAAAAAGTTCCTCTTGATATTTTTAAAAGTTTTATTGCCTCATAGTTAGTTATTTGATGATTAATATATTTATCAATAATATCATTTACATTATTTGGCAGTTTCACTTTAGGTCTACCAAATTTAACTCCTTTTTCTTTAGCAATTCTTATTCCTTCTGCTTGCCTTTCCTTAATATTGTTTCTTTCACTTTCTGCAACAAAACTTAAAATTTGAAGTACTATATCAGATATAAATTTTCCAACCAAATTTTTCCCTTCAATTCTTGTATCAAGTAGTGGCATATCTAAAACTTTAATATCAGACCCTATTGTTTTAGTAATTCTTGCCCATTCTTCTAGTATCATATGATAATTTCTTCCAAGACGATCTATTGATTTAATTATTAGTAAATCGTCTTTTTTTAATTTTTTTACTAATTTTTTATAATTTTTCCTATTAAAATCTTTTCCCGATTCCTTATCTATATAAATATATTTATCATCTATATTCAAATTTTTAATAATTTCATATTGTCTATCTATTTTTTGTTGTTTTGTTGAAACTCGAATATATGCATAAATCACTTTTTTTACCTCCATATCGCATATAAAGCCATAAATTCACTAATATAGCAAGCAATAAATATACATAAAAAGGTATCAAAGCAACAATATAAAAATGTATA
>CAKPXW010000175.1 GCA_934202505.1 uncultured Bacilli bacterium | reverse complement strand
CCTCTTTAATTCTATTTATAAACCACTTAGAATAAAAGGCAGGAATGTCTGTTCTTTGACCAGTGTTAATTATCATTGCTATTCAACAATTTCCTCATAATTTGGCCATACTCTTCTTGGTACACCAATAACATCAGGACTATCAATAGTATAAAAATCTTTTTTCCCTTTTCCAGAGCAAATAAATCCATTATCATCCAAATAAACAAATTCATTAAACCATTCACTATCTTTAAGTTTTATAAGATTATTAGTCGCCATTAAGCCAATCCCTATTCCATTAGAAGAAACAGTTATTGTGCCATTTAATGGTTTAAAAACAAAGGTATTAGTTTCTCTTGTTTCTATCTCATCAATATAGGATGTTGCATACACTCTATCTGTATATTTTGCTATTCTATCAATAAAATCTTGTGTAGGGAATGTATTATCACTATTATTTGTATATTCAGATCCTCCAGCACAACAGCAAATACAACATATTTCAGGTGTGATCTTATTAAGCAAAATGTCATTAGAAGATGTCCTAGATCCATGATGACCAGCTTTAAATAATTTGCAATGTGGTAATGTTTTGTCATCACTACTTCCATCATAGTAATTTGCCAAGGCTTCTTCACCCGATTTTTCAAGATCTCCTGTTAGTAAAAAATTAAGATCATTATAAGAAAATAAAGTACATACTGAATAATTATTTTCATCAGATGAATTTTCAAAATAATATTTATTATATAATATATTCATTGTAATATTATTGTTTTCATCTAAAACATATTTTCTTTGTGCTCCATCTTCTTCATTAAAGCATTGCGCTGCACTATAATGTGTTGCACCTTTAGAAACAGCATAATCTACAGCGACTAAATATTTACCATAGTTTGTTGATGTTGCTGTTGATTTTGAGTTAGTAAGTGAAAAATCTATGATTGTTCCAATATCATAATAATATAAAATCCCTGTTCTATCTACTTCTTCACCTTTATAATTCAATGTTTTTTTGCTATTTCCAAACATGCCAGTAAAATGATCAGTATGGGCATGAGTTGTAATTACATACTCAAGTTTTCCATCTGTGCAATATTTATTTACATAAGATATTATCGTTTCTGCTGATGCCTCTTTGGCGCCAGCATCAATTAATATATCTAAATCACCAGCTTTAATATATGTTGAATCCCCAGTATTATAAACTCCAAGTTCCATAAAGTGAATTTGAAAATTATCAAACATATAGTTTTCAATTATTGCATTTTCTTCAATAATTTCACTTGAATCAGTAGTATTTGAAGTTGTAAAACTACTTTCACTTGATTCATTGCTTGATTCTAAAAATGAATTTTGACTACTTTCACTAGGAGATTCTGCTTCACTTTCACTATTATTATCTTTAAATATATTATCTAAATTAAATGAACAACTTGAAATAAAAAATGATAAAATTAAAAATAATGTCTTTTTTCTTTTCATGATTGCCTCCTTTCTTTACCTAGATATACATATTATATCATTTAGAACATAAAGAAAAAAGTGGCTTTTTTTTCAAAAGCCACTCTATCAATAATTAATTATTTATATAAATTATATAAAGATTTTTTACCATCAAATACAGCATCTTCGCCAAGTTCATCTTCAATTCTAATTAATTGATTATATTTAGCGATTCTATCAGTACGTGATAATGAACCAGTCTTAATTTGACCAGCATTTGTACCAACTACAATGTCAGCAATTGTAGTATCTTCTGTTTCGCCAGAACGGTGAGAAACAACTGCAGTATATCCTGCACGTTTAGCCATTTCTATTGCTTCAAGTGTTTCAGTTAAAGTACCAATTTGGTTAACTTTAATTAAAATAGAATTTGCAACGCCTTTAACAATACCTTCATGTAAACGTTTTGTGTTAGTAACAAATAAATCATCACCAACTAATTGAACTTTCTTACCAAGTTTTTCAGTTAAATATTGCCAACCTTCCCAGTCATCTTCTGCTAAACCATCTTCAATAGTTAATATTGGATATTTTTCTGTTAATGGTAAATAATATTTATCAACCATATCTTTAGCACTTAAGCATACACCTTTGTCAGCTTTTAAAGTATATAATCCTGTTTCTGAATCATAGAATTCTGATGATGCAACATCAATACCTAAGCAAACATCTTTTCCAGGAACATATCCTGCTGCTTTAATTGCTTCAATAACTCTTTCAAATGCTTCTTCATTAGAGCCAAGTTTTGGTGCATATCCACCTTCATCACCAACTGCAGTATTATATCCATTTTCTTTTAAAATCTTCTTTAAATTATGGAATACTTCAGCACCCATACGAATAGCTTCTTTTACGCTTGTTGCACCAACACATAAAATCATAATTTCTTGGAAGTCAATACACCAGTCAGCATGAGCACCACCATTTAAAATGTTCATCATTGGAAGAGGAAGTTGTTTAGCATTTACTCCACCAATATAACGATATAGAGGAACTCCCAATAAATTAGCAGCAGCTCTAGCACAAGCAAGTGAAACACCTAAAATAGCATTTGCTCCTAATTTTCCTTTATTTTCTGTTCCATCTAAAGCAATTAATTTATGATCAATAGCAACTTGATTCATAACATCATCACCAAGTAATGCTGGGGCAATGATATCATTAACATTTGCAACTGCTTTAGTTACTCCTTTACCTAAATAACGTGTTTTATCTCCATCTCTTAATTCTACAGCTTCATAAATACCTGTTGAAGCTCCTGA
>CAKPXW010000174.1 GCA_934202505.1 uncultured Bacilli bacterium | reverse complement strand
CAGTGATTAAACATTTAGCAGCATCAGAAACAGCAGTTACATATTCAATGTTAGAAAAATTTTCTGTTCCATAAAGATAATTAAAAATATAATCTGGAGTTTGATTTTGACCAAATAATACTATTGTATCATCATTATCCATAACGCTATTATCATCATTTCCAGTAGCTGCAATATAAAAGTTGCCAAATGTTATAGTAGCGGCCATTTTATATGGTGCACCATTATTAATGGCTTTAATTCCTGATACAGTATCAATTACAACCACATCAATATCACTTTTTTCACTCATACTTGCTACAATGTTTGAAGGTGTAGCATTTGTTGTGTAATTATTATTATCAGAATAATTATAAAACGCAACTGCTGGAGCACCTTGTGGACTTAAAATTTTTAAAGAAGAAAAATCAACTTTTTCACTTGCTATATCAGATATTGATTCACTTTCCTTATTAGAATTACACCCTACTAAAGACATTAAAATTAAAGGTAATAATATTTTATTAAAACTATTTTTCATATTTTCTTCCTTCTTTCCTTGCTTATTATACCCATTTTTTCTATAATAGTATGTGATTTAAATCACGGAGGCAACTATGGATATATTATCTTTATTAACTGAAAATGAAAGAGAATATTTAAGTATTATCGAAGTTTATAAAAATCAAACTATATTTTTAGAAAATAGTCCTTGCAATAATCTATCATTTTTAATAGAAGGAGAAGTTGAAATAGTATCTTATCTTTTTGATGGTAAAGAAATTATTTATCAAAGAATTAAAAAAAATGGTTTTTTTGGAAATAATTTATTATTTTCATCTAATAATTTTTATAAAGGAAATGTTGTAGCCATAACTAATTGTAAAATTGCTTTAATTAAAAAAGAAGATTTTTTAAATATTTTATCTACTAATAAAAAATTTCTTTTAGCCTATCTTGAAAATACAAGTACTACTTCCATTTTATTAAACCAAAAAATAAAACTCTTATCCTTAGACAATGCTACAGAAAGAGTTTTATATTATTTACATATTCATGATAACAAAATTACTTATCAATCAATAACTTCGCTTGCAAAAGAAATTGCAATTACTAGAGAATGTATGTCACGTACCTTAAAAAAACTTGTACTTGATGGAAAGATAATTATTAAAGGAAAAACTATTTTAGTTTACTAAGTATAGAATTACCAATTGCTGTTTTTTCTACATTAAAGATCTCAGCTAATGTAGAACTTAGTGCTGCAAATGTATTTTCATCTTCTAATACGCCACTATTTTTAAAAGCTTTAGAATAAATAAGTAGTGGGACTTTTTCTCTTGTATGATCTGTTCCTTTCCAAGTTGGATCATTTCCATGATCAGCTGTTAAAAACATAATATCATCTTCATTAAGTAATGTTTTAAAAATACTAATATATTTATCAAAAGCTTCAATTGCATCATGATATCCTAAGACATTACGTCTATGACCATATTCCATATCAAAATCAACAAGATTTGCAAAGCATAATCCGGTAAAATCTTTTTTCATAGCTTCAATTATTTTTTGGCAGCCATCATCATTAGAAACAATTTTTACAGAGTCAGTAATTCCTTCACCTACAAAAATATCAACAATTTTTCCAATAGATAACACATCATAATTTGCATCATGTAGATGATTTAACATTGTAGGCGCAAATGGTTTTAAAGCATAATCATGACGTCTAGGAGTACGTTTAAAATCATCAGCACAAGTTCCAATAAAAGGACGAGCTATAATTCTACCAAGTTTATATTTTTCATCTTTTGTTATTTCACGAGCTATTTCGCACATTTTATATAATTCTGGAATGCTAATTATATCTTCATGTGCGGCTACTTGTAAAACAGAATCGCTAGAAGTATATACAATAA
This sequence comes from uncultured Bacilli bacterium, assembly GCA_934202505.1. GTDB lineage: Bacteria > Bacillota_I > Bacilli_A > RFN20 > CAG-631 > CAKPXW01. The sequence continues at coordinate 854 of CAKPXW010000174.1, read as the reverse complement.
CAGCTCCAGTTTTCATATGTTCTTCGCCAAGTTCTTTAATAATTTCTGTTCCACTTGCAGCTTTATTACCAATAATTTTTCTGCCCCATTTTTCTTCAAGTAAGTGGATTAATTCCTCAGGAAAGCCATGGTCAGTAAATGTTTTAAAAGGAGTATTTACTTTAAGCCCCATTAACTCATAATGGCCAGTTAACGTATCTTTTCCTACTGAAGCTTCATTTAAAGCAAGAGCATAAGCATGATCTAAAATGTCATCTTGTGAAGTAATATCACAAATCTTACCGATTCCTAAACTTCTAAGTTCAGGAATATTTAATTTTTTATAATCATCAATATGCTTTAAAGTGTTACTACCTTCATCTCCATATTTACTAGCATCTTTTCCATGTCCAATTCCCATAGAATCACATACAATAACAAATGCTCTTTTAAATTTCATTTTACTTATCCTCCTTATTAGTTATTAAATGAAATGGATCTTTTACTTTTGAAAAGTATTCATTTTTGATAGTTTGATTAGTTATGTTTGTATATATTTGGGTAGTAGATATATCACTATGTCCTAGCATTTCTTGTACCGAACGAATATCTGCTCCATTTTCCATCATATGCGTAGCAAAGCAATGTCTAAAAGTATGTGGAGAAACCTTTCTTTTAATATTTGCTTTTTTGGCGTATTTTTTTATTAAGTTATTAATTGTTTGTCTTGATAGTTTTTCACCATCTTCATTACAATATATATAATTACATTTTATGCCTCTTAAAATTATATTACGAGAATTTTTAAGATAATTACTTAAAGAAATATTTAATAAATCACCAACTACTATGATTTTTTCTTTATTGCCTTTGCC
>CAKPXW010000173.1 GCA_934202505.1 uncultured Bacilli bacterium | reverse complement strand
TTGGATCTTCTGGTTGGTATGCAAGTGATGTAATTGGAATTGATAAAGGCATTAGTGCCTTAATGATTGAAAATTACATATCTGGAATGATTTGGAATATTACGAATAATATTTCTTATTATCAAGATGGTCTAAACAAATTAAATATTAAATAATGTAAGGAGTGCCATATATGAAAATGTATCCACAAATTAAAGAAATAAAAAACAATAAACTTGCTATTCAAATATTAGATACAGGAGATATTTATAAAGTTATTTATGATAATTGTATGCTAAATATGTATCCTGCAACTACACTTGATGGTTCATTATATAATATATACTTAAAAGTAGGTCAAGAATTTACAAAATTAATAGGTATAGATTCTCCTTCTTTATTTACTGTTTTAGATAAACAAATAGTTTATAAAGGGTCATTTAACTTGGTAAATTATTTAGTTTACATAACAATTAGTGATGATACTTGGTTTGTTGATGTAAAACTTGATTCATCAAGTAAAGAAAAAGTATCTATTTACTATGGCTTTGATGTTGGCCTTGCTAATGAAGGTATAAATGAAGCATATAATTGTCAATACATTGATCATAATGTTTTGCTTAAGGATAATAGATATGTAATTTTAAGTAAACAAAATCAAGGAAGACCATTTTTACTTGAAACATCAGCATTCTTTGCCATTGATTCCTATTCAACAGATGGTTTTCAATTCTTCAAAAAAGAATATAAAAAAGAAAACTATCCTCTTGCTTTAAAAGAAAATCATCTTGCTAATGAAAATTTACAATATGAATTTGCTTATTTAGTTTTTAAAAGTAAAGAAGAAGTTATTTCTAATAAGGAGTTTACTTTCTATCATCATATCCAAGATAATTATTTTACTTTTCCAACTAAAGAAGTAGAGTTTAATAACATTAAAAATCTACATGATAGTATTAATTTTATCTCTCCAACTTCAACATTATTTAATAAAATTAATTTGAAGTATAATTTTAATCATACAGTAACTTCTTTAAAAATGACAAATACTGAATTAAAAACTATTTTTGGCGAATTAAGAAATATCGAATATGGTGAAAATGGAAGTATCTATTCTTTCTTTAGTAAAAATAATGAATATATTGTAACTCAAGAAATTGAACTTTCTTTACAAAGGCCAGCAGGAATGGTATTAATTGGCAATGGATTTAAGAAAATAAATAGATCACCAATGGCTTTTACATCTTATATGTATGGTGTTTTTGCTTCTCACATTGTTCTTGGAAATACTGATTTTAATTCATTTACTCATGAAAGTAAAACACCTTTGAATGTTTTAAAAACCAAAGGTCTTAGAGTATTTGTAAAATTAGATGGCGATTATCGTTTATTATGTTTACCAGCAGCTTATAAAATGTCAGTATCTTCAGTTAGTTGGTATTATAAATTAAATGACGATTTATTAACAATTACTAGCGCAATAAGTTATGATGAAAACAAAATTGAAATCGAAATTAATTCTAAAAACAATATAAAATATGATTTTATCATTACAAATAATATTAATATGGGTAATTCATTACCAACAATTAAAAATGATGATAATAGTATAACGTATTATTTTGCAAATAATACTATGCCATATAGTAAGTATCCAAATTTACATTATCAATATAAATCTATTAATCATAAACTTGATTTATATGATGATTCTTTCTTCTTTGAAAATTATAATGTTTCTAATATGCCTTTAATGGTTCAAAAAATTGATAATACTAATAACATAAAATTATTAATTACAGCAGACTATGAAAAAGAAATAAATTATGAATATGAAAATATCGATGAAATGGTAGAAAAATATTACCATAATTTTATGAATAATATTGGAAATATTAATGTATCAGGTAAGGATGTATATGCTAAGAAAATAAATGATCTAACTGTTTGGTATGTAGAAAATGCTCTAATACATTATGCATCACCTCATGGTCTTGAACAATTTTCAGGAGCTGCTTGGGGATGTAGAGATGTTTGCCAAGGGCCATTTGAGTTATTTTTAACATTTAATCATCATGAAATTGCCAAAGATATCCTTTTAAAAGTTTACTCAAGACAATTTGTTCATAATTATGATTGGCCACAATGGTTTATGTTTGATGAATATGCTTCAATTCAAGCGGAAGATAGTCATGGTGATGTAATTGTTTGGCCACTTAAAGCTGTTTCACAATATCTTGCTTTAACAAAAGATTTTGAAGTGTTAAATGAGATAGTTCCATATTTTGATTTTCATCAAGGAAAATATTCTGATAAAAAAGATACTATCTTTAATCATATTTTAAATGAATTAAAAGCTATTCAAGATTCTTATGTAAAACCATTTAATCTTTCATGTTATGGTGGTGGTGACTGGGATGATACTTTACAACCAAAAGATAAAACCCAAGCTAAACATATGGTTTCTGGTTGGACAATTGCCTTAACTTTAGATGCTTTAAGTACTTTTATTAATGCATTAAAAGATAATTTGAATTTTGATTTAACTTTCTTTGACAAAATGTATCAAGAAATGTTAGTTGATTTTAAAAAATATTTAATTAAAGATAATGTTCCTGCCGGATTTTTAAATTATCATGATAATAAAATTGAATATATGCTTCATCCATTAGATGAAAAATCACATATTCGTTATCGTCTTTTACCATTAACTAGAGGAATGATTGCTGGAATTTATGATGATGCACAAGTAAAAGATTATTTACAAATAATGGATAATTATTTAATGTATCCAGA
>CAKPXW010000172.1 GCA_934202505.1 uncultured Bacilli bacterium | reverse complement strand
GTTGTGAATAATCTTAATACCTCTTCTACTTCTTCAATAGTTGTTGGGGTTCTTGCTACTTTTTTACCATCTACAAGATCATAATAGCCTACATTAATTAACCAATCTGTTCGATAATAAATACCCCATCCTGAATTACTTGTAATTAATGGTATCAATGTATGAGCACCATCACCATAAGTAATATTTTTATATTGTTCACTTTTAAATAAAGCTTCTATATATGGATATTCATTTGGTTTTTCTACTATTAAATCATCAATATTATAAATAATATCTTGTTCAACCCAATTGTTATAAGCCTTTCCTGTATCAGATGGAACTGAGAAAATAATATCTGGAATGTCACCTGTATTAATCATTGGATTTAAAGAAGTATAATAATCAGAGTTATGTGTAGCCCCTTCGATTTTTAAATTTACATTTGTAATATTTTCAATTTCTTTTAAAATTGAATCTTTCTTTTTTCCTTCATAATCATTTCCACCATTCATGAAAATTCTTAATGTTGCTTTTCCATCTGGAGATGAATCATCATTATTTCCACAAGAAGTTAGAATTCCTGATAACAATGATAAAATTAATAAGCCATTAAATTTATTTATTTTCATAATCTATTTATCTCCTTTAAATTTTAACGTATTTTAAGAAATTATTAATAAATGTTTCATTATCAACATCTTGAATAATTGTACATTTAAGGAATTTTTGCTTATCTGCATCAGCAAATTGGACCCATAAGTAATCTTCCATTGATAAGGTCATTCCTTCAACATATTCACCTTTTTCAACAACATAAATATGTCTTTGACATTCTTTAAATATTGTTTTATCAATTATATAATACAAAGCTAATGGATCATGCAATACAATTTGTCTATTATAATCAAGATACCATTGATTTATCATTTCTATTAAATATTGATAATATTTGTCTTGATGTTTAGCACTTAAAAAATAATTTTGTTGGATATTATTTAATTCTGTCTTTCTTGTAACATTCGTTCCTAAACATGTAAGATTAATGTTACTAGAAAAGACAATTTTTGCAGCATCAATATCACATTCAATGTTCCATTCTCTTTGGGCTTCAAAAAAGCAACCACCCATCATAACAATTTTTATTTTGCTCATTGCTTCTTTATCTTTTAAAATTGCTTTAGCAATATTTGTAAGAGGACCAATGCTTAAAATAGTTAATTCTTCTTGATATTTTTTTGCATTATCAATTATAAAATCAATAGCACTTTCTCCTAAATTTTTTTCATTATCATTAATAGGAGCATATTTTTCTTGCTCTAAATCTTTAGTGTATTGATCAAATATAACATCTGTTGTTTGAAAATGAAGTCCTTTTAGTGGTATGCCATATCCTGCATATACCTTTATATCATTTCTATTTTTTAAATCTAAAACTTTTTTTACTTGTCTAGCTCTTAAATTGGTATTTATATAAACTGTACTTACCCCTAATAAGTCAATTTTTTCACATTCAAGTGCTAAATATAATGCCAGTAAATCATCAATATCATCGCCGATATCTGTATCAATAATCAATTTTTGTTTTTCCATAAACTACCCCTTAACTGAGCCTAATAGAACTCCCTTTACAAAATATTTTTGAACAAATGGATAAATAATCATAATTGGTATTACTGAGACAACAATTGCTGCCATTTTAACACCCTCTGCCATCATCATAATGTCTGGATCAACTACTCCAGTACCTGATGTTGAAGTTATTAATATGTTTCTTAAGAACTGTTGAATCATCCATAAATTTTTAGAATTTTGCATATATAATACACCTGTCATCCAATCATTCCATTTTCCTACTCCTGCCCATAAGGCAATTGTAGCAATGATTGGACCTGTTAATGGCATAACAATCTTAAACAAGATAGTAAACTCTGCTGCTCCATCAATTCTTGCAGATTCAATAATTTCTTCTGGTATTGTATTGATAAAGTTCCTAGCGATAATGATATCAAAAGCACTTATCATTCCTGGAATTAAATAAACTAAAATATTATCTCTTAAATGCAAATCTTTTATCAAAATATAATAAGGAATTAATCCACCTGAAAATAGCATTGTAAAGACTAAGAATAATAAGAAAAACTTTCGACCTTTTAAATTTTTTCTAGTAAGAGGATAAGCACTAAGTATTGTTAAAAATACATGGATTACAACAAAGACTGCAACTACTCCAATGGAAACAAGAAATGCTCTTAATAGCCCTTCGTTTTTAAATATTAGGATATAAGATTCAAAACTTAATTTTTTTACTGGAGTTCCTGAGGAAATATCATTTACTATTAAAGATGTTTTTAAAACATAAAAGAATGGGTAGAAAAATATTAATAATAAAATAATAAAGAATAAATAATTTAAGATATGAAAAACTATACTTCCTGCTGTTTTTCCAAATATTGAAGTTAAAAATATTGTAAATTTAGATTTTTTCTTTTTGATTTCTAATTTTTCTTCTACCATATTGGTTCACCACCAATCTTTTTAATTATTTTATTAGCTATTAATGTTAAAACAAGAGCAATAATTGAATTAAATAGACCAAGAGCTGCACCGATATCATATTGTCCATCTAGAATTCCTATTCTAAATAAATATGTTTCTAAAATGTCTCCTTTTTCCCAAACTGTTTTATTATACATATTAAATATTTGGTCAAAACCACCATAGACAAGATTAGAAGCTTGTAAAATTAAATTAATAGAAATTGCTGGAACAAGTCCTGGAAGAATAATATATATAATTCTTTGAAAACGATTAGCACCATCTATTGCAGCAGCTTCATAT
>CAKPXW010000171.1 GCA_934202505.1 uncultured Bacilli bacterium | reverse complement strand
TTATTTATAATATAGTTACTAATTTCTTTTACTTTATTTCTACGATTTTTTATGGTGTACTACTACGAAAAACGGGTTTATAAAAGCAGCACCTATGATATAAAACTTGCAATAATAGATAATAAAAATAGTTTAAAAGAAAATATCATACTAGAAATGCAAAGAAATAAACCCAATTATGATATTAAAAGAAGAATATCTTATTATCATCACAAACTAGGAACTTATAGTCAATTAAAAGGAAATGCCGACTATAAAAGTATCAATACGATAAGTATCTTCATATTGAATTTCAATATTTATGATGATAATATATGTATGAAAGAGTTCATGACGCAATATATAAGGCGCCCTAGAATAAGATTAAATAATGATAAAGTTTTCACCATTGAATTAAAAAAGATAAATGATTTAGAAAATGGAAAACTAAAGAAGTGGTTAGAGATAATAACTTCTAATAAACTTGAAGGGTTGAAAGGAAAAAATAAAAGTATGAATAAAGCTATTGATATGATTGAAATAATGAATGGTGATCAAGCTTTCCTAGAAATTCTTGAAGCAGAAGATAAAAAAGAAAGAGATTATCAAGCCAATATGATTGCTAGTAAAAAAAAAGGTATTTTATTAGGTAAAAGAGAAGGAAAAAGAGAAGGTAGAAGAGAAGGCAGAGAAGAAGGCATTCTATTAGGAAAACTAGAAGTTGCTAAAAGTCTATTACAAAATAATGTAAATGTTGAAATAATTTCTTTAAGCACTGGTCTTTCTATTGAACAAATTAATAAATTAAAATAAAAAGAAAAGAAGTTAATTATGTGAATAATTTAATTCATATAATATAGCTTCTTTTTTTATAACTATTAATATTTATTTTTCTTATTTGTAAAACTTGAAAAAGCATTTTTTATACTATCGGCAAAGTTGCTTCTAACTTTTCCACAAAAAGTAATTTCACCTGAAACACTAGCGCTGGAAACAGAAGGATTTTCATTGTCTGAACTTTGAATAGTAATATCTCCTGATACTGTATTCATGTTATAGGCATTACAATCGCTATGTCTTATTATTACGTCTCCTGATACTGTATTTATAACAATTTTTTCATCAGCTTTAATTGTTTCTATTTCAACATCTCCTGAGGTTGAATTATAAGTAAGTCCTTTACAATTTACATCTTTAAATTCTATATTTGCTGATGTTAAATTACATTTTATTGTTTCTTTACAATTTATTGTTTGAATATCTATATCACCAGAAGTTGTATTAACACCTAAATCACCTTTTAATGTATTGATATTTTCTCCTTTTACATTTCCAGAAGTAGAAGTAATTTTAACTTCACTAGCACTGATAGTTTTAAAAGAAACATCTCCTGAGGTTGTTGTAACATTAACATTATTTAAGGCATTTAAAGGAATTTGGATGTCTAATTTTCCACTTGTAGAAACAATTCTAACATTATTTAAACTAATATTTTTACCAATTAATAAACATCCATGATATTTACCTTCTATTCTTGAATTTACAAAACCATTGATAAAAACATTTTTCTTTTCTTTTTTGGTTTTTAAGGAAACTTCATTATTATTTTTTACAAAGTCTACATATTCTAAAGCTTCCGAATCTATTTCAAGATTAATAGTATCAGCATTATCATTTTCACAAATTTCAAAATTTGCAAAGTATTCAAGTTCTAAATCAATGTCTACAACTTTTTTATTAGAATTACTTTCAGTATCATCTACTTTATTAATTGTTTCTAATGCAACTATATAATCTACACTTCCTAAAGAATCAATGATTTCTTCATCTGACATGCTAGCTTTATATCCAAGATCAAATCTTTTAGAATATTTTTCTACTATTTCCTCTACATTTTGACAATTTAAACTAATAAGTTTTTCTTTAAGATTATTTAAATATTCATTTCTATTCATATTATTTAACCCCCTTTATCAAATTTTTAGCTTCTTCTATAGATATCTCTCTATTTTTTAAAAAACCATATAATTGCTCTTTGGTAATGTTTCCTTTATATCTTTGATTAAACTTATTAAGATATCTTTCAAAGACATTATCTTCATTACTAAAGTTTGAATAAGTTGTTTTATCTTTTATACAATTAATATAATTATCCCTATTCATTTTCTTTTATCTCCTTTAGAAGATTTTCTGCTTCATCAAAAGATATTTCTTTATTTTTTAAAGATCTATATATTTCTTCTTCACTCATCTTTTCTTTAATATCAAGTTTTATAGAATCAAATCCTAGTGAAGTAATTAAATCACTTAAATTCTTTTTTACAGTAGGATAAGAAATGTTTAACTCTTTTTCTATTGCTTTAATATTTCCAGCATTTTTTATAAACACTAATGCAAATTCTTGTTGTTGCATTGATAAACTATCAAATTTCGATAATTGGAAGCTTCCTCTTATTGTACTATTACAACTATTACATGTAAGTTCACTTACAACAAGCTTGCCATCACAGATAGGACATGTTCCTAGTAATTTCTTTTTCATTTCTATCACCTCTATCTTTAGTATATGCTAAAAATTAACAATGTCAATACTATTTATTAATATTTTTAATTTAATTATTAATTTTTTTAATTTTTGAATTAATATTTTTAATTTTAATATTAAATATTGATTTTATAAGAAAAAAAAGCAGGCTTACCCCCAATGTCATTAAGTTAAGAATGACAATTTTAAGAAGAGATGCACAAAATTGCACCCCTTCTTAAAATTGTCCAAAATATAACTTTTTTCGAAAAAAAAGTTGACAAATTTCAAGAATCGTGAGGCTTCTTATAAAAATAAGAA
>CAKPXW010000170.1 GCA_934202505.1 uncultured Bacilli bacterium | reverse complement strand
AAAGCTACCATTTTTGAATATTCTTCACAAGTATTAACTAATTGTTCATGATTACCAATTGCTATAACATTTCCATTATCCATAAATATAATTTTATCCATTTTTTCAATAGTTGTAATTCTATGAGCAATTAGTATAGTTGTTTTTCCTTTCCTTTCAATAGCAAGATTGTTTAAAATTTTAGCTTCTGTTTTAGTATCTACAGCAGAAACAGAATCATCTAAGATTAATATAGAAGCATCTTTCATGATGGCTCTTGCAATAGAAGTTCTTTGCTTTTGACCACCAGATATTGTAACTCCTCTTTCTCCTAAAATTGTTTTATAACTTTGTTCAAACCCTATAATATTATCATGTACATCAGCGAGTTTAGCTGCTCGCATTACTTTTTCTTCATCTACATTTTCATAGGCAAAAGCAATGTTATTTTCAATGCTATCAGAGAATAAAAAATTATCTTGAGGAACATATCCTATAAAGTTTCTTAATGATTTTATAGTGATTTTATTTACATCTATTCCATCGATAAATAAAGTATTATCTTTAACATTGTAAAGACGAATTATCAAATCGACAATGGTAGTTTTTCCACATCCTGTTTTGCCTATTATTCCAACATTTTCACCTTGATTAATTTTAAAAGTAATATTGTTTAAAACATTTAAACTTTCATCGGGATAAGCAAATGATAAATTTTTAAATTCAATATTTCCTTTAACTTCATTGATATCTTTAGCATCTTTTTCATCTTTAACATCAATTTCTTTATCAAGTAATTCAGCAATTCTTTTATAAGATGCTCTACCTCTTGATGACATATCAATTAACATAGCAATAGCAGACATAGGCCAAATGCAACTATTAAAATAAGAAATGAATTTTATTAAATCGCCAACAGAGAAAACTCCAGAAGTAGCAAGATATCCCCCATAGCCTAAAATAACACACAAAACACTTTGTACTAAAATTGTTACAAGGACATTTAATAATGTAGAAGCTTTTACAAAACTGACATTAACATTTTCATTCTTTTTATTTATTCTTTTAAATGCCATTAGTTCTTTACTTTCTTTAACAAAGGCCTTAATAACTGAAATTCCAGATATACTTTCTTGAGTAAAATCAGAAAGATCAGAATATGCTTCTTGTCTTGCTTCCCATTTTTCTTTCATATATTTACCAACTATAATGCCCATAGCTATTAAAATACCAAGAGGAATTAATAATAAAAGAGTAAGTTTATAATTTAGTCTAAACATTTTATATAAAGCTAAACTTCCAAGCCCTAAAGCATCAAAAAGCATTAATACTCCATCACCAAAACATTCATTGATTGTATCTAAATCATTAGTAAATAAAGACATTAAGTTTCCAACTTTATTTTGTTGGTAGTATTGAATTGATAAATCTTTACAATGATCAAACATTTCTTTACGAATACGACTTTCAACTTTTATGGCTGTTCCAAAAAAGCAGATTCTCCATAAAAATCTACCCAATACCATGACTCCTAATATTAAAAACATTTTGGCCATTAATTTTGGCAAATAATTAAGTAAAGAAACTACTTGATTATTTACAATAACATTATGAGAAGGATTTACTAGGCCATCAATAATAGTACTATATATTTCAGGTATTTCTAGTTGAAAAAAATCAACTGCAATTAAAGAAGCAAATCCTATGAGATAATAAATAGAAAAAATAAAATAATATTTATTAATATGTTTTCCAAAAAGCATAAAATCACCTAGTTTCTATTAAATTAAGAATTTTTTTTATATAATCTAAGGGCCCTATAATGTTATAACGCATTGTCATATCTTCTTTAATAAACATTACAGAATCTTTCACATCTTCATCTTTTTTTATTTCTTTTATTTCTTTATATAATGTTTGAAGTTTTTCTTTATTATAATCTTTAATATCTATAATAATGCAGGCACTTTTAGAAGAAGAAAAATTTATTTTACCATCAATAAAATCATTAATGCTTTTTTCACTAATATCCTTTCTTTTATGATAGTAAGTGCATGATTTAAATAACTTATCTATATCTTCTTTTCTAAAACGCCATTGTCCACCAATTTTAATTCCTTGCAAGGTTTCATTAGCTAGATAATTTCTTAATGTTCTATCGGTTAATTTAGTCATCTCTGCAACTTCTTTTAAAGTATATAGTTTATTATCTTCCATAATAGACCTCCTAAATAACATAAGTTAAGTTTATTAAAAAAAACGTTTCATGTCAATTCATATTTTTTCATATTTTTTCATATTTGTTTTTTATAAAAATTATTTACATTAAAATAATGATTATGTACAATAAAATAAAAAAGAAAAGAGGTAAAATAAATGAGGAAAAGAATTTGTGGAGTTACTATTTTTATTTGTTTAATTGCGTATATACTAATTGGATATTATGGAACAAAAGCTAATTTTAATCATCCTTGGGCATATGGCGCTTTAGTTTTTTTACTTGTTCCGTTAATGCCAGTATTATTAGGACTAAAAAAACTATATTTTTCATACACTTTAATCGTAATAATTGCTTATTTAGTTATTGGTTTTGTTTTCCATGGCTGGCATCCTTGGTGGGTTTTATTTTTAACAATTCCTGTTTATTATGGAATAGTAGGCCCTAATTTTATTCATGTAAAGAAAACTGATAAAAACGAAAAAAAAGAAAAAGATGATGTAGAAATTTTATAAAAAAATAAAGGAATCAATTTAATTTGGTTCCTTTATTTTTATATAAGTCTCTATCCATGAAGAAAATCCTTCATATGTTTCATAATATTTATTGTAATCATTATTAGTGGCATCTAAATAATCGATTATTTTTCCTTGATAATAAATTACAAC
>CAKPXW010000169.1 GCA_934202505.1 uncultured Bacilli bacterium | reverse complement strand
CCATAAACCATGACTTCAACATGCTTATTTGTTTTTTCTTTAATTATTGCTTGGATATCTTCAACTAATCCTTGAGCATCTCGAGGAAATAATTTAACTGTATTTTCAGTGGCTTTATTTGAACCAAGTAGGCCATATTTTTCATTAAAGCCTGAACCATTTATTCCTTCATTTAAGATATCATCAAGTCCTAAAACCTTTTTAGCACCTGCATTAGTTAAAAGTCTTTTAGTTCTTTGACGAGTATGAATATCACAAGTTAAAACATATTCAGTATAGTTTAAGATAGTCTTAGCTTGATTGGCAAAAATAACTTCAACATCGCATCCTTCTTGTCTAATAAGAGATATGTAATACTCAATATAGTCAACTCCTGTAAATTCATGAACTTTATAGCCAAATAATTCACGATATTTTTCATAAGTTAAAACATCTGTATAAGGATTAATGTTTTTACTATCAATTTCATCATAAGAAAGTAATGCATTACCAACTTCATCAGAAGGATAACTTAACATTAAATATATTTTTTTACATCCTTTAGCAATTCCTTTTAGCAAAATTGAAAACCTATTTCTAGATAATATTGGAAAAATTACTCCAATATCATGACCTTCAAATTTGTTTTTCACATCCATAGCGATATCATCAATGGAAGCATAATTTCCTTGAGCTCTAGCTACTACAGATTCTGTAATGGCAATTACATCTTTATCATGTAAAGTGAAATTATCACTTTTGGCAGCATCAAGAACACTTTGAGCGACTATTTGTGATAAATTATCACCATTTTTAATAATAGGGCATCTAATACCTCTACTTATAGTACCAACTTTTCTTTCCATAATTTTCTCCTTCATTACTATATGCAATTATAACATTAATTTTATAAGAAAAAAATCCTTATTTCTAAGGATTTAATCTTCTGAGCCTAAGGCTTCAAGACCTTTAGCATTACTTGCTTTATCTTTGTTATGGGGAGCATTTACAAATATAAATACAATACCCGCAATTGCCATTAAAACTGATGAATATATAGGAAGAGCATTCCATGATGTTTTTTGGAAAATAAATCCAATACAAATTGGAGTGATTGATTGAGCAAGCATTGATGCTGAATAATATAAAGAAGTAAATTTACCAAGTTTATCAGTTGTACAATAATCAGTAACAAGTGGGAATGAACAAATATGAATTAAAGATGAACCAAATCCAATTAAAGGTAGAAGAACAAAGAAAATCCAAGGAAGACTTGAAGTAAATGGAGTTATTCCTTCACCAACTTCTACACGTGGAATTAAAGAATAAATAATATAACAAAGAGTTACAGTACAAATACCTGTAAAAATTGTCCATTTACGGCCGATTTTATCAGCAAGCATACCAGCAAGTAAAAATCCAACAATACTAGCAGCGCCTGATACTACAGTCATAATAGCACCACCAGCAGATGAAGTATTTAGCCAAAACATTACATAATTAGTTTGGAATGTTTCTACAGCATTTAAGGACATAAACCAAAATACTTCAGCAATTAATATTAACATTAAATTTCTCTTATTAGTTTTGGAAAGCTTGGCAGTAGAAGTTACTTGTTCAGCAGATTCTCCCATGCTTTCTCCTTTAGTAAGTTCATCTTTTAATTGTTCTCTTAATTTATTTTCTTTAACTTTCCATAATAATAAAACTAAAGATAAAAGTAAACAAATTGAACAAACAATAAATGGAATTTCTAACATCCATAAAGAAGTATTTGAACCATCAACATATTTAGTTACAGGAATAACAATGGCAAATATTGAACCAATAGCCCCACCAAAATATCCAACGATATTAATAATACCATTTGCTCTACTTCTTAAAGGCTTTGGAGTTAAATCAGGCATTAATGCTACAGCAGGAGAACGATAACTCATCATAAATATAATAATAACAATCATCGTAGTAATCATACCAACAATCATACCAACTAAAGCTGAATCTTCTTTAGCCATACCACTTGAAAAGAAAAATGGCACAAGTGGTAAAACAATTGCAGTAATAACAGAGCCTACAATAATATAAGGCATTCTTTTACCGATTTTAGTGTTAGTTTTATCAGAAAGTGATCCAAATATTGGCATTATAAATAAAGCAGCAATATTATCAAGGGCCATTACAATACCAACTTTCCATTGGATATTTAAATAATTTTCTTGGGTAATAAATCCATGTTGAAGCATAAACTTCATGTCACATGTAGTTCCTAAAGCAGCTGCAGCAATTTCTGCTTCTGCTACTTTTGATGCAAAATCATGCCTTGCAAATAAAAATGATAGCATTGGTGAACAATAAGAATTGTAAAGTTGCCAAACAAGTAAAATACCAAAAAAAGCAAGACCAATCCATAATGTTCGTTTTAAATAATCTTTACTAAATTTCATAAAATGTAACCTTTCATAAATTTTTCTACATTCATTATAATTATCTTTGACCTAAAAATGCAATTATTTTTTCTTCATAACTTTCTTTTTTATAAATAAGAAGCCAAAATAACATATATATGTACATACAAAAGTTATTGTTCCACCAAATAAAACATCTGATAGATAATGTGCGCCAACAATAATTCTACCAAAAGCTACAAGAAAGGTATAAACAAAAGGAAATATATAATAGAACCATTTACTTTTTGTAGAAATATTAAACATTTTTGGGACTAATAGTAAAGTAAATGAAATAGCTGCAGCACAAGTATGTCCAGAAGGAAAAGATTTATAAAGTTCTTTATCAACATTATAAATCGAAGCAAGTTTACTACTTGAACCATTAAAGATATACCATTTTGTAAAGCCTAAATGATTTAAATTGTTTTCTAAAAGATAATAA
>CAKPXW010000168.1 GCA_934202505.1 uncultured Bacilli bacterium | reverse complement strand
GGACATAATAGTGAATAACATTCAAAATGATGCAAAACAGTTTTTACCTTTTGATGCCTTAAAAGGATTTAAAGAAGCAATTAAAAGTAAAGAAAAAGAAATAGTATGTAAAAAAGAATTAAGTGTCGATGAATTAGAAGAATTATCTTATATAATTAATACTTTACATAAAAATGATTTAGTAAGAATAACCTTTTATCAAAACAATAATTATGAAACAATTTGTGGATATGTAACAAATATTGATAGTGTTTTTAAAAGTATAATTATCAACAAGAAAAAAATTTTATTTGATGATATTAAATTAATAGCATTATTAAATAAATAAAAAAGCCTAGTAAATTTTACTAGACTAATCATAATAATCAAATTCAAAGTCACAAACACGAACGCTATCGCCATCTTTGATGCCAGCATCTTTTAATTTTTCTTCCACTCCATTATATCTTAGAATACGAATAAATTTTAACACTCCTGCATCTGTAGATAATGTCGCCCTATGATAAGCTGCTTCTACAGGTTTTCCATAAACCACATAGAAACCATTTTCGTATTTAACTTTACAGAATTCTTCATCAGTATTAAGATATACTCTAAAGTCATCTTCAGTTCCTTTAAGTGGGAATTTTGGTGTTTTTTCTAATAATTCATAAATTTTAAATAAAAATTTATCAATATTCTTATGACTTAAAGCAGATATTTCAAAAATAGGATAATCATCTTGAAGTTTACTTTTAAATTCTTCAAGGAACAAACTTGCTTCATCTTCATCCATTTTATTTGCTACAATAATTTGTGGCCTTTTTAACAATTCAGGATTATAATTATACAATTCTTTTTTTATTGCTAAATAATCCTCATATGGATCTCTTCCCTCTGTTGATGCCATATCAATGACATGTACAATGACTCTACATCTTTCAATATGTCTTAAAAATTCAAAGCCAAGTCCTTTTCCATAACTAGCACCTTCAATTAAACCTGGTAAATCAGCCATTACAAAGCTTTTATTTTCATCAACTTTTACAACACCTAAAACAGGTGATAAAGTTGTAAAATGATAAGAAGCTATTTCAGGTTTTGCTGAACTTACAACTGAAAGAAGAGTAGATTTTCCAACTGAAGGAAATCCAACTAAGCCAACATCTGCTATCATTTTTAGTTCAAGTCGTATAGTAAATTTTTCTCCAAGTTCACCATTTTCTGCAATTTCAGGAACTTGATATTTTGATGTGGTAAAATGGCAATTGCCTCTTCCACCTCTTCCACCTTTTGCTAATACAACTTTTTGCCCATCTTCACTAATATCAGCCATTACACAATTGTTTTCTTGTAGATACACTACTGTTCCTAAAGGAACTTTAACAATTACATCTTCCCCTTTTTTTCCATAGCATTTTTTGCCCATTCCATTTTGGCCATTTTCTGCTTGAATTTTATGTATATATTTAAAATCTAGTAGTGTATTAATATTACGATCTCCTACAAAGACTACACTTCCTCCGCGGCCACCATCTCCGCCAGCAGGGCCACCTTTTTCAACAAACTTTTCTCTTCTAAAAGCTATTGCACCATTACCACCATTACCAGCGACAATGTCAAGTATTGCCTTATCTACAATCATCTTTACACCACCTTTCAATTAAAAAGCCCTATATATTAGGGCTTTGCTTTACTATTAATTAGCTTCAACTGGATAACAAGAAACTTGTTTCTTAGACTTTCCAACTCTTTCAAACTTTACTACTCCAGAAACTGTAGTAAATAAAGTATCATCTCCACCTTTTAATACATTAGTTCCAGGAAGAACTTTAGTACCTCTTTGACGATATAAAATAGAGCCAGCAGTTACAAATTCACCATCAGAAGCCTTAGCACCTAATCTTTTAGATTCAGAATCTCTACCATTCTTTGTAGAACCAGTTCCTTTCTTAGAAGCAAAAAGTTGTAAATTTAATTTTAATAACATATCAGACACCTCCATTATTTTTTTCTATTTTAATAAATTTTTCATAAGATTCTTGAATTGTTTCAAGTTGTATTATGATTGTTTTCATTATTGTTTGAATTGTTTCATTACTTTGAATTATTTTGATTCCTAGCAAATTCTTTTCATTAATGATTTCAATATTTGCAAGATATTCTTCTAAAGCATTAATTCCTCCAACAACAATAGCACTTACACCTGCGCAAACTATGTCTTTTCCATATTTGTCATAATTTGCATGTCCACTTACTAATAGTGAATTTATACCATTATTAGAAAGTTCAACAATTACAGATATCATTTAATTAACCTTCAATATTTGTAATTTCTACTAAAGTATAAGGTTGACGATGTCCTCTTAAGATATCATGATTTGATTTAGCTTTGTATCTAAATACAAGAACTTTCTTAGCCTTTCCTTCTTTAACAACTTTTGCAGTAACTTTTGCTCCTTTAATAGTTGGATTTCCAACTTTAGCCTTTCCTTCGTTACTGATAAATAGTACTTCATCAAATACTACTTCTTGGCCTGCTTCAACACCTAGTTTTTCAACAAAAAGTTTATCTCCTACTTGTGCTTTTAATTGCTTGCCACCAGTTTTAAAAATTGCGTACATGATTTTTACACCTCCATATTTTATTGCATTATGACTCGCCATGAAGGTGGATTTCTCACTTATTTACCTTTTATGAGCGGTTGTACCCCTAATGCTCGAGGTGCAACGCAATTATTTTACCAAATAACAATAGTTAAGTCAATGCTTTTTACTACGTAAAATAAGTTTAAAGGATTTAAAGTAACCATTTTTTTGAAATAAATTGTATACGTCAAAAAATAACACACTTACAAAAAGAAAGAAAACTGATATCCTCATAGTAGAAAACTAGGAGGATTTTA
>CAKPXW010000167.1 GCA_934202505.1 uncultured Bacilli bacterium | reverse complement strand
GAATATTATACCAAAATAGCCAAAAATAAGTGCTAAAATATCAACATCATCTGCAGTAGTTGTTCTAAAAATATATCCTTTCCCTATAATGCTCCAAATAAATATGATGAATACCAAAAACATAGTTATAACGCAACTCAATGTTGAGCCTTTTTTGTTAGTACTTAAATAATAAAAGTTATCATATGGATGTGCAAGAATAGAAGTGTTAAATTTCATATCCTTTACTAGCTTTATGTTATTGACCTTTTCTATTATTTTTCCACCAACAACAATTTGTTTTCTTATTTTTAATTGGTGGCAAACAAATAAGAATAAAAGTAAAGCAATTAAAATAACTACTATTATAACCATATTTGCTTGTAGATAACTATTTCTTAGTTCCCAAAAGGCTTGAGAATAATTTTCTTTATCATTTACGAGTTTTAAATGTTCCATTGCTTTTTGGTATTCTTGTGAATATAGATAATTTAAACCAATTTCATAATGAGCTATGGCTGATACTTGATTTAAAGCTAATACTTGTTCCCATTTAGAAATTGAGGCTTTATAATTTCTTTGCTGATATAAAGTTAAGGCTTCAAAGATTAGATTCGTATATTCTGTTGGTATAAATTGATGGATTGCTCCTTTTTTATCATCAATAGCATAAATATTATTGTTAGAATCAACTGCTAAGGAAGAAATTGATGAAAATAATCCAGCTATATCATCATTAGATGAACCGGCAAAGGAAAATAAAATTTCTCCATCTTCTGTATAAGTTGAGATTCTACCATTGCTCCATGCTACATATATTACATTATTATTTCCAACATAAATATCTATTGGTGTATAACCAACACAATATGCGTTAATTATATTTTTACCAGATGTATTGTGCTTTTTTATACGATTATAATTATTATCTAAAGCATAGGAAGTTGTAGAATATACTAATCCATGATTATCAACATATATATTATTAAATGCTGGCGGTTGAGTAGAACCAAGTAAATCTAATATCTCATCATCATAAATTAGTTCTTGCATCTTTTCTTTTAAAGTTTTATTTACTTTATTAGATGAAAAATATCCTAAAAATATTCCATCATCTGATAGTTGAATAATGCCTTCTAAAACAGATTCTCCTATTATAAACATATTTTTAGAACGATCAACGGCAATTTTTGATGGCTTAAATTCTTGATTTTCAAATAAAGGAGAAGTTGGTTTACCAAATTCTTTTAAATAGTTAAAATCATTTGTTACTTCATTTTTTTCAAAAACAAATATCTTATTAGCTGATGAATCAGCGACATACAATAATGTATCATTTAACAGCCAAATTCCTTTTGGAGATTTAAAGCCTTTATATGTAAGAGTATAAATAATACTTTTTGTTTGGTTATCATATAATACTACATTTTTATTTTTTGTATCACAAATATAAATATTATCATTTGAGTCAATAAAGATATCACTTGGTGTAGAAAGCCCAATACCAACGACAGTTTTTTCAGGCAAATATGCATCTTGTGTTACTGAAAGATCTGATGAACGAATATCTTTTGCATAAGTTCTTGATGTCGCATCAGCAGCATAAGTAATATTAGTATCTTGATGAAGTAGCATCCAAAATGAAGACAAAATAATAATAATTAAATTGACAATTGCTATAATTTTTCTTTTCATATTATTTAATCCCCGAATATGCCATAGTAGACATTACTTGTGATTGTAAGATCAAAAAGATAATTAAATTTGGCAAAAATATAATAACTGTCGAAGCAGCTTGCATTCCAACACCAACAATTGTATTTCCTGTTGTAGACATTGTTAATGTATTTAGATAATAAGCGAATGTTTTTAATTTTTCATTTGTTATATACAAAGTCGATGTGCTTGTATTATTCCAAACTGCCTGAAATGTTAATATTCCAACAGTTGCAAGTGATGGCTTAACCATTGGAATAATGATTTTCATAATGATTTTTAAATCATTAGCCCCTTCAACACTAGCAGCTTCAATTAAATCATTTGGCACCTGATCCATAAATTGCTTAACCAAAAATAAACCTACTGGCATCGCAATTAAGGGAATAATGTTTGCAAAAAATGTATTTGCTAGGCCAATTTTAGAAATAACTAAATAAGTTGGAAAAGCTACAACTGTTGAACAAAACATTAAAGCTGTTTGATTTATACTAACAAGCTTTCCAGTAAATTTATATTTTTTCTTTGAAAGTGCATAAGCAGCACAAACAGTAATCAATAAATTTAAAACAACAGTTATAAGAGTTACAATAATCGAATTAAGAAGGTAAACACTCATTGGAATGATTGTTGTAGAACCTGCTTTAAATAGTCTAATAAAGTTTTCGATTGTTGGCTTTTGTACAAAAAACTTTGGTGGAAAAGCAAAAAGCTCATCTAATGGCTTAAAAGCATGGTTTACAATATAAATTAAAGGTAAAAGCATTACTAAAGCTATTATAGTTAAAATAATATAATACTTTATTTGCGAAGTAGTAAATTTTTTAGGATTCATTCTCGATCCGGCAAGTACTGACATTTTTCTACCTCCTAATCTTTATTAGCAAATAGCAAATATGCTATTTTAGACATAACCCATACAAGTAATAAAAGAACAACAGCTAATGCAGCTGCATATCCCATTTCATAACGAGCATAAACATAATCATCTATATGATTAATCATTAATTGAGCTGCATAGCTAGGAGTTGGATTAACACCAGATAAGGTTACTCCTATTCCGCCATTATTAAAGGCATTAACAATGGCCATAACCGCTCCGAATAGCATTTGTGGTTTCATATTTGGAATTGTTATATACATCATTTCTTGGAATCTATTTTTAACACCATCAATGGCTCCAGCTTCGTATTGATCAACTGGAACATTTAATACACCTGCAAGTAGGGCTAAAAAGCCAACGC
>CAKPXW010000166.1 GCA_934202505.1 uncultured Bacilli bacterium | reverse complement strand
TCCTTATACGCTGCAACTTTTAATGAAGATCCAACTTATAAATATAATAGTACAGGATTTACATTATCTTTAACATTTTCTTATGACACCATTGGATGGACAGGTCAAGAAGGAGTTGTTTTTCAATTGAGATTTAGTAGTAGTTCAGATAATTATTCTATGTTTTTTCCTAAAAATAGTAATGAATTAAAGTTTTGCTCAAAAGATGATAATACAGCAGGATATTCAACAAGCGCTAAAACAATCGGTACAATTGAAAAAAATAATTATTATAATGTAGTATTTACAAGAGATGGAATGGGACAAACTAATATTTATTTAAATGGGAATTCAACACCAGTAATTACTACATCAACAAGTAGTGCCTCTTTTGCTTCTAATTGGACAACTTTCTCTTTAGGTTCTGAATCTGGTTCAACAACAGGCGCTCATAATATAAATAGATTTACTAGACATGCAAATGGATTAACTTTTAAAAAAGTAGAATTTTATAATCAAGTTCTTGCTGGTGAAGAAGTTAGCAATTATTATCAAACAGGAAAAGTAACTATGAATGTAACTACTCCTAATGTTATAGAACCAACCGCAAATTATGATTTGATTTCGAATTCGA
Source organism: uncultured Bacilli bacterium (assembly GCA_934202505.1). GTDB lineage: Bacteria > Bacillota_I > Bacilli_A > RFN20 > CAG-631 > CAKPXW01. The sequence continues at coordinate 2,433 of CAKPXW010000166.1, read as the reverse complement.
AATTAATTTCAAGAGTTGCTTTTATTTCTGATTCACATTTTAGAAAAGGATTAGAAGATAAAAATAACTATGGTGATCAATTTGTTTATAAAGCTATTGATGATATTAATAATTTGGGATTAAATTTTGATGCCATTTTAAATCTAGGAGATTTATCAGAATCAGGAATGGATCGAGGAAATATTTCACTGCCAAATTGGTATGATTGGGTAGATACAAATCCTGCCAAAAATCCTGATGGATCTACAATTCCATTTTATGGAATATTAGGAAACCACGATGTACGTGGGGATTCAAATATTTCTCATACTAGCCAAGAAAGACAAGAAGATTTCTTAAAAGCTGCAAAATTGTATCAAGAAAGAGAAATTTATTCCAACTGGCAAGAAAGTAAATATATTAAAGGTACATATGGAAGTAATCAAGAAAGTCCAGATTTAAATTATTATGCCAAAATAGGTGGATATCATTATGTATTTCTTAATACTTGTGAATCACAATGGGATGCTTGCCATTTAACTAGAGAAAATCTAAAATGGTTAGATGATACTTTAACAAAACTTGAAAAAGAAGATGGAAATAATCCAATATTTATATTAGTGCATCAACCAATTGATATGTTAAATAATTCTATTTATATTTTAGATGAAGATGGCAAAAAATCCTCCAATATTTATGAATTTCATGAAGTTTTATCTAAGCATAAAACAACAATATGCTGTACAGGACACACTCATCGGCCTTTAGGTGTTAACCATCGTTTTCAAGGCGTTGAATTTAATGGAATTAAAGTGCCAAACTATATAAATATGCCATCACTTGAATATAATAATTATGCTGATTATGCTCCAGTTGGCGTAGAAGGTTATAAAATTAAAGATAAATCAGATTATTCCAATGTACAATATTATGTATGTGAAATATATGAAAATGGAGTTATTTTTAAAGGAAGAGATGGGCAAAACAAAAAATGGATTGAAGAATCATTTATGGGAGTTCATAAAAAATGTGATATTTCCTTTAAAGTAAATGGAACAGTAATTGAAACAAAAGAAGTAAGACTAGGAGATAAAATTTCCACACCAGAAGTAGAAGCATATAGCGATGATAATTATACATATTATCTAAAAAAATGGCTTGGTTTAAATGATGTTTGTAAAGAAAATGCTACCTATGAAGCTGAATTTTTAAAAATAGTTAAAGGTAGTGAGACTTACTCTAATGTGATTTATGAAACCAATGGACATGGTAAAGATAATTTTACTAGCAAAATTTTAAATGGTTTATATGCTACTAATGTTGAACTTTGCGAACAAGGATATATCTTTTCAGGATGGTATAAAAATAAAGAATTAACAATTCCTTATGATTTTTATAATGATGAAATAACAAATGATATAACATTATATGCTAAATGGGATGTTATTCCAGTTGCTTATACCGTAGAACATTATCAAGAAAAATTAAATTCAACAGGTTATGATTTAGTAAAAAAAGAAACATTATACGGAACACAAGGTGAATTAACTAATGCTCAAGCAATGAACTATGAAGGATTTACAAATACTAAAATAAATCAAAAGAAAATTGATGAATCAGAAAATGTTATAATAAAAATATTCTATTATAGAAATACATATACAATAACATTTACAAATGGTGATAATGTTATTTCTACAAAAGAATATTTATATGGCGAAGAAGTTGAAGTACCAAATGATATTCCAACAAAAGAAGAAACTAAAGAAGCTACTTATACATTTAAGGGGTGGGATAAAGAAATTACTACTGCTAAAGAAAATATAGCATATAATGCTGTTTTTGAGGCTAATTTAAAAATGTATTCCATAAACATAATAAATGATGAAAAATGTGGAACATATAAAAAATTAGAGACTAATGATTACGCTTATGGTACAAAATTAACAATAAACTTTTCACCAAAGGAAAATTATAATATTGATTATATTACATTAAATGGTGAAAGAGTAGATATTAATAATAATTCAATTACCTTAACTATTGATGAAAATATTAATTTGGAAGTTAATTATAAAGAAGTAAGTAAGGCAAAAAAAGGATGTAGTGGTTCTATAGAAAGTTGTACTATTACACTATTAACTATCTTCTTAAGTATTTATATATTTAAAAAAAGGAAAATAGCCTAATATAATAAAAAACCTATAAAGTTAATACTTAAACTATTATTTTTCCGATTTATGCGGCTAAAATTCAAGATTAGTATTTAATTTTATAGGTTTTTATTTGAAAAATGAAAGTATATTAGTTAAACTTTTTATATAATCATTCTTGGCATTTTCTTTAATTTCATCCCATGAATAATTTTGATTATTTAAAGTTTGAAAGATTCCAATAATGGAGGAATCTTTTTTTAAATTTTCAATAACACTTTTTTCACCTTGTCCACAAATC
>CAKPXW010000165.1 GCA_934202505.1 uncultured Bacilli bacterium | reverse complement strand
GAATGATGCTTTGTAAAAAAGCATGTGAATTCTTTAAATTAACATTTAAGCTTTTAATTAATGATCAGTCATTATTATAATAAAAACTCTCACATTTTCTGCGAGAGTTTTATTTTTTATAATTATTAAGCCTTAGCTAAAGCTTTTTTTGCTTTTTCAGCTAGCTTTGCAAAAGCAGCAAAATCGTTGATTGCAAGTTCTGAAAGCATCTTACGATTGATGTCAATCTTAGCAAGTTTTAATCCATGCATTAATGTTGAATAATTCATTTCACATTGATTAGCAGCTGCGTTAATTCTAACAATCCATAATTTTCTAAAGTTTCTCTTTGTTTGCTTTCTATCTCTAAAAGCATAGTATAAACCTTTAGTTACTTGTTGTTTAGCAGTTCTAAAAAGAAGATGTTTTGAACCATAATAACCCTTTGCTAATTTTAAAACTTTTTTTCTTCTATTTCTAGTAGCTGGACCGCCTTTTACTCTCATTTTCTTTGCCTCCTATTATTGTTGAACTTGACTAATTAGTCTTTTATAATCTGACTTGTGTACTAGTCTATCTTTTCTTAAATGTCTTTTTTGTTTATGAGTTTTGATTGGTGCTAAGTGAGATCTATAAGCACATTTTCTTTTTAATTGACCAGAACCAGTAATTTTTACTCTTTTAGTTACTGCTTTTCTTGATTTCATTTTTGGCATGATGCATTTCCTCCTATTTTACTTTTTTGGGGCAAGAGTTGCAAATAAAATTTTACCTTCTTGCACCGGTTTCTTTTCGACAACTCCTACGTCCTGACACATTTCAATGAAACGGTTCATTACTTCTTCTCCAACTTCAATATGTGCCATTTGTCTTCCTTTAAAACGAACTGATACTTTTACTTTGTCTCCATCTTTTAAGAAATTGATGGCATGGCGAACTTTAGTTTCAATGTCATGTTTATCAATTACTGGGGATAAACGTATTTCTTTAGTAGAAGAAATCATAGCTTTTTGTTTTTTATCATTTTCCTTTTTCTTTTTTTCAAGTTGATAACGATATTTTCCAAAATCTAGTATCTTACATACTGGTGGTGTAGCAGTTGGAGCAATACAAAACAAATCAAGATTTGCTTGTCTTGCTAAGGCTAAAGCTTCATTTCTAGTTTTAACACCTTGTGGATCTCCGTTTTCATTAATAACTAATACTTGAGGAAATCTAATTTGTTCATTAACTAGATAATCTGAATTTTTGTTTGGCAAACGATTATTATTGAATGTTGAATTATTAATAATGATACCTTCTTTCTTTTTAAAATTAAAAGGACGCAAGATGCGCCCTTAAAAGTTACTTAATCTCATTGTGACCTTTTACCTATTTTCATTGAAAATCAGGTGAGAAGCGGGCGCCTCTTCTTTCCACAACATTTCGTTGCTAAATAATTATATAATAATTAACTAGTTTAAGTCAAATATTTTTTTAATATCTTTTACTTGGTGATAAAAAAGTCAACTTTTAATGTTAAATATGTCATGTAATATTTTGAGAAATATTAATATTGCAAATAAAATACTAATTAATTATTATTAAATTAAGGAGCTAATATAAATATGGGAAATTTAAAAAATTGGTGTTGGATGCATTATGAACAATACATAATGCATGAATATCTACAATGTAAAAAAGAGGGAAAATTAGTTGATGATTTAAAGCCTTTATGCGAATATGTTGCTAATAATTATGGAAAAAAGGATGTAAAAGCATTAGGAGAAGCTATAGGAAAATTATTAGTAGATAGTGAAATTGATAAAAATTTTTCCTATGTAGAGCCATCTACTTATGAGGAAATATTAAATGAACTGACTATTTCTACTTTTAAAGGAAAAGAATACTCTATGGAATATTTAAAAGATCACTTAAAAGGAGCTTGGATCGGTAGAATAGCTGGATGTTTATTAGGAAAGCCTTATGAAGGATGGAGATATAAAAACATTGAAACATTATTTAAAGCTACTAATAATTATCCTATGAATAGATATCTTACAAAAAAAGACTTTACCAAAGAATTAATTGAAAATTTATGGATGGATGTTGATAGCTTTTGGATTGATAATATTAAAGATGGATCTTTTCCCGATGATGATACAACTTATACTGTACTTGCATTGAAAAATGTTGAATATTGGGGTAGAAATTTTACTTCTGAAAATGTTTTAGAGACATGGCTTAGATATCTGCCAATGGTTGTTTCTTGTACTGCGGAAAGGATTGCCTTTAGAAATGCTGCTGCTGGTTTATTACCACCATTTACAGCTACTTATCATAATCCTTATCGTGAATATATTGGAGCACAAATTAGAGGAGATTTTTATGGATATATTAATCCATGTAATCCAAAAGAAGCAGCTAAAATGGCCTTTACTGATGCTTCAATTTCTCATGTTAAAAATGGAATTTATGGTGAAATGTGGGTTTCTGCTATGAATGCAGTAGCTATGTCTTGCTCTTCGACTTTAAAAATCATAACTACAGCTCTTGAACACATCCCTTCAAATTCTAGATTTCATGAACATGTTATGAATGTAGTTAATGATTTCAATAATGGACTTTCAGAAGAAACTTCAAGAAGAAACATTCAAAAAAGATATAATGAAAATATAGAATTAGAATGGGGTTATGTCTTAAGTAATGCAGCTATCGTTGCCCATGCTTTGTTATATGGAGAAAATGATTTTGCAAAAACTATAGGGTATGCAATCTTGTGTGGTTTTGACACTGATTGTAATGCAGCAACTGCTGGTAGTGTCCTTGGAATGTTGATTGGAAGTAAAAAAATAGATTCTTATTGGAGCGATTCATTTTATAATAAACTTCATACTTCTATTGAAGGTTATGATCTTGTAAGTATCGATACTTTAGTAAATGAAACTTTAAAGCATATAAAAAAATAAAGGGATTAACCCAATGTCATTAAGTTAAGAATGACAATTTTAAGAAGAGATGCAAAAAATTGCACTCCTTCTTTTTTGTTGTCCAAAATATAACTTTTTTCGAAAAAAAGGTTGACAAATTTCAAGAATCGTGAGGCTTCTTA
>CAKPXW010000164.1 GCA_934202505.1 uncultured Bacilli bacterium | reverse complement strand
ATGTATGTTGTTAAGAAAGTTAATTTTAGAAGTACTTTCTATGAAGATTTTAAGATGTTATTTAATCAAGGTTATATAGATTGTAAAAAAGAAATGATTATTGATTTTAATGGAATACAAACTTCATTTCCAGTAAGATATAGTGAATTTACTAGTATTAAAGATATGATGCAAAATTTTTATAGGTTAAATGAATGTTATGAAGTTAATTTATATAAAGGTACTTTTTATAAAGACACAGAAAAATTAGATATTGGACCGATATTAAAAGATGAAGTGCCAGTAAGAATATTTCCATTACAAAAAAATAATAATGGAGATAATAACTGGTTATCAATGGGAATGCTTGCTACAAAGAATAATCCAAATGATATTAAGGTAAACATTAGAGATGTATTTGAAACAATACCAGATAATGTTACCGAAGAAGATTTTTAAAATGCGTGGCACGTTTTGCTTACGAAGTAAATGAAAGCGGCGATAGCAATTTAAAAATTAATACTTTATGTAGTTTTAACTATTTACGAAGTTTATAGTTATTACGAAATAAAGTAAACGGATCCTAAGGTGTTAAACCTTAGCCCACTGGATATTTTGTATGGAACGTACAAAATTCCTAGGGGGTTAGAAATTTTGGATGAACAAAATGGCCACTTGAGTGGTCACTTCTAGAAAGGAGAAAATCAATGTCAGAACTTGCTTATTCATTACATTTAGGTAGTGATAAAAATAGAAAAAATATATCTAAACAAAATGGTAAAAATAATTTAAGTGGAACAACATCTTTACCAAATAATGCTATTCAAAATGTAAGACAATTATCAAAAGTAGATAAACATAATTATAGAAAATATGATGATAATCAAGAACTAATACAAATAGTAAGAGGTACTTCTTCTCCACTTGATGATGTAAAAGAATTATATTTAAGTGAATTTGAAGAAGCAAGACTTGAATACAATTCTAAACAATCTAGACCTAGTAGAATGATAGATAATTACTTTGATAATGTATCTAATAATGAAAAGAAAGATCTTGCTTGTGAAATAATTCTCGAACTTGGAGATAAAGAATATTGGGATACTAAAGATGAAAATTTCAGAAAGAAAATGTCCGAAGTTTATAAAAAACAAGTTGATGATTTAGAATTACTTGTTCCTAATTTTAAAGTAGCTAGTGCTATAATTCATTATGATGAGACCAGTCCACACTTACATATTGTAGGAGTTCCAATTAAATATAAAAATAAAAATGGTATGGAAAAACAAGTTGGTAAATCTGATGTATTTACTAAAGAATCTTTAATTAGATTGCAAGATAAAATGAGAACTTTATGTATTGAAGAATTTAATCAAGTATATAGTTTAGATTCTATTTTAAAGCAAAAACAAAAAGGAAGAAATAGAGATATTCATGTATCAGATATGGATAACTATATTGAAATGAAGAAACAAATTGAAAGGAATACTGAAAATTTAAAACAAGCAAATAAAAAATCTATTGAGCTAAAGAATAATTCAAAAGATATAAAAGATAAAATTGATAAACTAAAAGTATCTAAATTAAATAAAGATAATTATATTTTAACAAAGGAAGATAAAGATTCTTTTATCAACTTTATCAATCAAGTCGATAATACTAGTAAAGAGTATGATAAAATACAAACTTTATCTAATATACTAGTTAATGCTCATGAACAATTAAAAGATAAGAATAATAAGATTAAAACTCTTACTGAAAATAATGAAGCACTTAATTTAAGAGTTAAAACTTTAAATGATACGATTAAAGAAAAGGATAATGAAATATCATTTTTAAAATCTAAAATGCAAGATTTAAAAAATAAACTAGATTATTGGAAACATAAATTTGAAAAACTAATATCTTTCTTACATGATAAACTTCATAGTTTGTATGATAAAGATGATAAATATATTGATGTTGTTAATGAAATGTATGATGATAATGTTTTAGATGATGATGATATTGAAGAATTAGATTTAAACAAAGAAAAAGATGATTTTGAAAGATAATTAGTAAAATAATGGTTCTAATAGAAAAAAGTATGTTATAATAAATAAATAGAAACAAGGAGGTTTTGTAATGACTATTGCACAAGCAGAAAGATTTTACGAACAAGACACAAAAGATTATGAAATAGAAAAGAATAAAGATTTTTTGACTTGGCTAAAAACTTCAATAAAAGATGGTTATCATTGTTTTATAAAAACAGAAGAATTACAAGAATTAATTGATAGTATTGTTAATTGGTATGAAATTAAATATCCTGAAAGAGAATTAGAATATTTTGAAGGAACTAGGCATATGAACTTTCAAGATATTAGAAGAATTTCTGATGTAATGGATATTAGACAATTACTATTTAGGTTACCACATAATCAATTATGTTTAATGGAATGCGGATATAGAGCAAAAGGTTGGGGACAACATCCAATTTATGAAAATGGTAAAAAAATTGGTTGGGAAGCTCAAATATTTATGTGTATAAGCAGAAAAAATAAAGAAGAATCTGATTCATGGCTTGGCAAAGCACCATATTTTTTACTTTATGCTGATCATATGACTGGTGAAGTATCAAATAACTATGAGTTAGAAGAATATTTAGACAGTGAAGAAAATTTAAACTTAGACGAACTATTATCGATATTTAAAGAAAAATACACTGATGAATTAGATTTTACCGAACTAAAAGAAAGTGTTTATGATCATAATTGTGATATGGAATTAAGACATAGAATTTTACAATTAGTTGCACTTAAATTATTATATTCAAGAAATACTATTCCTGAAAGAGGATATGAGAGATCAAAAAGATTTATAAATGAATTTAATAAAAAATTAGGTCTTGCATTATCTATAGAACAAATTGATGAAATAATTCATAGAGATTACACTAATGGTGAAAGATGGGAACATGTTTTAAAAACCTATGTTGATGAAGATGGTGAAGAGCATTCATATTGGACTGTTGAAGATGTAGCAAAAAAAGAACAATCTAAAGGAATAAAAAGATTAGCAAAAAGAATGTTTAATAAAAATAGATAGTAAAAAAATAAGGGCTAGTAGAGA
>CAKPXW010000163.1 GCA_934202505.1 uncultured Bacilli bacterium | reverse complement strand
GATTATGAGTATGCAAAATTAACTACAGTTGATCAACATTATAATTACCTTCAAGAAAAGTTAAATAAACAATTAGAAGCATTAGAACAACAATATAACTAAAGTCACATAAGTGACTTTTTTTATGTGATTTGCCTATAAAATATAATTTAAAAAGCATATTTTATAGAGAAAGGAGGGTTTAAAATGTGTTATGAATTAAATAATTGCTGCTGTAATTGTGGAATTCCAGGACCAATGGGGCCTCAAGGGCCTCAAGGAGCAACAGGTGCTACTGGACCTCAAGGACCTCAAGGGCCTCAAGGAGCAACAGGTGCTACTGGACCTCAAGGAACTCAAGGACCTCAGGGAGCAACAGGCGCTACTGGACCTCAAGGAACTGCTGCTACAATTCAAATTGGAGCAGTTACTGAATTAGCTCCTGGTCAAACTCCAACTGTTTCTAATGTTGGAACAGAAAATGCGGCAATATTAAATTTCCAAATTCCAGGGACAATTGCTCCAGCTTATGGAAGTTTTATAAATAATACTACGGCTACAATATCAACAATAAATGATCCACTTCCTCTTACAACAACTATCATTGCTAAAAATGTGACAGTTTCAGAAAATGTTTTAACTTTTGCTGATGCAGGAATTTATGAAATTTCTTACGGAGTACAAACTAATGAAATTGGAAAATTTGGTCTTTATATTAATAATGTTAATAATACCAATACTAATAAAGCAACTACAACAAGCTATAATGGATTTGATGCTACTATTATATTAAATATAGCAGAAAATGACACTTTAAAATTAGGTTTAGTAGAAATTTCTAACGCTGGTATAACATTGCCAAATGGAACATTGAATTCCTATGTTACTGTTAAAAAAATTGATGAATAACTATTAACCCTTTTCTCTCACAAAGCCTTAGTTTTTCTAAGGCTTTTAATGCTTTTTACTTAATTATTTGTTATAATTGTTTCAATTAATAGGAGGCCCTTATGAAATTAAATTATCATAATGAGTTAATAAACCAAATAAATGCTTTAAAAGCAAGAAATTACTATCATATTGAAAATGAAGACAAAGTAGAACTTAAAAAATTTAGATTTGCATATTTTAAAGATAATACCGACTTAGCTTTAACTATTAATCCAAAAAAAGAAATAAATGTTCCATCAAATTGGCAAATATTAGGATATGATTCTAATCAATATACAAATATTAGATATCCTTTTCCATTTAACCCTCCTTTTATTGATAAAGAAAATCCATGTGGTGTATATGTAACAAATTATATTAATAATGATCCTAATAAAAAACATTATTTAAATATTGATGGGGCTGATTCGTGTGTATATGTTTTTATCAATAAAGAATTTGTTGGCTACTCAACTGTTTCACATTGTAATGTTGAATTTGATATAACTAACCATTTAAAAATTGGCAACAATGAAATACGATTAATAGTTTTTAAATGGTGTGCAATGAGTTATTTAGAAGATCAAGATAAATTTAGAATGTCTGGCCTTTTTAGAGATGTTTTTATACTAAAAAGAGAAAAAGATCATATTTTTGATTATAAATTAGTTTCTTACTATGATTATGAAAACAATATTGGTAAATTACAGTTTTTATGTGATAAAGATGCTACCATAACTTTTAATAATGAAAAGAAAAGTGGAAAAAATGTAACTTTTATAGTTGAAAAAGTTATCCCTTGGAATGGTGAAAATCCATACCTTTATCCTATAAAAATAGAATATAATTCAGAAATTATAATTGACCAAGTAGGCTTTAGAACTATAGAAATAAAAGATAATATTGTTTTATTAAATAACACTCCAATAAAATTTAAAGGAGTAAATAGACATAGTTCAACAATAAATGGATATGTAGAAACTATCGATGATTTGATAAATGATATAAAACTATTGAAGAAATATAATATCAATGCTATTAGAACATCACATTACCCATGTCATAAAGAATTACCGCTTTTATGTGACAAATATGGTATCTATTTATTAGAAGAAGCTGATGTTGAATGCCATGGAGTAATAACTAAAAATGGATGGTTTGATGGAAAATACTATAATGATTTAGCTAATAGTGATTTATATGTGTCTTCTATATGCTACAGACAAGAAAAAATGGTCTTAAGAGATATAAATCGTCCATCAATATTAATTTGGTCACTTGGTAATGAATCTGGTTGGGGAAAAGCCTTTATGGAAGCATCAAAGACCATTAAAGCCATTGATAATACAAGGTTAATCCATTATGAAAGAACTTTTGTTGATGGTACAAACTATGAACAAGATGATTTTAAATTTGCTCTTGATTGTAAAGATTATATTGATATTTATTCAAGAATGTATCCAACTTTTGATGAACTACTAGCTATGAAGGGAAAACTGGATAAACCATTAATTTTATGTGAATATTCACATGCTATGGGTAACTCTTGTGGAGATTTACAAGATTATGAAGAAATTATTGAAAATGAGCCTTCTTATTGTGGGGGATTTATTTGGGAATTAATAAATCATTCTATTTTGAAAAACGGTAAATTACTTTATGGTGGCGATTTTAATGATGATCCTAACGATAATAATTTTTGTATGGATGGTCTTGTAGGAATTGATAGAACTCCTTTTCCAGAAATTAATGATGTTAAAAATATTTTTTCATTAATAAAAATCAAGCAAATTAATAGTTCTACCTATAGAATTTATAATAACATGTCTTTTTCAAATTTAAATAATTATAAGGTTATTTATTATTTTGAAAAAGACGGTATACAAGAAAGCAAAGAAATTGAAAATTGCTTTGATATTTTACCTCTTTCTTTTAAAGAAATAATAATTGATTGTTCTATTCCAAATAATACATTTTTTACGATAAATTTTAAAGTATTTAAAAAAGATAATTTAATATATAACACTCAATTTATTTTAAATAAAAAAGATTATACATATAACGAAATTGAAAATTCTATTGAACTTGTCGATAGTAATTATGTAATAAATAACTTTATAATAAATAAGTCTGGTATGATTGTTGGAAATTTATTAGATCCTTCTTTATTAAAAAAGCCGTCTTTTATAAGCCTAGATAGAGC
>CAKPXW010000162.1 GCA_934202505.1 uncultured Bacilli bacterium | reverse complement strand
ATCTTCACTACAATACCAATGAAAAGCCACTCCGTATACATATTTATTTGCTATAGAATCTAATAAAACTGTTTTTACTCTTTCAAGTAAACTTTCTCCACGATTATGATCCCAAATATACAAATGAAGATCTTTATAATTAGATTTTTCAAGAGCTGGTCCTAAATAATATTTTATAAAATCTCTTTCTTGCGTTGCACTATATAAGCACGAATCCCATGTTTGCTTAGCAAGAGGTTCATTTTGTATCGTTAAAGCCTTAATCTTTATTCCTCTTTTAGCCATTTCATCTAAATATTTTATATAATAACTTGCCCATAATTTTTTACAATTATCTTTTAAAACTCCACCAAAATTCATATCATTATTATCTTTCATATAGGCAGGTGGTGACCAAGGAGATGCCAATAAATTAATATTATTATTTGTTATTTTTAAAGCATCTTTTAAAAATGGTAAGATATACTTTTCATCTCTTTTTAAAGTAAACGAATCTAGTGTCATATCGTTTTCTTTTACATAAGAATAGTTATTTAATGAAAAATCACAAGAATTTATATGTAATCTACCTAAATTATAATTTAACCCATCTTTTGAAAAGTAAGCTTTTAAAACTTCATTTTTATTGTTTTTATCCATTAAAAAATAATTATAAGCAGACGATTCAGTAAATGCCCCACCAAAACCAACAATTGTTTGATATTTAATACTAGAAGATATTACAATTTTATCATTTGTTTTTTTAATTAATGGAATATATTTTATTTCTTGCCAAAATGAATTGTTTTCTTTTTTACTTTGTATTATTTTCATATAAATTCCTTCCTTTATTTATAATTTTCTTTTTAGTTATAAACAAAAAGAAATTAGTTTAATATAATTATACATTATTTTTATGGAAATATTAGTAATTAAGATATAAAATAATATTATAATATATAAGGAGGTTTTTATATGTCATTTACTGCATTTTTAAGTGGATGTAATGCTGTATGTTATAAAAAAAATAATAAAGAATATGGAATGATTTGTGCTTGGGCAACAATGGTAGATTACGAAAAAGTAGCTATGTTACTTGGAAGTCAATCTGCAACAGGAAACAATTTACAAATAGGCGATATTGTTGGTATTTCTGCTCTTGCAAATAATCAAAAAAATATTTGTGATATTTTAGGAAATTATGAAGTATCTTCCAAAGATCATAATAAAGTTAAAGATTTAACAAGTGATGAATATTATTATGATGATAATGCAATTTTGATAAGTAATGCTAAAACTAATATGGTTGCTAAAGTTATAAATATTTTAAAACTTGATTCAAATAATGATGATCATTTTATAATTTTTGAAATTTTAAAGAAAATAGAAAATAAAAATGTTAAATTTATGGCATTTAAGGAGTAAATATGGATTTAATTAAAAGATTTTTAAAATATGTATCATTTGATACACAAAGCGATGAAAATTCTCTAGAAACTCCATCGACAAGTAAGCAATTAGTCCTTGCAAAATATTTAGAGAAAGAATTAAAAAGCATTGGTTGTGAAGATGTAGTACTAGATAAAAATGGTATAGTCTATGCAACTATCAATGCTAATTGTGATAAAATTTTTCCAACAATAGGTTTTATTGCTCATATGGATACATCACCTGATTGTAGTGGGGCTAATATTAAGCCTAGAATAATTAAAAATTATGATGGAAAAGATATTATACTTAACGAGTCAACTATAATGAAAGTAGAAGAATTTCCGACACTAAAAAACAATATTGGTGAAGATTTAATTGTGACTGATGGAACAACTTTACTTGGAGCTGATGATAAAGCTGGAATTGCTATTATTGTTGAATTTGCTTATAGAATTATTAATAATAAAACTTTAAAACATGGAAAAATTAAAATTGCTTTTACCCCTGATGAAGAAGTTGGAAGAGGAACAGAAAATTTTGATGTTGAATATTTTAATTGTGACTTTGCTTATACTCTTGATGGTGGTGACATTCGCTTTATTGAATACGAAAATTTTAATGCTGCTAGTGCAACTGTAACCATTAATGGAATAAACATTCACCCAGGATCAGCAAAAAATAAAATGATAAATTCCATTTTAGTTGCAAGTGAATTCAATTCATTACTACCTGAAGATGAAATTCCTTCTAAAACAGAAGGTTATCAAGGCTTTAATCATTTAAATGAAATTCAAGGAACTGTCGAAAAAACAATTATGCATTATATTTTAAGAAACCATGATGACAAAATACTTAATAGACAAATAGATGATTTCAATAAAGCTGCTATAACAATTAATAATAAATATAATCGTCATATTGTTGATGTAGATATTAAAATGAGTTATAGAAATATGAAAGAAATTATAATTGCTAATCCTCAAACTTTAAATACTGCAACAAATGCATATAATAGTTTAAAAATGCCATATGAATTTTTACCAATTAGAGGTGGAACAGATGGAGCAACTTTATCATTTAAAGGACTTCCTTGTCCAAATCTTGGAGATGGTGGTTATAATTTCCATGGAAGATTTGAATATGTTTCAACAACTCAAATGCAAAAAATGGTTAAAGTTTTAACAAAGATTGTTGAGATAAATTAATGAAGACTATAATTATAGGTGCTGGACCTTCAGGACTAATTGCTAGTATTTTTGCTTCTAACAAAAATAATAAAGTAATCATTTTAGAAAAAAATGAAAAAGCCGGTAAAAAGATATTTATTACAGGAAAAGGTCGATGCAATGTAACTAATAATTGCCAAGAAGATCAATTTATAAATAATGTCGTTTCTAATAGTAGATTTTTATACTCTGCTATTAATCAATTCTCTTCACAAGATACTATGGAACTACTAGAAAATAATGGTGTTAAATTAGTTGTAGAAAGAGGAAATAGAGTATTTCCTGCAAGTTATCATGCAAGTGATATAACAAATTGTCTTCTTTCTATGTGCAAGAAAAATAATGTTGAAATTAATTATAACGAAAAAGTACTAGACATTTATAAAAAAGACAACTTATTTTATGTAAAAACTATGATAAAAACATATATTTGTGATAATCTAGTTATTGCTACAGGTGGAAAATCTTATAAAGCAACTGGATCAACTGGTGATGGTTATATTTTTGCTAAAAAATTTGGTCATACAATTATTGATATAGTTCCTGCTT
>CAKPXW010000161.1 GCA_934202505.1 uncultured Bacilli bacterium | reverse complement strand
TTATTTAGTAGATACTCCTGGGTATGGATATGCTAGAATTAATTATTCTCGTTATGAGCAATTTGAAAAAATGATGAGTGAATACATTTATCAAAGAGAAAATTTAGTTGCTGTTATTATGGTTATTGATGGTAAAGTTGGACTTACAAAAGATGATTTATTGTTACTTGAAATGCTACATGATGCTAATAAACAAGTAATTATCGTAGCAAGTAAAATGGACAAAACTAATCAATCTATGCGAGCAAAACTTGCTAATAGTTTAAAAGAATTATTAGATGAACATATGTTTAATAGCATTTTATACTATTCTTCTTTAGATAATTCTAGTGTTGATAAGATTGTTGAAAAAATATTATCTATATATAATAGCTAGCGTTTGCTAGCTTTTTATTTAACTTTATGTATTATTTTAAATTACAAAGCATATAATTTTTTAGGTGATATAAAATGGATAAAATTACTCTTGATAAAACAATTATTTTTTCTAATCAAATTGACAAACTATTAGATTTACAAGTAAAAGATGAATTATCATATCAAAAAAATAACGATAGTATGCAAGCTAAAGGTATGCTTATTTTAACTGGAAAAGTTTTATTACTATCTAGTGAAGAAAGTTTTTGTGAAAGCATTGATGTAGATATTTATGCACCATTTATTAATAATATAAATCTTAATGATTTTAAAGTTGTGATTGATGACTATACCTATTTAATTAATGATAATAAATTATTTGTTAATGTTTATTTATCTTTTGCAGGAATTAATGATAATCTAAAAGAAGAAGAAACTAATGTTGCAGAAGCATTAAATAATGTTAATCAAATAGAAAGTATAAATGAAGAAAGAATAGATGAAAAAGTAGAAATTACTAATGATACACAATCAAATTCTTCTGAAAATGAAAATGTAATGGAAGCTACTGTTAATATCAAAGATAATCAAAAAGAAGATCTTATCGATGATAATTGGGTTAATAAACTATTTAAAGTTAGCAATGAATATTCATCATTTCCTTATAAGTAATGCGTGATGTTTTAAAATCATTATATAATATTGAGCCTAAACTTTTAGTAAAATATACCAATAAAGTATATAAAGTTTCTTGTGATGATGAAACATATTGCTTGAAGTATATTGACAATGTTGATAATGATAAAGTATTAGAAAAACTAAACTATTTAGATAATGATTGTTTCTTATTGCCACATAAAAATAATATTAGAACAAATAGAAATTTTTATAATAATAAACAATTTTATTTGTATGATTGGCTAAATGAAGATGAAGCTGATAATAAAGATTTAAAATTAAAATATTATTTAAATAGAATAGGAAAAATGCATAATCAGTCTTCTTTTACAAGTAATGTAGCTATTTCTTACTATAAAGAGTTAAAAATGCAAATTGAAGAAAAGCAACAAGAAACGTATGCTTTACTTGAAAAAGAAATATCTCAATTTGAAAAAGATGATTATCATAGCCCTTTTGAATGGAATTTTTTAAATAATTATCATATTTTCATTGAAAGCTTAGATAAGTCAAAAAAATATTTAGAACAATTTAGTAAACTTACAGAAAATAAAAGTATAATAAGGCAAGTAATAACTCATCAAAATTTTTCATATGATCATGTGTTTTTAAATAAAAATAAAATAAGTGGTAATGAAAAGATGAAAATCGCTTCTCCAGTTGAAGAATTTACCTCCTTATTTAATAATTGTGATTTTAAAACTGTTGATTTTTCTGGCTGTTTCAATGAATATTTAAAAAACAATGAGTTAGATGAAGTAGAAAAAAACTGGCTTCTTTCTTTACTATTTATCAATATAAACAAAAAAACTAATGATGATTTTTCATCACTAGTTAATTTAAATCAATCCTTATATAAAATAAAAAGTATCGAAGAGATTGTTAAAATATTAAATGTATAAAAGAATGAATTATTCAGGTTTGATAATTTCGATTTTTGCTTCAGCAATAGCTTTATCAATCATAGATTGATAATCGAATTTACTTTCATAGAATAGACATTCTTTTTCTTTTGGTTTTGTAACTGGATTTTTTGGATCAAAAATTGTACAACAATCTTCATATGGCATAATAGAAGTATCATAAGTATTAATCATTTTGGAAATTCTTATAATATCCAATTTATCATATGTAGCTAGTGGTCTAATAACAACATCATTGCAAACTGAATTAATAACTTTCATACTATCTAATGTTTGTGAAGCAACTTGACCTACTGACTCTCCATTAATTAAGCATAGACATTTATCTTGTTTTGCCATAATTGAAGCAATTCTATACATCATTCTACGCATAATAGTAATTGCATATGCATCGCCACAAACTTCATATATTTTAAGTTGTAAATCTGTAAAAGGAATATTTATAAATTTTATTTCTCCCTGCACTTTAGCAAGTTGTGCCAATAATGTTTTTACTTTAAAAATAGCCATATCTGAAGTATAAGGTGGAGCTGAAAAATGAATAGCTTCAATCTTAACGCCTTTTTTCATCATCATAAAGCCCGCTACTGGAGAATCAATACCCCCAGAAATCATAAGCATTCCTTTTCCCCCACATCCCAAAGGAAAACCGCCAAGTCCTTGATAATTTTTTATTGAAATATAGGCATAATCATATCTTATTTCTACTTTAATAGAAATATTTGGATTATGTACATCTACTTTATGATTAGTATTAATTAATATTTGCTTAGCTACTTCTCTATTAATAGTGTCACTTATCATTGGAAAACTTTTATCACTTCTTGATGTAACTACTTTAAAAGTTTCTTGGTCATTATACTCTTGCATAATTTCTAAAGCAACTTGACTAATTTTTGCAATGTCTTTTTCAACTTTACTAACTAAACAAAAGTTAAAAATTCCTGGTATCATTTGAAGTCTAGTAATTATTTCTTCTATAGGTGATGATGCTGATAAATTAATATAAAAACGATCATGTTGCTTGATAAATTTTAAATCATTAATATCATTAAATGATTTTCTAATATTATTAGCAAGTGTATCAATAAATACACTTTTGTTTTTTCCTTTTAAATATAGTTCACCATAGCGAACCATTATTGAATCATACTTCATATTATCCTACTTTCTTTGTATTTTTTAATGTATCAATAAGGCTATTTATAAAATAGTTTATTTGATCATCATCTAAAACATTATCATAACTTACTCGTATTGATGAAACACATATTTTTTCGTTTTTTCCCATTG
>CAKPXW010000160.1 GCA_934202505.1 uncultured Bacilli bacterium | reverse complement strand
TTTTCTATGTAAATTTATAAAATCACATATGTAAACCTCCTTCAAAAATAATTCCAGTTTTATTTTAAAATGAAAGACTTTTAAACCTAATTCATTCTTCTTTGTACAAAAAGATGAACAACATAAATTATGTATTAGAGATGATCTATTATTAGATTTAAAAGAATTCTCAGAAACCTATAATGGAAGATTTGTAATTATAGATATTATGTGTGGTATAGATTATGGATATGAAACTGATATAAATAATTATAGTGATGTTATGAAGAATATGTTTGATAAATATAGAGAACTTGCTAAAAAATATAATCTTACATTTCTTCTAATACATCATTTAAATAAAGAAGGTAAAACATTAGGTAGCACAGGTATTGATGGTAATATGAATGGTATATTAACATTAATCAATAATAAAGATAATACTTATACTTTAAAAATAATCAATAGAGATTTTGAAGAACAAAATCTTAATCTTATAAGAAATAATAAACTTGAATTTGAAATTATTTATGAAGATAATACTGAACTAGATTTTAATCTTAGTGTATTTATGAGATATGTAATTAAGAAGAAAGAAGTAATATTTACTCCAGCAGAAATGATAGCAGAATTAAATCTACTAATTACCCCTTCTCGTTTTGGAAGATTATTAAATAGTAATATTAAAAGATTAGAAAAAGAAGGTATATATGTTGAGTTAAATAGAACTGCTACTTCTAGAAATTAGAAAAAGAAGGTATATATGTTGAGTTAAATAGAACTGCTACTTCTAGAAATTACAAAGCTAAGTTTATAGATCCTCTTGTTTTAGAAGAATAAGGTTTTAGGATTTATCCTAACTCACATTTGGTCTATGACCTAGTGAGATAAGTCATAAAATGACTTCTTTCCGTGGTATAATGAAATTGAGGTGGTATTATGTTTGATTTAAAAAATATTTTATCTTATGCAAATGCTAATATACAAATTATAGGTATTTTTATAGCTATTATCGGTGGTTTAGTAGCAACAAAACTACTTAATGCAAAAATTGAAAAAGACACATTAAAAGAAAAATTAAATAAATTAAAAAAAGAAATAGATTTTAATAATCAAGAAAAAAATATAAAAGAGGATAAAGTATTTTTAAAAAATAAAAGTGATTATATTCATTATATACATGAAAAATTATTTGAAGATAATTTTGACATAAACAATTATGATGATTATGGCTTATCAATTGAACAAAGAAACAAAATAATTGATGAAATTAAAATTACTTTTAATGAGGCGCTAAATATCTTTAGTATTGAACACAAAAAGGCAGATGTACCTGATATTTTAAAACAAAATCATATTCAAGAAAGTACTATTAAATATGAATTATATGAATATATTGGATACAAAACTGGAAAAAATAAAAACTTAGTTGGTCCTTATGGTACGACTATACCAGATTATAGCGATTTTAGATTTGAAAATCCAGTTAATAGCATTCCAGATGAATTCGCTATGCAAAAACTCAATGAAAATATAAATGAAATAAATAGTGCTATAAGATGGAAAACTATTGAAAAAGAAGATATTGAAGCAAAAATAAAAGCTATTAACGATAGTTTAAATATTAAAAAAGATGTCATTTTATTTATATCAATAACACTATTCGGAATAATTGTTCCACAAATTGTATTATCAATATATCCTATTTTTATAAATTATAAATGGCTAAAATATGTATTTGCTATATATAGTATAATGACATTTATAATATCAATGTTAACTATGCTATTATATATCTATCGATTATATAAAAATATTAAAAAAGATGACTAAACAACCAATAAGGTTGTTTTTCTTTTGTAAAGGAGGTTTTAAATGTATGATGGATATCAAGTATTAAGATTTGAAAACAATTATAAAAGTAAAGATTTATATCTTATAGGAAATGAGATGAATAATAGAGTTGGTACAGGTAATTATGATAAAGAAAGAACTAAATTTAATATTGAGTATAAAGAGCTAGAAAAAGATAATTTATATCAAGATGTTAAATACAAATTAGAAAGTAGAAATATAGAATATCTTCACAAAACTAAAACTAATCTATTAAATGGTGTAACTATATCAAGTGGCCCAGAGTTTTTTATGACTCTGGGTTTACCATTTAAAGAAACAGATAGAAAATATAAAACAGGTAAAAAAGAAGGACAAAATATATGGACACCTGATATTAAAAGTAAAGATGATATTCCTGAAGAAGTAATTAAATATTTTGATGAAAGTTATAACTTTTTAAAAGAATTAGTTGGTGAAGAAAATATAGTAATGGCTCAAGTACATTTTGATGAAGATACTCCTCACCTACAAGCTTACTTTTTGCCAGTTAAACGAAGTAAAAAGAAAATGTTATCAAAGAGATAAAGATGGTAATTTGATAAAAGAGACAAAAAAAGATAGAAATGGAAAAGATAAAGAAATACCTATTTTACTCCGAGATAAAAATAGTGAGATGGTATATGAAATAGTTAAAGGTAAATTTTTAAATAACGATCAATTTTGGAAAGATTTAGGTGGTAGAAATTCTTTTTCAAAATTGCAAGATAGATTCAACAAATATATAACAAGTAAAGGTTTTAATTTAGATAGAGGTGAAATTGGTGCTAATAAATATCATCAAACTAAACTAGAATATCATATTAATGAATTAAAGGCTGAAGAAAAGAAATTAAGTAAAGATTTGAATAATTATAAAGATAAAATAAATGAAGCTAAAAACGTATTAGAAACATCTTTAAAAGATACTAATTCAGATTTAAAGAAAAAGATCATTGGATATAGCAAAAAAGAAGTAGAAAAACTTATGAATGATTTTGATAATCTTACAAGATTAAATACAATAAAGACATATGAATCAAAAGATAAAGATAATAAAATCACTTCCCTATCTATAGAAAATGATTTTTATAAGAATAATAGAAAACTTATTAAAAGTGAAAAGATAAGACATGAACAATCTAAAGAATTATCTAATAAAGATGAAGAACTTAAATATTATAAAAATGCTTTTAGTAAAGTAACTCGTGCTTTAGATATTATTACGAAAAGAAGACCAATGCCATATATACACAATTATGTATCATTTGCAGAATCTGTTATGGCTGGTAAAAGAGCTCGTGAAATGGATGAAGAAGCACAAAGAAAATTTGATGAAGCTAATAAGAAAGGAGAAGATATATGGCTATAAGACAAGTTAAAAGTAAATACGCTACTAAAGATG
>CAKPXW010000159.1 GCA_934202505.1 uncultured Bacilli bacterium | reverse complement strand
ATCCAGAAATACCTGTAATTGCAAGAGTTCCATTATCTAGTAATGAAAAAGAAACAATATAGGAATTCACAGAACTATTACTATATACTATTGATTTATAAGTAGAAGTTACTGATACTGTACCATCTTCTTGTAAAACTTTAGCACGTACTGAAATAATTATTTGATAGTTTTCTTCTTGTTTTAATTTATCAAATAATGATTTATTAATTTTGTATGTGTTAGTAGTAAGATTACTAGATACTATTTTACCATTAACATTCACATCGTAAGCATTAGCTCCTGTAACATTATCCCATTTTAATTGTAATGTTTCATCATTAAAATCAAGTGATGTAGGAGCAAAGATTTTGTCATAATCTTTTTCATCATAAACACTTTCTTGACGAGGTTCACTACTTTCATAATGATTTTTTGATGAACTACAACTTGTAGTAAACATCAATGAGGCAAAAAATACTCCACTTATAATTTTAAGTCCTTTTTTCATAACTAACCTCCAAAATTAATACTTATTTTTATTATATAATAAAAATTATTTTTTTTCTATAATTATAATTGATATATTTCAACACATAAATGATAAAAATTACGATATTATAAATTATCAATTAAAAACATAGTTTCTTTAACTATCACATCAATAGCTTTAAATTTGTTATCTTCATATTGCGATATTTGATTTGTCAAAAAAGCATTATCTGATATTGCGCGAATCACAATAGCTTTTCTTTTAAAATTTTCACAAGTATGAACAATAGCTGTACCTTCCATATCACAACACAATGCTTTTTTAAAGTTCTTATTTATTTTTGTAAGATTTTCTTTACTACTAATAAATTGATCTCCAGAAACTATAAGTCCTTTTATTGTATTTGAAGATGTAGCATTAATTAATTTTTTAGAAATTTTAAAATATAGATCATGATTATCTAATTGACCAAGTGGCAAATTAAATGCTGTTAAATCAAAATCATGGTAGCAAACTTTACTAGATACAATCACATCAAATAAATTTAAAGATGGATTTAATGCTCCAGCAATACCTGAATTAATGACATATTTTGGTTTTAATTTTAATAGTAAAAATGTTGTTAGCGAAGAAGCATTAACTTTTCCAACTTCTGTTTTTGCAAGATAAATTTCTTTATCATTTTCTTTATAGTAATAAACTTTTACGCCACTTATTAATTTTATTTCAAAATCTTTAATTTTTAAAAAGCCTTCAAGTTCACTAGTCATGGCGACAATTATTAATATTTTCATCGTTTAATAACCCCTTATAGTATTCAATCATTTTACAAGTATTACCATCAATTTTAAGATTATTTGCTTTCAAATAGTTAACTTGATCTTCCATAGTTAAGATAAAACACTTATTAATATCTATAAACGCCATTTCACGAATTGTATCCATTTTATTAGCAAATTGCCTTGTCTCTTCAAGTTTATCGGCACAGTAAATTATCTTATCAAGAGTAGACATATTTTTACATGGTCTTGCATGATTGCGAATAGCTTTTAAAATTTTTTTATCTGTTATTTTAAATTCTTCTTTAGCAATATATTCGGATGCATAAGCATGTAATGAATATTTTGGATAATTTGCTTTCCTTGGAAAATATTGCTTAACAATCGAATAAATTTCTTCATTTGTTTTACCTTTAGCAATATCATGTAAAATACCAGCTACATAGGCCCTATTAGTATCAACATTTAATGCATAAGCAATTTTTTTAGCAAGATGCGCTGTTGATAAAACATGAATAAACCTTGTTTCTGATAAATAAGGCATTACTCTTTCTTTTAAGTATAATTGGTGTTTATAAATATATTTTACAATGCTTTCATCAATATTTGAAAAAACACCACTTCTAATTAATGTTGAACTAACTTCGATTTGTTTGCCATTAACTACACTTACATTATATTTATTTACAATCTCTTGATTAATTGGATAACCAGGTCTTTGATAACAAACAAAATGAAATAATTTAGTTAATTTATCAACTTCATACCAATGTGGTAAATTATTTAATTGGTCAGCGCCAATTAAAAAATAAAAATTGTAATTTTTATGACTATTTACAAGAATTTTAGCAGTATTATAAGTATAAATTAACTCTTTATTTTCATCTTTTAATTCAACATCACAAATTTTAATATTTTTAAAAGAAGCAGTAGCAAGTTTTATCATATTAATACGATCTTTACCAGAAAGCAATAATGTTCCATCATAATTATATTTACGAGGTATTAACCAAATTTCATCACATTTTAATACTTCTTGAGCATTTAAGACAGCATTTAAATGCCCTTGATGAATAGGATTATATGACCCACCATATAAAAGAATACTTTTATTTGACTTCATAGCGATTTATATCCTTATTCTTTTTATAAATTACACAAGTATTTCCTATTGAGAAAATAAATTTGCCATCAATCGTTGAAGCAATAAGCATTCCAAGTTCTTTAATTGGCATTCCTTTGTATGTTTTCAATGTTGAAATTTTAATAAGTTCATTTGTTTTAATAGCATCATTTATTGCTTGAATTATACTTTCATTAAAGCCATCTTTGCCAATAATTACTAATGGTTTTAAAGGATTAGCCAAAGCTCTTAAACGATATTTATCTTTTTTTGAAATCATAAATAAACCTCCTAAATGATTGATTTTCTTTTAAAAATATTCACTCCATCATAAGTTGAGATAACTATTTTGGATTTTTTTGCTCTTATAAAGCCAAGACCTTCGATAATAATATCATAATAAGATTTATTATCTAATATAAAAACTTGACTTTTTAATTTATCATAATCAACGTTTTCATCTTTAACTTTCAAATAAGTAATTTCATTTTTTATTGATTCTAATGCATTAATAGTTTTGTAACGATTAAGTTTTAAGCAAGAAGGAAAATAAAAAGTAAATCCTTGTTTATATTTACATGAAATATCAATTTTAATAAAAGATGAAACAAATATTGTTTGTAAATTGCTTAATTGATATGTACTAGCTTGAATTTTTTTATCACTATTAATTTTTTTAATTAACTTAAAATCTAAAAAATTTATAATATTTCCTTTGGATTTAATTCCTGGGGAATCAATTAAATAAGTTGTATCTGTTAAATTGATTTTTACTAAATCAAGAGTTGTTCCTGGATATTTAGAATTGGTTAAGAAATTAGTTTTTTCTTTAGCAATATTTTTTAATATTTCATTAATAAAAGTAGTTTTTCCTGCATTTTCTTGACCAATAATATAAATGTCCTTGTC
>CAKPXW010000158.1 GCA_934202505.1 uncultured Bacilli bacterium | reverse complement strand
GTGTATAATTCAAGATATTTTTCGCCAACTTTAAATGTATAACCTGCTTCTACTTTAGCAACTGTTACATCTGTAGCCTTTTCAAGATTTTCAGTAGTATTTAAATATTCACTTGAACTAAGTGTTCCATCGAAATATAAAGTTTGTCCTAACTTGTTTTGATCCATAGCAAACTTAAATGTGCCTTCTTTTGCTTCAGTTAAAGCAAATTTCTTATAATCTGCTTCTACTAATGAAGCCATTGAAGCTGGGAATTGACTAACACCAACATTACCAGCATTAGAACCAGTAATATAAGAAATTTTGCTTGCACTCATTGTATTAAATGTATTATATGAACCTAAATAGTATTCAGCATCAGCAATTGTCCATGTAAATACTTTTGCATCTGCATTCCATACCCATGCACCAGTTGCAGCATCTACTAATGTTGGTCTTATTTTATCTGAAGAATTTGTGTATAATTCAAGATATTTTTCGCCAACTTTAAATGTATAACCTGCTTCTACTTTAGCAACTGTTACATCTGTAGCTTTAGAAACATTTTCAGTAGTATTTAAATATTCACTTGTACTAAGTGTTCCATCGAAGTATAAAGTTTTACCTAACTTGTTTTGGTCCATTACAAACTTAAATGTACCTTCTTTTGCTTCAGTAAGCTTTTTAGCAATGTATTTTGTCTTTTCAGCAGCTTCTACAACAGTAGTATATTCTCTTGTGTAAACTTCATCAGCAGAGAATGTATAAGTACCTTTTAATTTAATATTTGTATCATTTTCTAAACGAGTTATAGTAAGAACATTATCTTTAACTGTAGCAGCTTCACTACCTTCAATAACTGACCACACTAATCCTTCTGCTGTTGGTAAATCAATATTCTTATTAATTGAAGCATCTAATGTAAATGAATCAAATAAGGCATTTGCTTTACCTTCACTTGAAGCTTTTTGTGTAATAGTAATAGAATCAACTGAATCAGGATAAATTTGGAATGTATTGCTATAGCAATTTACTACACCAGTAATAGTTGCAGTAGCTCCGCCTTCCCATTTAGCCATTAATGTAGTTAAATCATCAGATTTTAAGAAATAATTAGTATTATATAGATTGTATTCAACATCTTGATCACCAATTGTGAAATAATAATATTTATCATCATTTCTACCAAGTTTACAACCTTCAAGAGTAATTCTTGCATTTTGATAAACATCAAGAGTAGTTGCATCTTTATTATTTTTAGCCTTTGAGAAAGCTTCTGTACCATTTGTATAAGGTAAATCTACACCAGCATCTTTTGCTGTACGTCCTGTAGGAGTAACTGTACAATTCTTTCCAAATTCATATTGTCCACTATATTGAATTGCTGAACCTGAAACAATAACTTCTGCGCCAATTGGATAAGCTTTTTCAAATGCTTCTTGACTTGCTGTTTCATTATTTGAGAATTTTGGAGCGTATGCATAATATCCATGTCCTTCAGCATCTTGAATATACATAGATCCTTTTGAAGAAGAACCAGAATCAATTCTTACCCAGTTAATAATATATCCTTTAATAGTAGCAGTCTCTGTACCTGATGAGCCATTTTTCTTACATGTTGCAATCCAATCTTCATATGAAGTAGTTACAAACATAGGAACTGTTTGATCAAATCTAACTTCAAAAGTTTTACCATTTGCATCAGTAAGAGTAGCAATTAAAGTATATTCACAATCACTAGCAAAGTTTGATGCATAGTTAACTGTAAATAATTGATATACGCCTTCAACTGCTCCTTTAGTAATTGCAGTTTTATTATCGCCTTTATATTCAATATCCCAACTAACTGTAGTAACATCAGCATCTACCATAATTTTAGTTACAACTTTAAAATCTTTAGTTTGAATTTTATCATTTTTGTATAACTCGCGTAAAACTTCTCCTGCTTGTTTTGCAATACTATTATCTTCAACTACGCTAGAACTTTCTTCTTGAGTAGGAGAAGATGATGGTTCACTTGGTTGTTGTGATTCACTTTCTGTATTTGAAGGAATAGTACTTGGTTGTTGTGATTCACTTTCTTTATCTTTTCCACAACTTGCCATTACAAGTAATGATGATAAAGATAAAATAAGTAATTTTGATTTTTTCATTTTATATTTCCTCTCTATTTAATTATAAAATCATTATACAAATATACATGAACTTGGTAATCACCGCTATAAGCATCAACAATACCTACGCAGTCAATTGTTTTATTTATAAAAGCATCTTCAGTAACAACTGTTGTGCCATCTTCTTCATATAAAACTGAAGTTCTAACTATAACAGTTGCTCCATTTGCATCTTCACAAGTTAAAGTCATTGCTCCAATTGAAGATGAAGTTTCAGCTGTAGTTGTATAAACTTTTTTAACTTTTAAGTTTTCTAATTTTACATATGTTGAGCATAATTCCTCTTTAACATCTGCAGCAGTAATTGTAGTTGGAACTACTTCTACTCCTTCTTCAATAAGTTGTAAATTATCTTTGTGATTTGGACGCATAGCATAATAATGTAATCCTGAAAGTTGATAAGTTCCACCTGTTTCATAATAAGTTATTGTTCCACATAGACTTACACGATTTCCTTCCTTAAGTTGTTCAAAGTTTTCATATCCTGAATAAACTTGAATTCCATAAGATTTTTGAGTTTCATCATCATAATCTTCAGCATAGCAAGTATTTCCAACAACTCTAGTAATAACTCCTTCAACACGTACAACTTTATTAACATAATTAGCCATATTAGTACGAAGTTCTTTCATAGTAATAACTAAAGCATCACCATAATAGAAATTAGGATCTTTTTCTTTTCCAGCAACTCTAAGTTTTAATTGTTGAGCTTGATAATAAGCAAGTTGTAATGTATCTCCATAAGTATAATTTGAGAAATTTTTAGCAATACTTAACCCTTCTTGAACAAGTTCAAGATTTAATAGTCTATATAGGTTTGTAGTTGCATCTTGATACCAAACCCATAACATATATCTACTACCACTAGAATCTGCATTCCAAGAAGTATTATCTGATTCAATAATTATAGATTTTGCCTTTGATAATTTTCCTTTTGTAAATTCTGAAGCATATTTTCCCCAAGGTTCAACTTGTCCTGTAGATTCAGGTGTATCAACACCATTATATCTTGCAGATAATATTCCACCCTTAAAGAAAGTATTTGTAGTAGAAAAATGTGTTGTATCTCCATCTACATAGTTTTTAACAGTAACAGTTTCAAATAATTTTACAGAATTATCAAAATCTTCATATGTTCTTTCAAAATCGCCAGTATAATCTACTTTAACAAATTCAGAACTTGATTCAGAGTCTGACGGTTTAAC
>CAKPXW010000157.1 GCA_934202505.1 uncultured Bacilli bacterium | reverse complement strand
ATTCTATGAAGCTCTATACCTAAAAATTCACATACCTTTTTAGCATCATTATAATCTTTCTCCTGTGGACAAATATCATTTGTATCATTAGGATTTCCTAATATATCATTATTAATATTACTATCCCAGTTACGCATAAAAAGACCTATTACTTCATAGCCTTCCTTTTTAAGTAAATAAGCACCTACTGCACTATCTACTCCTCCACTTAATCCAATAACAACTTTTTTCATATTTCATCACAAACATATAATATCACATTTTATTTTATTTTACTACTTTAATTTAAATAGAATTTATGATATAGTAATTAAGTAATTACCCAGTAGCCAAGCGGTAAGGCATCAGGTTCTGGTCCTGACATTCCATGGGTTCGAATCCTATCTGGGTAACCAAATATATAATAACTTTCCTTATTTTAAGGGAAGTTTTATTTTTAATAACTTATTAACTTTATTACATTCCTAACATTAATTTTATGGCATAAAACTAATATATTAATTATGTCAAAAATAGTAATTATTAAAAATAATAATAGTGTATTATAAAAAGATATATTAATGATATTTATTACAAAGCAAAATCGTAAAATAAAAATAATCAAATTTACAATTATAAACGATATAAAATATGTTAAAATCAATATTATAATAGTCTTTAAAAATAATATTTTAAAAATATCTTTTCTTAGATATCCTGATATAAGCATATAACCGATGTCTTTTTTTTCAAAATCCATTATACTATTAATAATCAAATACAATATTACAAAGATGATTACTAGTATAATAAAAAGTATATATTTCATTGTATTTAAAATCTTCTTATACTCCTTCATATTTTGTAAACCAGTATAATCAATGAAATTTGCATCAATATTATCTTGATTTAATTTATTAATCATTTTAACACTGTCAGTATAACTATTTAATATTAAAATTAAATAGTTACTACTAAATTCTAAATTATTATCATTTAAAATATTTAAGATCGTTTCTAAATTTGCATAAATATTATTACTATCTGTTTTATAATAGCCTACCACCTTAAAATTATATATTTTCTTATTATATTCAAAAGTATAATTATTATTAATTTTATATTTACTTTTTAAATTTTGAGAAATTATAATTTCATTTATATTTAAGTCATTAATTTTTTTACCATAAATAATATTTAAATTTTCATCATTTATATATGATAAATTTGTATTTTTATCATTGATATACGGAAAATCTTTATAAATTAAATTTACGGTTTTATCATTTTTTAAATCATTAAATATTTTATTCTTATCAATAACATTAAAAACATTAACCTTAACAATCCTGTTATTAAGATTATTAACAACCTCTTTATTGTAGGAATACTTATAATAACTATCAATAGTTAAAATTAAAAAAATAAATAAAAATATGGAAATCAAAATAATAAAGTACTTTTTATATATTTTAATATTTCTTAAAAAAATGAAAACAATTTCTTTCACAATGTATCCTTTAAAATATGTTTTTTTAAATAGCCTACATCATTAACCGATACAAGTAACATAATAACTATAAAAAACAATACTGATTTAAGATTTAAAATAATAGGAAATTTACTAAAAATAAATGGATTATGATAAACTAAAACATTAAGTATCGCAAAAAGAAATATTATAAAAGTAAGAGTACATAGTAAACTTAAACATCCTATAATTAGATTTTCCATTATTAAAATTTTAATCATTTGTACTCTTGTAAAACCACAACTTTTGTATATAATAAACGTTTTTTTCTTTGCACCGATATTTTTTTTATTTATAAAATTTATAATTACAACAACTAAAATTATAATAAATATCATAACAATATATATTAAAATTTTTATAGTATTTATAAAGCTATTTTTTAATTGAATTATTGGAAAAGCAGTATATCCTAAATTAGTTATTTCACTTTTTACATAATCAATGTTTTCTGTATTGTCTACTCTTACAATAATAGAACTCAAAACATTTTCTTGATTAATATTTTTATAAGATTCATCATATATCTTCTTTATTAAATTTAAAGAGCAATAGCAGATATTTTCATCAATATAACTACTATTATTTTCATAAATTCCTGATATTAATAATTTGGCATCTTTTTTTATAAAAGTCTCATCAGGATTATATATATTATAGGAAATATCTATATCTTTATTAATATAATTATTCATTTTAATAAGATATTTATAATTAATTATATTCCCTTCTAGATTATCATTAGGATAAAAATTTTGGGGACATATTATCTCATTTTCATCACTAAAGAAATTACCTTTAATTAAATTGGGACTATCCTTTTTATTTATACTTTTTAAATAAAAAGAACCACTATGTGAAAAAGTATTTGTGTAGACCACCATTAAATTATAATTATCTAAAAAAGCATCATTAACGTGTTTTATTTTTTTAAAACTTTCTATTATCTTTTTCGTATTTGTATCAAAATCTTGATCCACGGACAAACTTTTATAATCTAAGTTTTTTTTAATGCCTTCATTTATATAGGTTAACATAGAACTTTTAAAGGAAAAAATAATTATTAACAAAAAAATTGAAAAGCCCAAAAGTAAAATCTTTTTTATAGTTGTTTTAGTATTAAAAACATTTTTTGTCGCAAGGTAAAAATAATTATTCATAAATCTTTCCATCCTTTATAAACACGATTTTATCTGTATAACTTCTTATGTTATCATTATGAGTTACAACGATAACACATTTCCCCTCATTACTTAATTTTTTTAATAATTCAAATATTTTTAATTCATTCTTACTATCTAAGTTACCTGTGGGTTCATCACATAAAATAATTTTTGGATTATTTATAAGTGCTCTTGCAATAGCAACTCTTTGTCTTTCGCCACCAGAAAGCTCATTTGGATAATGATTAATTCGTTTGCTTAAGCCCAAATTTTCAAGTAATTTAACTGCCCTTTTCTTTTTTTGCTCATAAGAAAGTCCTTTATCAAGTATAATAGGTAGCATAACATTTTCATATGACTTCATATTTTGATTTAAATAAAAATCTTGAAAAACAAACCCTATTTCTTTTTTTCTTAAGAAAGATAAATCATTATCATTTAAAGATGAAATATCTTTACCATTTATAAATATTTTTCCACTTGTTAAGGAATCTAAAGTTCCAATACACTGAAGAAATGTTGATTTACCCGAACCACTAGGTCCCATTATTCCGTAAAATTTATTTAATTCAAAGCTATATGATACATTGTTAAGTGCTAATATAGTTTCATTTTCTTTAAAATATTTTTTAAAAGCATTTTCTATTTTTACAATCATACGATTTACTCCTTTTTTTATTAATCGTAATATACGAAAGCTGTTTGCTTTCGTATATTACATACTTATTGATAACTACTCATT
>CAKPXW010000156.1 GCA_934202505.1 uncultured Bacilli bacterium | reverse complement strand
TCACCTGCCAATTAATTATACAATAAATACTATAAAATAGCAATAGTAGTAGTTTAGAATCTATCAAAAGTTATTTTCAACTTTTTGCCTTTTTACTAAACTTAATTTTTTTGCACCTTCTCTAGCCAATATATCATCTTCTTCAACAAATATATATCTTATACTTTTTTCATCAAAATCTTTAAAGAAATAGCGACGATTATAATCATCCAAAAAGCATGGCTTTTCATGGCCGATAATAACCCACAATATATCTAATCTATTAGTTGGAAATGTTGAAAAGCCATCAGTTATAACTATTTTATTGTCAGAATCACTAGAAAAACTATCTGCCATAACATGAAAATTTGTTCCCCCACGACCAACAATTTGTAAACTATCTATGTCATTATTAGTTCTTATATCATGCCATCCATAAAACTTAGTATCACAAAATCCAACTTTAATATTACTATACAATAAAATATTTTTACATTCTCTTAATATAACTTTGATTTTAGCCATATCCATAGAACCACTACTATCGATAATAATTTCACTATCAGAATCTATTTCTTCATTTTTCGTTTCTTTTTTAATTATTCCATCCATCTGAACTTCATAAAAACAAGTTGAACTATCATCAGGGACTTTTAAGTTGGATTCTAATATATCCTGCCATCTTAGTAATGACTTAGCCGTTCCAACAGCACCAGCAGGGAATTCTATTCCAAGAGCATGTTCTCCACATTTTAATGGCTTTGATTTCTCCGATTCAAACTGTAATTTCATTTTATAACTATCAAATAATTCTTTTCGCATTTTTTCATTATTTGACATTAAATCTTGCAAATCTTTAGCATCTGCATCTTTCATCATCTGTCCTGTCATTTCACTAACTTGACTTAAATCAATATGAAAAGTATTTTGACCCATCCATTCCTTAATTTGATTAATTTGTGGCAACATTTTCATATATAATTCATCAACTGAATAATTTAGTGCATCCTCTACATATACTAATCCCTTAGGCATTTTTAAACCATCTCTAATCAACAATTGATTTATAATTGCATCCTCCACATAATTTAATAAATCTTGATCTCTACCAATATTTCTAAACAAATGACTTAAAACTATATGAAAAATTTCATGTGTTATAACAAACTCCTTTTCCTCATCATCAAAATCAGTTAAAAACTCATCCTTATAATAAATAGATTTTCCATCAGTAAAAGCCGGAGCAGGAACGTTCTTTGATGTATGTTTTATTTCAAGATTAACAATTATATTTCCAAATAAAGGATATCTAAAAAGAACTTCATTAATTATATTATTTATGTTCATTTGGCACCAACTTTTTTGCATAAGCAAATTGTTGCTTTTTATATAATTCCATCATTTTTTGTTCATCGCCTTTAGACCATTCATAATCAAACATTGCTAAAAATTCATTCCCTAATTGAGATACAAATTCTCTTACTTTATCAAAGTTTTCATCATCTACACTTGATAAACATAAAGTCGTATACCATCTTATTGATGGATCAAATGGAACTGATGAAGGTGCACATCTATCGTTTATTACATCATCAATCGTAACTAATTGCAATTTAGAAAATTTTATAAAGTCTTTGGCAATCTCATCGCCAACAAAAGCACGAAGAACATTTGGATTATTACACTCATATAAAGCTTTAGATGCTAGTGCCCACTTTCTAGGATCAGCATTAGGAGTAATTCCATTATATGGTGTCCTTAATACTTTATTACCATTAACTTTAATATAGTCAACAATAGCAGGATGTATTTTTTCATGTTCTACAAGTGGTATGTATTCTAATTTTCTTTCTTCTTTTTTCCTTCTTAAAGCCCAATCCAACCATTCATCTGAATCAGTATCAATATAAACATGAGCAAATCTTCCAAATAATGGTTCACTTAAACCATTAGCAGATCGTGATTCACTCACCTCATTACCCGCAGCACAAACAACAGCATTTTTGGGTAATTCTAATCTAAAGCCACTGTTTGTAAGAGTTTTGTTAAGTGTTACCTCAAAAGCAACTTTTTGCACATCGCTTTTAGCATTCGTTAACTCCTCCAAAAACAATATATGTAATAATTCAGGAGCCTCTTCACATTTTTTGCATAAACTTTTATACCAATATGGCTCATATAAGAATAACTCTTTTGAATTAAAATCTTTGGCAATAATACCTGTAAATCCATCTGAACTAGTACAACCAAAATCAATTAGTTCTAATTTTTTATCTAAAGCAAGCATTCTTTCAGTTTTACCAGTACCAGTTTTACCATGTAAAAATACTGCAATATTACTTTTAATACAAATCTCTATAATATCTTCTTCGGTTAATGTAGAAAAATCAAAATTATATCTATTACTACTTGAAACCTCTTTTTCTTCATAAACCTGAACTAATGATTTATGTTCTAATTCATCATTAATACTTGTTAAAAAGTCAGTATTTAAATATTCATAAATAATTGTATCCTCAAAAAAATCCTTTTTATGTTGACCAATTTTCTTAGAAAAGATAACAGCAACTGAATATATAACTCCTAATTTTTCATCATAAACAAATGGTATTTTATCAACTTTCATGTATATGATAGTATCTTTTGCTGAATAGGTACCATCACTCAATAATTTTTTTGAACTTTGACATGGAACTTTAATAAATCTTATTCCTAATACTTCATACTCCTCATATAGTCTACCATCTACATTATGTTGTCTACCTGTTTTATACAATAATTTACTTTTACTTTCAAACATTTTATCAATGGCTTTTCCAACACCACCATTAATAGAATATAAAGGATATTCAAAATCGATATCATCAATTTTAGATACATCAAAACCATCAATATCATTAACATCAATAACAATTCTAACTCCTTTTTTATCATCATTAATACTTGCAATATTTAATATTCCACTGCCACTTACATATTTTCTAGTTCTTACATTTGGTTGATTTTGTGAAGGCATCCCATCTACCCAATAATCACCAAAACCAACTGCTTCGTCATACTTGCCGTCAGTAATTCGTGCTAAATCTGAATAATAACACCTTAAATCATTGCTTTCTGATAATTTTCTAATTTGTTCCTCTGTAAAAATGCCAATTTTTCTAACCTTCATAAATCTTCTTCCTCCATAATGTCTAAATATGATAACATAAATTTTTAATATTTGCAATTATCATCCATAGACATTTTATCAAATAAAAAACTAATTCTTGCCTCTTCACACTATATAGCAAAAATTAGTCTAATAATTAATTTAGAATCTATCAAAAGTTATTTTACCCAAATACCCATCCCTTAAATCTCTAAGTACTTTAGTATAAACCCTATCATAATCAACTTCCCCATTTCTAACTGCTCCTATCTTCTTACCAATACCATCTAATATATTAACAATATCTTCATCATCATTAACTCCATA
>CAKPXW010000155.1 GCA_934202505.1 uncultured Bacilli bacterium | reverse complement strand
AAGAAGTTGATATTTTATAAAAATTTTATAAAGAATATCTTTTACTTTTGATTTATTCATTTATTTCAAGTTCCTTTACAACTTTTGCACAACGTTTGCATAGATTATTTTCGCAAATTTCATCAGCATCAATTCTATTCCAACATCTTTGACAAACTATACCTTTATTTTCAACAACACTTACAAAGCAACCATTTCCATAATCATTTAAGTTTTCTTTATTATCTTGTAAATTAACTTTAGAAACAATAAATAATTGTTGTAAAGCTGTTTTATCCATAGAATGCAATAGATTGTCTAATTGTTCATTTTCAACAAATAAGTTAATAGTAGCATCAATAGATTTTCCAATAAGTTTTTCACTTCTTTTTTCTTCTAAAGCCTTTAATACACTATTACGTGCCATAATGAAAGATTTGTATAAAGTTTTTAAATCATTATCTACTGGTCTTTCTTCATAATTATATTTACATAAGAAAACTGATTCTTTATCTTTTCCTACAAAATTGTCATAAATTTCTTCTGCTGTATGAGGAATAATTGGTGCAAGAAGTAACATTAAAGTATAAGTAAGTCTGTATAAAACATTTAAAACTTGTCTTCTTCTAAAAGAATTTTTACTATCGCAATATAAAATGTCTTTTGCCATATCTAAATAGAATCCTGATAAATCAATTTGCATAAAGTTAACGATAGAAGTTAATACATTAGCAAATTCATAATTGTCATAGTATTTATGACATTTATTTTCAAGATCAGCAAGTTCATTTAAAATTGCTAAATCTTCAAATTCATATTTTTTAACATCTTCATATTTATAGCCATTTAAGTTACCAAGCATAAATTTAAATCTATTTCTTAAAGGTTTATAAGTTTCTGAAGCTTGTTTGATTATATCTTCTGAAACTCTAACATCGGCTTGATAATCACTAGAAGCTACCCATATTCTTAAAACATCTGCCCCATATTTGTTTACCATTTGAT
Source organism: uncultured Bacilli bacterium (assembly GCA_934202505.1). Taxonomy (GTDB): domain Bacteria; phylum Bacillota_I; class Bacilli_A; order RFN20; family CAG-631; genus CAKPXW01. Next base: position 2,543 of record CAKPXW010000155.1, on the reverse strand, counting down.
TAGGATCAATAGTATTTCCTAATGATTTTGACATTTTTCTTCCTTCACCATCTAGTACAAATCCATGAGACACAACAGACTTATAAGGAGCTTTGCCATTAATTGCAGTTCCAATAATTAAAGAAGAATTAAACCAACCACGATATTGGTCAAAACCTTCAAGATATAAATCAGCAGGATAAACGCCTTCTCTTTGCTCTAATACAGCAAGAGAAGAAGAGCCACTATCAAACCATACATCCATGATGTCTTTTTCTTTAGTAAAGTTACCATTTGGTGATTTTTCATTATGATAACCTGCAGGTAATAAATCTTTAATATCCATTTCATACCAACAGTTAGCACCATATTTTCTTACAAGTGAAGCAATATGATCAAAAACTTCTTTTTCAATAATTGGTGAACCGTCTTCATTATAAATTACTGGAATTGGAACACCCCAAGTTCTTTGACGAGAAATACACCAATCATCACGGTCTTTAATCATATTATTCATACGTAATTCACCCCAAGAAGGATACCATTTTACGTTATGAATTTCATCAAGCAATTGTTTCCTAAAGCCATCAATTGAACAAAACCATTGATCTGTTGCTCTTTGAATTAATGGTTTTTTAGTTCTCCAATCATGAGGATATGAGTGAATAAATGTTGAAACATGTAATAATGTATTTGTTTCTTCCATTTTCTTTAAAGAAATGTCATTACCATCTTCAAAGTATACGCCTTCAAAATCTTTACCTACAACACTTGTATAGCATCCACGAGCATCGATAGGTACAAAAGGATGAATATCATACTTTCTTGCAACATTAAAGTCATCGGCACCATGGTCAGGAGCAATATGAACAATACCAGTACCAGAATCTTCAGTAACATAATCACCTTCAATTACAGGAGATATACGATCAAAATATGGATGTTTTGTCTTGATTAATTCAAGATCTATTCCTTTAAATTCTTTAACAAGTTCTACATTTTCAAATCCTAATGTTTTGCAAACATCATCAGCAAGATTAACATCCATTACAAAACTACCTTTATTTGTATGATATAATCCATAAACAAATTTTGGATTAACACAAATAGCAAGATTGCTAGGAATAGTCCATGGTGTAGTTGTCCAAATAATAAATGAAGCATCTTCATTAAATAAGCCTTTATCATCAACTACTTTAAAAGCAACATAAATTGAATATGATTTTACATCTTGATATTCTATTTCAGCTTCAGCAAGTGCTGTTTGGCTTGATGGAGACCAATGAACAGTTTTTAAGCCTTTATAAATGTGACCATCTAATGCCATTTTAGCAAAGACTTCAATTTGTCTTGCTTCAAATTGCTTTTGTAATGTTAAATATGGACGAGTAACATCATTTTCATTTAATAAATCATTTTCATTACCAAAACAACCAAAAACACCAAGTCTTTTTACTTGACCTCTTTGATTTTTAACTTGTGCTAACGCATATTCTTTACATTTGTCTCTAAATTCAGCTGGAGACATATTTTTAATAGAAAAGCCTTTCTTTTGTAAAGCAACTTCTATTGGCATACCATGAGTATCCCAACCATGAATTATTGGTGCATAATAACCATTGATATTTTTATATTTAATAATTATATCTTTTAAAATTTTATTTAATGCATGGCCGGTATGCATATTTCCATTAGCATATGGAGGTCCATCATGTAAATAAAAAGCCTTTCTTTTATCATTACTTGCTAACATTTTTTGATAAATGTCATTATCGTCCCATCTTTTTTCAAATGTTGGTTCTTTAACATTTAAATTGCCACGCATTTCAAAATTAGTTTGTGGTAAAATAATACTATTTTTATAATCCATACAATTCTCCTTTTAATAAAAAACGTCCTAGATAAAAATCTAAGGACGACATAATCGCGATACCACCTTAGTTCATAGTTAAAATACTATGCACTTAATTACTCTTTAACGCAGAAATACGTCGTACTTACTAATTTCAGTTTGCCACTACTTAGTGATTAGTTTTTTTTAGTTATTATTGACTTCCACCAAATGCCAACTCTCTTTAAATAACATCAAAGCTTTGCTCTAAGTCTTCGTGTTTAGATAATATTAACATAGTTAATATAATAAATCAATTTTTTTAATTCTCTTGTGGAGTAAACATATAAACAAGTTTTGCCACTTTTTTTACTTGTCCATTTATAGCATAAGTTACACCATTTAAAAAATCACAAATTCTTTTTGCTTCATCAATATTAGTCGCCGTTAAATCAACAATTACAGCTCGATGATTCAAAAGTTCCATAGCTACAGTTTCAACTTCCATAAAAGATTTAGGAGTTAAAATTGAAGGTGATGATAAACTACTATTATCAGTAGCCGCATTAAAGGATGTGATTGTTGGATTTGAATTTAATTCTTTTCTTGATAATTCAACAGTTGTTGTTTCAAATTCATTTTTATCTTTAGTTGGAAAAAGAAATTCTTTAAGTCTATTACCCATAACCTTATCTCCTTTTGCTTTATTATAAACTTTTTGTTTATCTAAAAC
>CAKPXW010000154.1 GCA_934202505.1 uncultured Bacilli bacterium | reverse complement strand
CTTTTTCTATTTGATTTATTTCGTTATCTAACTTATTTAGAAAATGAACTCCATCTCTACTCATTCTATCCTCATCCCAATATAAATTATCTACATATTCATGTTCTTTATAATCGCCATATTCAAATTTGCTTTCAATATACTGTATAGCATTACATTTACTACAAGAATAATAATATAAAGCTTTACTTGTACAAGTTGCTTCTTGATACAATGCTTCAGGAATAGGATTTTCTAAATCATGATCATGTTCTAAAGTTGCGCCATTCCATAGTTCAAAAGTGTCATGGTCATATTGAATTTCCTTACAAACACTACAAGTATAATAATATTTAGCTTTGCTAGTACAAGTAGCAGGTTGAGCAAGAGTTAAACTATTTGCTTCTCCTACTAAATTATGAGCAGCTTTATTACCAGAAGTAAATGTATCGTTACTTAATGATCCACATAATTCACAAGAATAGTAATAAGTAGCAGGACTTTGACAAGTTGCTTTACTAATTAAAGTGTCCTTTGAAATTTTCTTTATATAATTATGAGATAAAATTGTAGTTCCAGTAAATGTATTATTTATATCATTCAAGCCACAATTTTCACAAGAATAATAATAAGTAGCATAACTTGTGCAGGTAGCAGGGTTTAATAAACTTTCATCTCTTTCAACTGCTATAAAATTATGAGGAAGCACATCATCATTTTTATATTCATTAATAATTTTACCACAATCTTCACAATAAATTTCTATAAATGATCCTGAAGTACAAGTTGCTTCATGAATTTTATTTTCTACTAAATGATTATGTTTTTCATAATCATAATCTCCAATTTCAAAAAAGTGTTCATAATCGACTTCTCCACATATACTACAAGAATAGTAATAGGTAGCAAGTTTATTACAAGTAGCACTTTCCATTAATGTCGAATCGGAAACCTTTTGTGCTGTAAAATCATGTTCTGCATAGTTTCCATATTCAAATGTATTAGAATCAAGTATTCCACATCTTGAACATGAATAATAATATAATGCGCGACTAGTACATGTTGCATATGTAGATAGACAATTTTCACTTACATTTTCAACAAAGTTATGTCCTAAAGGACTTCCTACATAAAATCCTTTTTCGTAATCAATTTCACCACAACTACAGCCATAAGCGTATAATGCAGCACTTTCACAATTTGCTTCTTGTAAAAGAACTTCATTTTTAAATTCATGTTTATGTGCTTCATCTGATTTAATATCTTCATTAGATTTTAAATCTTCAGATTCATTATTTTTTTCAGTTGTAGATACATTTTCATTACTTGATGGTAAAGAAACAGTATCACATGATGCAAGAAAAAATAATGCAAAACTAAAAGGAAGCAATAAAATATTTAATAATTTTTTATTTTTCATAAAATACCCCTTTTTATTTACTATGTAAATATAATTTTATTATACAATTTTTTTTTACTTTTTCAAATAGTTAAATCAATACGTGAGGAAAAAGCCTTTTTGAATTGTAAAAAAATATTATATAAATAACAATAATTTGAAATTAGTAGTTATTTTTAGTATAATTTTATGGGCGCTTTTAAAAGAAAGTTAAATATACAAATTGTATAATATACACTCAAAATACATAAAATATTTTATGTATAATATGTACATAATGATTTTTTTCAAAAAAAATATAAATAAAATTAAAAGAGGGTAGGGAAGATGACATTTAAAGAGCACATTGAAACTTTTATGAATAAAGAAACAGTTACCCAATTATTAAATTCGTTAGAATTAAGTCCAAAGCAGTCATTTAAGAAAAATTTGTTAAAAGGCAGAGAAATAAACACTTTGCTTGAAAACGTTGAAATTTTGCCACTTAAAGAGGTAAATAATGCATATTATTTTAATAAAGGTACAGACGAACTTGGAAAATCGTTAGAATTTATAGCTGGAGCCTTTTATATTCAAGAACCAGCTGCAATGCTTGCAGAAACATTACTAAATATAAATGAAAATGATAAAATACTTGATATGTGTGCAGCACCTGGTGGAAAAACTTTTGATGCGATAATGGACAATCACGATAATAGTATATTAGTATGTAATGATATCAATCCTTTAAGAGCTAAAGTGTTATCAGCAAATATCGAAAAATATGGTTTTAAAAATGTAATTTGTTTAAATGATGATTCTAGCAAATATAAAAATTCTTTTTTAGAATATTTTGATAAAATAATATTAGATGCTCCATGTTCAGGATCTGGAATGTTTAGAAAAGATAAATTTGCTATTACTGATTGGTCAATTGAAAAAGTATACCAATGTGTTGAAATTCAAAAAAAATTATTAGAAGATGCTTATTGTATGTTAAAAGGGCAGGGGAGACTTCTTTACTCAACATGTAGTTTTTCCATTCAAGAAAATGAAGAAGTGATTGCTAATTTTTTAAAAAATCATCCCGATATGAAAATTATACCTATAGAATTAAATAAAAAATATTCTAATACCATTTCTTTAAATGGAGGATTACGTTTATATCCGTTTCAATATGATGGAGAAGGGCAGGTAATGTTTTTATTAGAAAAAGAAGGCTATGAAGAAAAAGGATGTAAAAAAATAAAAGACAATAATAAAGATTTTAAAGAGTTATATAGTTTTTTAAAATCTATAAATTATCAATATGATAAAAAGAATATTTTAAAAATAGGTAATCAATTTTATTTATCACCAGCAGAAAAGATTGATGTATTTAAATACAATGTAATTAGATATGGATTACATTTAGGGTATTTAGAAAATAGTCGTTTTGTTCCTTCCCATAGTTTAGCAATGGTTCATGATATTGATAAAAATTTATTTTTTGAATTATCACTTGCTCAAGCTAAAGAATATATAAAAGGATTACAAATTAAAGTTGATAATGCAAGCAATAGAAAAGGTCTAGTCATTGCATCATATAAAGGTCTTGCACTAGGGTGGGCAAAACTTGTAAATAACGATTTAAAAAATCATTTGCCAAAAGGACTTAGAATAAATATTCAAAATTAATTTATAAATATACTATTAAAAAATAATTTACTTCGCATAATATATATTATGTAAAGTTAATTTAAAAATATTGAAAAATGATTGATTATTCATACTAAAAAAGCCATTAAAATGGCTTTCATTTTTCTTCAGGATTAATCATTGTAAGTTGAATTCTTTTTCTATTTACATCAACCGATAAAACCCATACTTTAACAATTTGACCAACATGTAAAACATCAATTGGATGTTTTATATATTTTTTAGTGATTTTTGAAATATGAACTAATCCATCTTGCTTAACACCAATGTCTATAAAAGCACCAAAGTCAATAAGGTTTCTAACAGTTCCTTCAAGTTCCATACCAGGAGTTAAATCTTCTAGATGTAATACATCACTTTTTAAAAGTGGTTTATCAAAAGAATCACGTGGATCAAGATGTGGAGCTTTTATACATTTAACAATATCGTCAATTGTATACTCATCACTATTAAATTCGTTTATATATTTTTTCTTATCAATATTTGCTAATTTGTTTGCAGCTATCTC
>CAKPXW010000153.1 GCA_934202505.1 uncultured Bacilli bacterium | reverse complement strand
TCCTGCTATATCCATTCCTGTATGATAGCTTTTCTTTCCTGTAATTGGATGTATTCTTCCTCCAAATTCGCAAGTAACAGTTGCATTTTGAACAGGCATAGGAAATGTCCCATTATATTCTAATTTTTCAATGGTTGGTGTAATACTATATTTATCGTGCATTTCTACTAAAGAATAGTAAGATTTATCTGCTGTTGTTCCATCATCTCCAAAACCAAAAAAACTTTTAATCTTATCAATAGTGGAAGTAATCGCAAAAAGAGGAATTAAAATTATAAGTGTAATAGTAACAATCATAATAATAATTCCTATAACTAATCTTTGCCTTTTTTCTTCATCTGTTATTGTACTTATAACAGCTTGTACTATAATTTTTGCTGTATGTGGATCTATCGCCATTAACGACCACCACCTTTACCAAAATACTCAAACTCAATAGGGAATATATCAAATCTTACAAATATTCTGTTTGAGCCTATGATAAACAATCCTAAACCTCTTTTCTTTTTATATAAGAACTCTGCTTGTGCCTCACTTAATTTAAAAAGCTCTATTGATTCTTCTAAATTCTGTCCATCTGTACCCATTAAAATTTTATATGTAGCCATGTCAAGTATTGCTTGACCATACATTTTTACAGAGCTATCTAAGAAGTCAACAATAGAGTGTGAAATAATAATTAAACTTCCCTCATATTTCCTACATCTCTTTGCAACATTCCTTAAAAATATTAAACTCTGAGGAACTTCGGGATCTATTAACAAATATGCTTCATCACATACAAGCATAGTTTTTTCTTCTTTATCTTTGCTCATTATCTCCCAACAATAAGTAAGTATATTAAAGTATTGAGCCTTCTTAATTCTATCAGAGGCATTTTGTAAGTTAAATGTATCAAAACATATAATTTTTGCTACATCATTTACAGTAGTATATCCATTAAATAAACCTTTTTCTGCTCCTATACTTATTCCTCTAATTAAACTTTTTAAAGTAGCAAATATTTTTTGCCTTTCTTTATCTTTTTCATTATTCGCTTTTTCTGCAAGTAAATTATAAAGATCTATCATAATAGGAAACTTGTCATTTGCAATTCCTGTTATATCTGTATTCCAAGTAATATTAAATCTTCCATATAATTCTTCTAAAACTTCTTCTAAATATGCTACTTGAATTGAATTTAATTCAGGATATAAAAGTTTGAAAAATGTTCTCAAAGTTTGAAAATGTAAAGCCATAGCTCCCATACCTTTACCTTCATCTTTATAGCAATTTTCTTCTTCGTTATCATCATCTAGTGGAACAGCTTTTATTTGTAAAGGATTTATAATTCCACCTTTACCACTACCTACATCTATCCATTTTTCTCCTAGTTTTTCCACCATCTCTTTTTCTTCTCTTTCAGGATCAATTAAAATGATCTTAGTATTAGTCATATACTCATTTAAAATCAAATGTTTAGCAACAGTAGATTTTCCAACTCCTGCTGTCCCCATAATTACAAAATTTGAGTTTGTTCTGTCGCCTCCTCTTTTCCAAGGATCAAGTATTACAATTCCTCCTTTAGTATCTCTAGCGAAGTAATATTTGTTTCCATCATTAAAACCTGAACTAGAAAAAGGAAGTCCTCCAATCCAAGAACTTTCCAGCATATTTCTATCTGCAATTTCTTTTATAACTGGATCGGTAATAGAAAAAGGCGACATTAACTTAAATGAGTTTCTACTCAAATTAGTTAATAATCGCCCTTTCATTTGCATTGTAGCAAGTTTAGTAAGAACAGCTTTTGACCTTTGTTTTAATTCTTCCATATCTTCAGCAATTACCATTATTGCAATAGTAACATACACAACAGTTTCTCCGTTAAGGTCAATTTTTTCAATAAGTTCTCTAGCATCGTTTATTTCTCTTTCAGTTCTTTGCCTCAATATCTCATCTTTAATGCTATCGTATTGAATTTCGTTTTGTCTAATCCCCTTACTTATATTTTGCAATAAAGTATCTTTCTCAGTAGGAGAGATATTTAATGAGCATACTGTATTAGGAATATTAGCAATACTTTCAAGCCAACCTACTCTTACTTTTTGAGGATATTTTGTAATTGCATAAACCCTGCCTAAATAATCTCCCACTCTAAAATAGTTTTTCTTATATTCAATACCACCAATAGGACTTAGAATATTAAGCAAAGTTTGATTTTCAGTTATTCTTTCAATTTCTCTTTTCTTCAATTTAAGCCTCCTTCAGCATTAAAACTTTATCCTCAATATCAGTATCTTCTCTATGAGCATAATTCATATTCAAAAAGCTATTGCATAGCTGTACTAGAGAAGGCTCATCAAGGATTTCTGTTTTTATGCTACATCTCTCAAATTTATTACTTAGATCTAAACATCTTTTAAGTAAGTCTTTTTCTGCATTATAATCGTGTTTAGCATTTATCATTAAAAAAGATTGCCTTTCAACAATTTCTCCGTTTAAAGACAATCTTTGTACTTCTTTTAGATGTGTTTTTAACAATCTTTTTTGAATTGTATTGTCTGTCGTATTTATTATCTCTGTTAAGTATTCTTGCAAAGGAGATATATCAACAGCTCTAGCAATATTAAAATATTTCATTTCTCCTTGTTCTAAAGATAGCTCAGCAGAAAGTTCATTTATTAAGTTTTGTTTTTCTCTTTCTGTCAATAATTGTGTATTTATTGAACATATTTTAAGTCCTGCAATTACATTACCGTCCCTTGTATAAATATAATTATTTCTAATATCTAAAATACCAACTTCTTCATTACAAGTAATTTCTCTTGTTTTTTTACCCCAAAAACTAAATAACTTTTTCAATTTCTACCTCCATTTATTAAAGTATTTATATCTATACTGTTTTTGTGTATTAGCAAAGTCAATTAGAAACTTTATCTGTCTTGTAACACACAAATTATTTTCATCTTTTGCAGTCGCAATAATTGTCCCCGCAACTCCTATAAATTCAATTACAACTGGTAGCAATAAACTGCCTTTTAATTTATATACAATTAAACTTATCGGAAGAAGTAATAAAAAAACAATTCCAGTAGATATAAGTTCTTTTACACCATATCCCTTCCAAAACTCTAATCTTGTCTTTACATTTGAAGGAATATATAGTTTATAATCGTTTTCATTATCCATAACAAAATCTCTCCTTTTTATTCTAAGGTCTTACCAACCTCCTCCTCCACCACCTCCTTGACCACCTCCTGAAAAGTGAGAAGGTAATATGTTTCCAGTACCGTAATAATTTTGAACTAATGAAAGAATTACAAATATAAGCTCTGCAATAATTCCAAATACTATGGTATTTCTTATTTTTCTTTTATATGATCCTTGTGCTTCCTCATCATAAATCATTTTTACTAAACAAAATATTACTCTAAAACTCACTCCAAGTGGTATTATTCCAATTCTTAATAAACTAATTATTTCATTTAAAGTATCCATTGTTTTTGCTTCTTTTGCAAACTCATTTTTCTACGCAAAATCGTCGTGCGGTTTATTCTGCGAATTAAGAGTAATTTTGTCTACCCATAAATTGCCGTATATCTTTGGCGCATTTTGATAAAATATTCATACACCGTAGCTTG
>CAKPXW010000152.1 GCA_934202505.1 uncultured Bacilli bacterium | reverse complement strand
GCAATTAACATCCTGAATTTTATTATGAATTAACATTTTATTTAAAAGCATTTCTTGATTTACAAATGGAGTAATAATTGTAGCATTACTAACATTATTTCTTTTTATATAATCAATAATAGCTACACTTTCATCATAATTTTCATTTCTATTATTAGATGTTTTATTTTTTACATCTATAAAGTATAGATTACCATCGTATTCAATCTTATTAGTTTTAAGTTCGGATTTATAATATCTTTTATTAGAAAAGTTAATAATGCTTTTACCACATCGATAATGATAAGAAAGTAAAATATTTTTAGAAACACTATCATGATTTTTCATAATAGATAATATTGAATTATCTTTATAACTATAAGAATGATCAACATTAAATTTTTCCATTAATTCATCATTGACACTATCTTCTAATAAAATTACTGGTCTTAATTGGTTAATATCGCCTACTAGTAATAAGTTTTCAGCTCTTGCTATAGGAAGTAAGGCATGAGCTACATTACATTGTCCTGCTTCATCTAATATTGCTAAATCAAATTTAGTTTTAGTTGTTCCAAGTCTTGCAGAAGATATATTAGTTGTAAGTATTACCGGAAAAGTAGCTATTAATAATTTCATGTTATCATCATTTTTTATCCAACTATTAAATTGCTTAACTCTTTCTTCATCTTCATTAATACTACAAATATCAATTAATGTTTTATATCTTGGTGTTTTTAACTTATTTATATATTTTAATGATTGAAAATATAAATATGATAAAAACTTACTATCTTTAGAAATCGGTTTAAATAAAGATAATACTTCTTCATCACTTACTAAAGGTATTTGCTCTAGTTTTTGTTTATTTTCTTCAACTTTAGCTTTTATTTTTTTAATTAACCCTGTCTCTTTATCTTCAAATTTAGATATTAATTTATTACCGGATTCAATTAATTCATATAAATCCAGTCTATCTTCATAATTTTTAAGTTTATCTCTTAAAATTAAATTGTTTTTATCATTATTTTCAATGATTTGATTTATAAGTTTATCATCTGGCTTTTTAGTTTCATTGTATAAATAAAACTCTAATATTCTTTTTGTAGATTTAGCCACTTCTTCAAATTTTCCAAGTCTTAAATAAGGAAACTTTACTTCCTTATCAAAATATTTAAAAGTTAGTTTTTCCATTATTCCATCAACTGGATTATTATTAGAAGAGGAAATAAGTAAGGTTTTATTGGAAACAAAATTACATAAAATAACATTTAATATAGTTTGTGTTTTACCTGTACCTGGAGGCCCTTGTACATAAGTTACTGGTTGAGTCATTGAATTATATAAAACTCGCATTTGATCAATATTAACTCGATTATCATAAATAACTAAAGATGGTTCTTTTCTTGTAATTCTTTTCCTTGTTAAATTACCAAAGAATGCTTGTAAAGGTTTAGATAATTCTTTATTTTGATAACTATATTCTATTTCACTATAGGTATCTTGTAAATTAACTGGAATATCTCTTTGTAAAACCATAATATCTGGTCTTGTGTCAATTAATTCACCATCTTTTAAATGCGATTCTATTTCTTCTTTAAATTCCTTATAGTTGGTTTTAAAATCTTTTATAAATGTATCAATATCTGTATCTATATATTTATATAAAGAATTCTTTTTCCCTTTGATTAGAAAAGATTTATTAAATAATAATCTATCACTAACAATTAAAGAATTATCTTTAGGATTATATGTTAATGGATAGTAACATATAACATATTTATTAATACCTTTTGATATAGAAAAAACTGAAATAATAAGTTCTTTATAAGCTAATGTATAATCTTCATTATGATAAACTTTTTCTATTAATCTTTTTTGTTGGTTTTCATTTAATACATAGGATTTATTTTTTCTTAAAACATTTAAGTCAATGCCTTCTATCATATAATAATCTTTTTGAAAAGGATCATTATCTAAAATACTACATTCTTGATAATAACTTAAAATATTAGAATTAAATCTATCATATTCAAGCCATGCTATTTTATCAGGATCTACATGAGATAATTTTTCTATTAAATCTGAAGGTATTTCATATGAGGTAAAAAATAAAATATTAGCTTTCTTTATCTTTTCAAATTTAATAGTTGCTTCTTTCGAATCAAAGGCTTTAACATGGTTAAATATATCACATATTAGTATTTTCTTTTCCACATTTATATCTTTTATTGCAGCCCAAAAATAAGTTGTTTCGGTATCTGAATGTTGATAAGTAATATCTAGCCATCTACCCTCTTTGATAGCTTTAGATATGGTTTCAGCAATTTTATTCATATAATATCCTGCTTTCTTAACTACTATTACTACTGTTACATTATATCATTTTTTCAATATTTTTCAATTTTGTCCCATTTTAGTATCATATTATATGAAAAAAGAAGGTGATGAGCCATTAAAAGTCAAAAAAAGGGGATGTTTAGAAACCCATAAATAAAATAGGTCCTCATCCCCTTTTTCTTTCTTTTGGATGTTTTTTAAAAGACTATATCAAAATTATATCTTTATAAAACATTATATTTTAATAATTTGCACATTTTTTTTGCATTTTTATTATATTTGGTGTATACTTATTGCATAAATGTGTGCAACCGCACAAAAATTTGCAATAAGGAGATATCATTTATGTATATTTCAAGAGACATATATTTAAATAAACTTAAAGCTTCAATTGGTAATGGAATGGTTAAAATTATCACAGGTCCTAGAAGATCTGGAAAGTCATTTTTGTTATTTCATATTTTTAAAGATTATCTTCTTTCAACTGGAATTAAAGAAAATCATATCATTGAACTAACACTTGATGATGCAAGAAATGCAATATATAGAAATCCTTTTAAACTTGATTCTTATTTTAGAGAAAGGATGAAAGATGATGGTTCTACTTATTATTTTTTTATTGATGAAATACAATTTTGTCAAAGTGTAGATAATCCTTCCTTTGATGGATATAAAACAGCAGATGGGAAAATACCTCAAGTAAACTTTTATGCTGTTTTAAATGGCTTTTTACGTTTAGAAAATGTTGAGGTATTTGTAACTGGCAGTAATTCTCATATGCTTTCAAGTGATATTGCTACTGAATTTCGTGGTAGAGGTTGGGAAATTAGAGTACATCCTCTTTCTTTTAAAGAGTTTAAAGAAGCAAATTCTACTAGAAATCTTGACAATTTAACATTATGGAAAGAATACTATCTTTATGGAGGACTTCCACAAGTAACCTTTTTCCCTGATGAACCATCAAAAAGGCAATATTTAAAAGAAGTATTTGATAATACTTACATCAATGATATTGTTGATAGATATTCCTTAAGAAAAGATTCAACAATACGTGATTTAGTAAAAGTTATGGCTACTAATGTTGGCTCAATTGTTAATCCAAATAAAATTGCTAATACTTATAAAACGGAAATGAAATCAAACATTCAACCTTCAACTATAAAGAAATATCTTGAACATATGGAAGATTCATTTTTAATTAATTCTGCCTCTCGATATGATTTAAATGGAAGAAAGTTTATTGGAGCTTCCTATAAATATTATTTTGAAGATATGGGGCTTAGATTTGCTGGTGCTTGTTTTGTAG
>CAKPXW010000151.1 GCA_934202505.1 uncultured Bacilli bacterium | reverse complement strand
GTAAAAATATGATTCATTATTCTTTTTTCTCCTTTTCATAAATATCGAAGAAAACATCTTCTAAAGATTCATTTTGTGTTAAGTTTGTAAGAGTATCGCTTACAATCATTTTCCCATCAAAAATAATACCAACTCGATCACATATTTTTTCAATTAATGAGAAAATATGGGTAGAAACGATAATTGTTTTTCCTTGTTTTTTTAAATCAAGTAAAAAGTCAGTAACAGTTTTAGCAGTAATGACATCTAGCCCATTTGTAGGCTCATCAAAAATTATAAAATTTGGATTATGGACAATTGACAAAACAAGTGATACTTTTTGTTTCATACCAGTAGATAGATCAGCTACTTTAACTTCACTGAATTCGTCAATTCCAAACTTTTTAAATAATTCTTGTTTTCTTTTTTCACGTGTTTGTATGTCTACATTATGTAAAGATGAAAAATAATCAAATAAATAATTCGGTGTAAAGAAATCTTCAAGTTTTAATTCACTAGTTAAAAAGCCAATTTTTTGCCTTATCAAATCAGGCTGTTTATTGACACTAATTCCTTCAATTTCTACATCTCCACTATCAGCTTTAATTAATGTAGCAATTATTCGAAGAGTAGTAGTTTTACCAGCTCCATTAGGCCCTAGTAAACCATAAATTTCGCCTTTGTAGGCTTCAAAAGACAAATCATCTACAGCAACCTTATATTTTTCTTTAGTATGCATAACTTTTTGCTGTTTGGAAGAAAGCTTAAAAGTTTTCTTTAAATTTTTAACAGATAATTCTATTTCCATATATCCTCCTTAAATAGCATATAATAAATCTAAATTTCTGATTTTATTATTTGTAATAGTATCATTAATATAAAAAGCACACTCTTCTAAGTTTTTTAAAGAATTTATATATCCATCAGTTAATAATCTTTCAATTATTAAGTTAGATATTTTTTCTATAATTGTAAACTTTTTATTAACTATTAATCCTTCATTATTGGTGGTTAGTAAATAATTTAAATCATTGCCACAATCATTTAGACAAGTAAGATTTTTTAAAGCTTTAAATATCCATTTATAATGCGGAATGTAAGTATCATTTAATAAAAATATCATTTGAATGGCATATTTTACAAATTCAATAATAGCAAATTGACTAGCTTCAATCTCGTTTCGCAAAATACATCTTTTATAATTGTAAAAACCAGATTGCTGCATCATTATTAAACATCCAACCATTTTTTTCTTTTTAACATTAATAGGATAATGCTTTAATGAATTTCTAATTTTTGTAAATAATCCATAATTATCTTCAAAAATTTCACCATTTGTAGCCATTAATAGATAAGAATCTTGAAGTTTAAAAAAGTCCATTTCATCTTCAATGTATTTTCCGATTTTATCAAGATAAAAATCATCAATAGTAATTATCCCATGACGGTTAAGTCCTGCAGGTTGAATAAAATTTCTTTTATAATTTAGAAATGTTTTTGGTAATTTATTGTATGCTCTTTCTAAATTAAATAAAGTTTTTCTATCGATTAGTTTTTCATCATTTGGTACAAAAATGCAAAATCCTGGTTCAAAATCATGATCACATGAAAGAACATCATCATATCCTAAACATTCAGACCCTGGTCCTACAAGACCAATAGCAAGATATTTTTTTATTGATGGAAACTGTTCATCAAGCATTTTTTTACCATATTCAAGATAATATTTTTTAGAAATTTCAAGACCTTTCATAAATTTCTTTGGACCTTTCTTTTAATTCATTAGCATATAAAAAGTACCCATAATAAGAAAATTGAGGCGCTAAGCAAGAAATAACATAGGCATAGTATCCATTTCTTTCAAGATGACTATCTTCAATTATTTGTTTTACTTTTTCAAGATAATTATTAATTTCAATTTCACCTTCGACAATGCCTTTTTCTTTTTCTATTGCATCGGCTAAGTTGGCATAAGTAATTGCTACTTCAAGTCTAGAATTAGCATCTTTTTTCATAATTTCAAGAGCTTTGTTATAGTAAGTTTTAGCTTTTGTAAATTCATTATTATCAACATAGGCTAAAGCCATATTATTGTATAGTCCACCAAGTCTTGTATCATTTTTATCTAATAATTTTTCATAAATATTCAAAGCTTTATTGTAAAAATGTAATGAATTTTCAATATTATTAAAAACTTTATTAACAGTTGCGATATTTAAGTAAGTAGTTCCTGCCATAATTGAATCTTCAATTTTTTCCTTTTTCAAAATACTTAAAGCTTCATTACCGTAGAGAAAAGCTTGTTCTTCATTTTCATTTTTTCTATAATAGCCCATTAATTCATTGCATAGAGATAAAAGACCATCATTGTCATTTATACTTCTTGCTTCTTTTACCCAATATAAAAGAAGTTGAATAGCTTTATTTTGATCATTTTTATCATAATAAGAATCAACCTTTTCAATAATTCTTTTTATAGGAATTCTATTTATATTAGCATTTGAGCAAGATGAGCAGGAAAAATCTAGGTAATCTTCTTTTTCAAGTTTCATAAAAACCCTCCTTTATTATTAAATCAAACAAAGCTTAAAATAACAAGCGTTTGTGCAATAATATATGTAAACATTATATGAAAATCTTCATGTGGAGGATGTCTATTAAGTTTGGTTAATGCAATAATAGAATCGCTTATAATAAAAAATAAAAATCCTAAAGCTGATAAATAATAGTTCCCATAAAAGTTTAATAGACATAAACTAAATAATAAATAAAAATATACAGCCCCAAGATAGGAAAGTTTTCCTAAATGTTTAGCAAAAAATAGTTTTGCAGATATTAGCAAAACGATAAATAAAACTATAAAAAATATAATAAAAGATACATTAATATCAATATTATTGACAGTTACTAATCTATAATAAGAAGCAATAAGATAAAAAATATGACCCATAGCAAAAGAAGTAAGCCCTGATACAAATAATTTTTCATTATCAGTAAATATCAATAGAATATCGCCAATCCATCCAAATAATAAGCTAAAATAAATAAAATAATTATTTAATTTTAAAAGGACACAAGAAATTGATAACAAAGGTAGCAAAAAAAATTTTGAAATTTTTCTTGCTTTTTCTTTTTTTATAAAACATAAAATTAAATGCATTAATACAAATAATCCATAAATAATCCAATAAAAAATCATAATATCATTCCCTTAAAAAGTATAACAAAATTTTCAATTTCAAGCAATTAAAAGTGCATATTTAGATATTTTAAATTAAAATAAAAAATGTTATAATTAAAAAAGAAAAGGTATGTGATAAAATGGAAAATATAAATTTAAAATCATTAGATAATTATGATTTAGAATTACATGTTTTTGAAGTAGAAAATTTCAAAGGAGTTATTCAAATAATCCATGGAATGGAGGAACATCAAGAACGTTATGAACCATTAATTAAAGTTTTAAATAATTACGGGTATAGCGTAGTTTCTTCTAATATGAGAGGCCATGGGAAAAATGCTCCAACTCTTGGATTTTTTAAAGAAAAATCAGGATATAAATATTTATTAGCCGACCAAAAAGCAATAACAGAATATATTAAAAATAGATTTAAAGTTAATAAGGTTATTTTACTTTGCCATTCAATG
>CAKPXW010000150.1 GCA_934202505.1 uncultured Bacilli bacterium | reverse complement strand
AATTTAAATCAAGTAACTTTGATAAAAATTTCGACAATATGGAAATAATAACTTTTTTAAAGGAAAATATTACAAAAAGTAAAACAACATATCAAGACTTTGTTAATTCAATTTCATTACTAAAAAATATTGAAAATAGTCCTATAAAATATGTTATCAATTATATTAATAGAAATACTATATTAGATATTTTAAATATTTTAGTAATGAAGCATATTGATATTACTACTAATAATGAATATCTTTTTAAAGTTATTATCCCTTTATGTATGATGAGTATTGTATTAACATTAAATGGAGGAAGTCCAACTACATTTAGATATTTATTAAACGATGTAGTTAATGAAATAAAAAACAATACAAATCCTTCTGATATCAATTCAAATTTAATAAATAAAATAAATTCAGACATTTTAACTTGGCAAATAAATATAAACGATTTTGCTGATAAATTAGGATCTAATTCAACTCCAAGAAATTTAAAAAAAGCATTATTGATTATAGATGTTATTTGTAGAAACATTTCAGGAACTATAAATGTTAGTTCAATTAATTTAGAACATATATATCCACAAAACCCTGATTTTGAATGGGCAAGGAATGGTTGGCCTTCTCATCGTGAACAACAAAAAGAATTAATTGACAATATTGGAAACTATATTCTATTATGTGAGCAAGTAAATAAAAGCATTCAAAATCAATATATTTCTCACAAAGTTGCCAAATATAATTTAATTATTGCAAATGATATTTTGTTGCAGACACCTATGAATACCATCGATTTTATTAGATTTGAAAATGAGCAAGCAACTTATATAAATGTTAGAAAAGATAATATTGCACATTTAATACAAACAAGTTTTCCATTTGGACGTGTACTAATTAAAAATAAATAGAAATTTTCTATTTATTTTTTTATTTGCTCTAATATTTTTTGATTTTTGTAATTTGTTGGGCTAATCCCATAATATTTTTCAAAGGCATAATGTAAATTTTTTGTGGATTTGAATCCACATGAATTAGCTATTGTTGATAAACTTTCGTTTGTTGAAGAAAGCATTTCACAAGCTTTTTTCATTCTAAGTTCTAGAATCATTTGCTTAGGAGTGACTCCGGTTTTTTCTTTAAATTGTCTAATAAAATAATATTTTGAAAAGTTTATTTCCTGACAAATATCTTCAATTGATAATTCATCTTTATAATTATCATAAATATATGTTATGGCTTTACTTATACCAAAAGCATCATTTTTTACTGATGATGATTGTAATAAAATATCCATTAAAAGATTATATATTGCTGATGATCCTTCATATATAGAACATCCATCTAATAATTTTGTAACTGTTTCAGCCATTATTTTAGGATTGAAAGAATGTTTAATATGCCCACAAGAGTTAGTAAAGCAATGATATATATCATCAATATTAGCTCCAATTACATGAATAAAATATATTTCCCAATGATTATTATCTAAAACTTTAATTATACTTTTATTTTGTAAATTTATAATGCATAAATCTCCAGGACATAAAATATACTTTTTCCCTTTATAGAACAATTGAGCATTACCACTTATTGTATAAGTAATCATATATGCCATGTAGTTTTCACGTTCATGATAATAATTTTGATTATTGTATTCTATTCCACAATCAATAAAATAAAATATTTGAGGTATAGAATCGGCAATAGCATTTTCATTATGGATAAAACGTGATTGTTTTGTTCTTGTTTCTTTAAAATTTTCACTAAGTTTATATCTTTGCTTTTTCATTTAAGATTATCCTTTCCATTTTATTTTATAACTTCATAGTAAATATGACAAATAAATATTGATAAAGCGCTATCAAATAGAGCAACTTTTAGTAGTTTAATGGCATTTTTTGTTATTTGTTTGTCATTCAACTTATATTATAATAGGCTTAGAAACAAAAAGAAACATAATTTTAATAACTAAAATTGCTTTTAAGGAAGGAGAAGTAAAAATGAAAAACAATCTATTTAAAATGTTATTATTATCATCTATTTCCCTTATTTGTGTTTCTTGTGGTAATAATGGTAACACAAGTAGCCCATTAAATAATTCTGAATCATTTTCAGATATTGTATTTAATGAAGAAGTAACTTTAAAGTTTTGGCATGGATTTACAGGTACTGATGGAGACCATATGCAAACTATGGTTGAAGATTTTAATAACCAATATAAAGGACAAATCAAAGTTGAGATAAATCGTTTAGATTGGGATACTTTATTTACAAAATTTTATCAGCAAAAAAATAATCCAAAATTTTCTCCAAATGTAGTAGCTATTCCTACAAATAGACTAGGCTCTGTTTTAAGCAAAAATATGTTAACTGAAATTGATGACATTATGGAAGTATTTAATTTAAATAAAGAAGAATTTTTACCAGCAGCTTATGATATTGGAAGTATTAATGGCCATCGTTATTCATTCCCTCTTGATGAACATCCAACAGCAATTTTTTATAATAAAGAATTAACTAATAAAGAATTAACAGGTTATGCAACTTGGGATGATTTTTATACTGATTGCTTAGAATTTACTAAAGATGGTAACTATGGATGGGCAATGCCAAATATGTATTCAATTACTAAAGATGTTTATTATTCTCAACTATTACAAAATAATGAGGATATTTTAGATAGTAATAATAATGTTAATTTCAATTGTACAAGTGGAATTACTATACTTGAAAAACTTAAAGACTTAAAATATGGGACTAATTCAATTTCTCCATCAACTGTTTCAGCAGGGGGTGATTTAACTTTATTTAAAGCAGGTAAATCAGCTTTCTATTTTGATGGGCCTTGGATGATTGAAACCTTAAAACAAACTTGTGATTTTGCTGAAGATGGAAATTTAGGTGTTATTCCTATGCCACAAGCAACAGGAGAAAATGGTGTTTCATTTGCTGGATCACATCAATTATGTTTAGCGAAAAACACAACAACAACTCCTCAAATAAAAAAAGCAGGTTATCTATTTATCAACTATATTTCAGAAAATTCATTAGAATGGGGAAAAGCTGGTCAAGTTCCTGCAAGAATTTCTATTCATGAATCAGAAGAATATAAAAATATTCAATATCTTGATGCTTTCACACAAACTGCATATAAAGCTAAAATAGGAACTACTTATAACTATTTCTATGAAGCATATAACTTTATGGGTTCAGCAGTAGCAGCAGCCTTAAATAATGATGCTTCAGCTAAAGATGCTTTAAATGAAAAAGCAAACAATTATAAAAGATGGTTAGCTGAACAATAATATGAAAACTATTAGTTTAAAAAAAGGCTGGTTTGAAAAGTATATATCTCCATATTTATTTATCTTGCCATATATGATATTTTTTGTAACCTTTTGTCTTATTCCAGTAATATTAACAATTGTTTTAAGTTTTACTGATTGTAATGAAGACATAAGTTCGATGAAATGGAACAATTTTGAAAATTATAAACTAATTTTTAACTCTCATTCATATACGGGTGAAAGATATTGGAATGCGATGAAACATACTTTGCTTTTTGTTTGTATTCAAGTTCCTTTATTAATTATAATTCCCTTTTTCATCGCTTATTTATTAAATTTTAAACTTAAAGGATTTGGCATTTCACGGGCGTTAATCTATTTTCCAGGAATTTTATCAATTACAACTGTTGGTATAATATTTATTATCTTTTTAGATTCAAATACTGGAATATTTAATTTAATGTT
>CAKPXW010000149.1 GCA_934202505.1 uncultured Bacilli bacterium | reverse complement strand
GTATATAATGTTGGAACTTCATCTACTAGTATTTCATTATCTGCTAGAGTTACATTTCTAACTCTTTCTCTTGCAGTTTGAATTTGTTTTAAACCAATAATTTGTCTTTCAGTCATAATTGACATAACAACATTTGCTGAATACACTTTATGAGTATTATTAGGAAGAATAACTATGGCTTCATCAATAGTAACTTTAAATTTATTTTTTATTTCTTCAAGTAATGTAGAAATAGACTTTTTTAATAATAGTTGATCATAAATACGTCCATCACCATATCCTGATGTTAAAACTTTACCTGTTGCTACAACATGAACATTGTTATTGTGAAATGCAACAACAACAGCAGAAGTATATATAGTATTTATTTCAATTGCACAATAATAATTTTTTTCCATACGCTTTCTTCCTCTTCTTATTATTTTAGCATGAAAAAAAATACAATTCTATATTTATATAGAAATTTAATAAATGATTTTAATAATTATAACATTTTCTATATTTCATGTTATAATAAAACTAATTATGAAAGGAATTGTAAGAAAATTATTACAAGATTGCATTTATGGTTTTATATGGAATTTTAATAAGTGTATTAGCACTTATGATTACTTTAATAAATTATTTTATTTATCATACTTACTCTTTATATGTTTATTTATTAATTGGTTTAGGACTTGTAATTTTATTAATATTAATTGATGGTATTGTTGCAGGAATTGTTCGTTATTTAATTCCTAAAAAATATGTTAATAAAGATTTAAAATTTTATCAAGTTTCCAAAAAAGAAATGAAAATATATGATTTTTTTAAAATAAAAAAATGGAAAGATAAAATTCCTGAACTGGGTTCATTTACTAATTTTCATAAAAATAAAGTGGAAAATCCTAAAGATAATACATATTTAGAAAGATTTATGCTTGAAGTATGTTATGGGATGTTAGGACATTTTATTGGTGCGCCAATGGGATTTTTAATTCTCTTACTAGATATTAATATGTATACTGGAAATTCAAAACTATTTCTTACTATGTTTTTACCATATGCAATTGTGAATTTTATATTAGATTTAATACCTGCTTTTGTTTTACGCTATAATTTAAATCGTTTACAAGTATTATATAAATTTAATTTAAAACGTTTAGAAAAAGAAAAAAAGTAAAAGACTCCTTTTACTTTTTTTATCTTTAACTTTCTAAATCTAATAAATTATTAGCTGTTTTTATTAAATGTTTACCATTAAATGTAGTATTTGTTGTTTTTCCATTAATGTTATTACCACCTGCAATACCATCTCTTACATTTCCATTACTACAACTCAATTTACCTTCATTTTTAAAATTTGTAACTGTTAAATAATAATCTACATTCATTTTTCCGGCAAATCCGCCTACGACGCAATCGTAAGTTTGATCTGAATCACTTGAAACATTTAAATTAGTAATTTCTCCATAATTTGTACATTTTTCAATATTGCTTCTTCCACTAAAAGCTAATGTCCCAATAAAACCACCAATTCTTGCTGAATGATTATTACCAGAAGCTATAATATTGGCATAATTTGCACAATTTTTCATAGTAATGCTATTAGCTTTATTAGTATTTTCGTTGGCATAAGTACTTCCAATGAATCCACCCAACTTATCTGTTCCTTTAATTGTTCCTTTGGCAACACAATTTTCAAAAATTACATTAGAAGTTTTATCACCAGTAATTACTCCAATAAAAGCCCCTACTCCGCCTTTACCTTCATTATTAATATTGACATCAATTGTTAAATCTTTAAATGTAATATTTCCATTTAAATATCCAATTAATCCTGCAGGAGTGATTGGGGTTTTACCCATTGATTCAAATTCCTTCATATCTTTTCCATCAGTTTTTAATCCTGTAATTTTATGACCATTTCCTTTTAAAGTTTTAAAGCCAGTAAATACTTTATCAGTATCATTTAAGCCAAATGGAATCCATATTTTATTATTTAAATCGATGTCATTAGTTAGATTTATATCAAAATTTGCAAATGAAGTCCCATTATTGCTAGCATAAGCAAGATTAATTAAAGTATCGGCATTACCAACATTTATTGTTGTGCCATCACCTATATTAGATTGTCCTTTTCCTGTTGGAATAAGAATTGGCTTATTAAGTTCTTATTTTATTTTTACAATTACTCCATTATTTTCACAACTAATATCATTACTACTATTTGCAATTGTAGGATCTAACATCGAAATAAATCCATTATCTTCTACTACAAGATGCCCTTTATGTAATTTTACAATACTAGTTGACCCAAATTCATGATATGAACTAGAGGCTATTTCATTTATTTCTACAATACCAGCTGCCCCATAATGTTTTATAGTATCTTTAGGTGCGTTAATATTTAAATTAGTGATTGCAGAATTTGTTCTAATAATTATTTCTTTACCATTACTAGATTCGATATTTTCATAACTTACACTAGTGATTGTTTTGTTATTTCCAAGATCAATACCCGCTTTTAAATCATCAAATTTATCTTTTAAACAATTATCATTGATGTAAGCTGAATATAAATTATTTTGAATCAATGAATCGTTATAATCATCAACAAATGCCCAGTTTTCATACGCATTTTCTGATAATTCTCCAAAAATAACTTTTCCTTTATCATCAAGTAAAGCAAAGCGGTTTTCTTTTTGATTCCAAACAATATCGTAATTTGTAGTGGTTGGTGTTAATTTTGGAACAATATAGCCAGACTGCTCAACAATATTTAAAGCTTCAGTTGGTGTAGAAGCTTTGCCGTCTAAAACTTCTTCCGCTTGCAAGGCAAGATTTAATTGAGTGATTAAACTCTTATCATTTGAAATTTTCGCTTTCTTTGTGAAACTTGCATATCCTACAATTGAAACAGTTGCAAGAACTGCAAGTATTGCAATTACAACTAATAGTTCAACTAAAGTAAATCCTCTTTTATTTGTTTTTTTACGTTTCATATAGTTTCTCCTTTCATCTGAAACATAATCTTTTAAGGTAAAATTATAATACAAAATGTATTTGGCGAAATTTGTCAATTTTTAGCAATAAGTTAATTTTATTTAATAATAATAACTTCAAATTTAAGTTTTATTTTACACGCTAAATATATTTCTTTTTGCATTTGCTTAATTAGTTTATAAGCATCTTTTCCTTTTCCATTATTTTCATTTATTAAAAAGTTATGATGTTTATTAGACAAATGAATATTATTATTGGTATAATTAAATGAATAGTATTTATCAATAAGTTTATAAGCTTTTTGTTTTTTAGTGTTTTTAAATATTGAACCACAAGTATTACTTAATTCTTGTGTTTTAATTCGTTTTAAAAGTTCATTTTTAATAATTTTATAAATAATTTCTTTCTTTTCTTTAAAAATTTCAAATAATGCTCCAATTATAATCCATTTATTTTTTTGAAATATTGAATAACGATATTTAAATTTACATTCTTTTTTCTTAAAAATTTTGATTTTTCCTTTATTATTTAAGGCTATGACATATTTTATATTATCTGAAATTGTAGTTTTATTAGCCCCACAATTCATATAAATTGCCCCTCCAATTGAACAAGGAATTGGGTATAAAGAAGCATTAAAATTTATATCTTTTTCAGCAAATTTTAAGATTAAATTTTTCAATAACAAATTAGAACTTATAATTAGATTGGTATTATTTTCTATTATAAAAGAAAATTTATTTGATAGTTTTAAAATAACGC
>CAKPXW010000148.1 GCA_934202505.1 uncultured Bacilli bacterium | reverse complement strand
TAAATTGTTTTTTTTGCCATGATTAATCATCCCACTTATATATTTTAATCGATTTTATGTCAAACTCCATTGGAAATGCATTATCATCAATCTTTCCACCCCAATTTCCGCCAACTGCTAAATTACAAATAAGATAGAAAGATTGATCAAAAGGCCAACTTTCCTTGCCTTTTGCATATTTTACATCATTTTTATAGAATTTAGCAAATTCTATTTTATCAATATAAAAGCAAATATAATCTTTTGTCCAATCCATTTCATATAAATGATATTTACTAGCTGTATTTTTAATATTTATTACAGCTGTTCTTTGGGTGTTGTACATATGATTATATTTTTGAGTGTGTAAAGAAAAATGCATAGTATTTGGTTTTCTCCCAATACATTCTACTATATCTATTTCACCGCATAATGGCCAAGGATCTTCTTTTGAAGTTGGCATCATCCAAACTGCAGGCCATGCTCCATTTCCTTCTGGAACCTTAGCAATTATTTCAAAGTGCCCATACATAAAGCCTTGTTTTGTTGTAATTTTAGCACTAGTGTAATGTTTATTTTTAAAGTTTTCCTTTAAAGCAATAATCCGCAATGTATTATTTTCTATCCTTATATTTTTAGGACTGCTTGTATAATATTGGTCTTCATTATTTCCAAAGCCGTTTCCAAGTTCTACAATATTCCATTTATTTAAATCTAAAGAATTTCCAGAAAATATTTCATCAAAAACCAAAGTTTTTTTACCAATTTGATCACATACATCTCTTAAAAAATATCCACTTTGCTTAATAGTTCTTTCATAGGTGTTAAAATCAACATATACTATTCCAAATCTTTGACTATAACCATATGTCCATTCAAAGTTATCAAGAAGTGACCAAGCAAAATAGCCTTTTATTTTCATGTTTTCGTGAATACATCTTTCAACAATCTTTAGATAATCATGATAATATTTTACTCTTTTTGTGTCGTTTATTTCTTCATCCTTTGAATTATTAGTAGCAATTCCATTTTCAAGGATATATATATCTAAATCAGTTTTACTAGCAACTTCTTTTAAGACACGATATAGTCCAAGAGGCTCAATTATCCAGCCCATTGAATTATGCTCTAAATCATTTCTTACTATTGTATTTTCATTTTCATCAACATATTCAGGATTATAATGATTTAAGCCTAAAAAGTCTCCTTTTGTTGCAATAAGATTATAATCTTCTTCACTTAATAAAGGAAATACATTTTCTTTTTTAAAATAATCAATAGTTTCTTTTTTTAAATAGCCACAAGCAGTAGGATAAAAATACCACCATAAGCCTCTATCTTTTAGATTATTTGCTGCATTCTTTGCTTTTTCATTTATTGGTTCAATGTCATTTATGTTTAAGCAAATACCAATTTTACCTGAATAATTTAAGCTTTTATAAAGTCTTATTGCAGCGCCATTAGCTTTTAAAACATTTAATGATGCTTTCACTTGGCTTTTTAGTGAACATATACCTGGAGCATGTATGCCACTACCATATCCTAAATTTACTATACAATATGGTTCATTTATTGTTACATAATAGCTAACATCATCCTTAAAAGCATCAAACACCACCTTACAATAATATAAAAACCATTCAACAATTTCATCATTTTCCCAGCCACCCTTAGCTTGTAAAATACTTGGCAAGTCCCAATGATAAAGCGTTACGAAAGGAATAATACCATTTTCTTTTAGCTTTTTAATTAAATATTTATAATAATTAATGCCTTCTTGTAATACTTCACCAGTTCCATTTTTTATAATTCTTGTCCAACTAATCGAAAAACGATATGCTTTAAAATGTAATGATTTAATTATTTCTATATCCTTATCAATTAATTCATAAGATTTACAAGCATTTGAGCCATCATGATGATTAAATACCTTGCCATCAATTTTTGCAAAATCATCCCAAATACAATTTTCTAATTTTTCTCTATTTCCTTCTATTTGATATGATGCTGTTGCTACACCTAACATAAAATCTTTGGGGAAATCATATTTTACCATACTAAACCCTCCCTTATTCAATTACAGCAATTATTTTGTCGTATTTCAAATTTCTAATATCAATAGCATCTTGTCCTTTAATTTCGGCTATTATTTTACTTGTATTTTGATTTTTTAATGTATATGAAACTACTTTTCCTTTATAAGTGTCTATATTGCTTTCATTTACATATGTTACTTTTATTTTAGAAAATAATGTAAAGCTTAAAGTATGATCATCTTTAAAGAATTTTTTACTTAAAATAGGATTTAATGAAAAGTATAATACATCATTTTTATAAGTAAATGGTTGCTTACCAATCATCATATATAAATAAATACTTAGCATTTCAGCTGTTGAGCCAGAAAGACGAGCAACAAAGCCTTGACCATGAACATTTTTATCTAAATTATTACTTGTAGCAATAAATGAGCAATGCTCTAGTGGACTCCTTCCATATAATTTTGGATTCATATTGCAAACCATATTTGTTTTAATTTCTTTAAAAAATTCATCATACAATTTGGCATTCAACAAGCCATATAAATATTTATAAGTCATATGCATGAAATTAGATTCTCTTTCAAGCCAACCCTTATTAAACCCTCTTATTCTACCAAATTCATTATTTACATTATCTAAAGGCTCGCTTGTTTTATACATCATCAACTCGTTATCATAAATTCCACTATCTTTTATCTTTAAATACATATTTTTCAAATAAGTAGCGTCATCATCTATTTTCATTAACCTTGCTGGACCCTCTAAAAAATATGGAGGTATTTGTAATTTAAACTCAAGTGGTTTTACAAGTTCATAGCCATTATAGCCTTTTTTATTTAATTTTTCGTATTTACTTACTTCATAAACAAGAAATGTTGGTATAATTCCATTACTAATATTTTTAGCCTTAGCTATTGCTTCATTTAACTTCTTAGCCATTAAATTAATAACTTTATTTAATTCAGCAAGTGAAATTTCTACATTTTCACTTACTCCTTCATGAAGATAGTTCCGATAGTTTTCTCTTAAACTTGATGATTTATTCCAATAAGTAAAGCAATCATTTTCTTCATTTAATAATTTTTCAGTTTCTTTTACGAATGTTAAAAATTCCTTTGGAAGATATAATTTTTCAGTTTCATATTCATTTATTAATCCAAGTAACATTTTAACTATTCTATATGTTTCAAATGTTTCACCAACTGATGAACCAAATAAGCCTGGAAGGCCATTACATGCATCATTCCATCCTGGCTTATTAGCTTCCATTTCAATGCCAATTTGCATGTTATCTAAAAGATTAAATTTAGTAAATGCAAGAAGGGAAAATTTACTTATTAAATTAGTAGTAATGACATTCCCATCTTTATTTTTAGCCCAATTTGTTTGATTAATTTTTAAATTGAATTTATTAATTTTAATTTCATCATTACCAATAGCATCATATTGTCTAATCGTATTATTTTTTGTTAAATAAATCTTTTCATCTCTATTTTTTACATAAACATGTGATTCAAAGAAATTATATGTTTTATCATAAAACATAGCTTCTTTAATCTTATCAGGATATACCTTAATATAAGATTCATATAAATCTAATAAATAAGTAAAGTGATCACACCAATAGCCTTCATTAAATGAAGCTTCAATATTTAGCTTACTAGCACCCAAAATATTTTTAATATACGTTTCATCAGAAACTTTAGCTATTATATTATTATTTATTTGTCCATTTAAAATACTGC
>CAKPXW010000147.1 GCA_934202505.1 uncultured Bacilli bacterium | reverse complement strand
CTTCTTTTAATATCATAATTGGGTTTATTTCTTTGCATTTCTAGTATGATATTTTCTTTTAAACTATTTTTATTATCAATTATTGCAAGTTTTATATCATAGGTGCTGCTTTTATAAATAAGACTATTATTATCTTCTACATTTAAATATTTTATTCCGTGTAAATTATATTTTTTACCTAAAATTGCTTCTAAAAAATCTTTTAATATTTCTTCATCTTTAAAGACATTTTTAAAGACAAGATCATAAGTACAGTTGTATTTAATCATTTTTTCCATAATTAAAAATCAAATATTATCCTTTCAATAATTATTTGAAGTAGTGCACTTATTCCTTCATTTATACAATAAGATTTTATTTTAAAAAGTCTTAATTTTTTTATAAAATTATTTAGATTTTAAATAACTAACATCAATTCCTTTTTGCTTTAGAATGTCAAGAAAACCATTTTGCGGTTTTACAAATACTCGAGTTTCTTGATAAATTTTATCTATTAGTTTTTCAAGTTCCTCTTTATTATCAATTATTTTTTGAAGCTGATTAAAATAAATGTAATCTTGATTATTAATGATAAAATCTAATAAATTATCATATAAAACATAGATTAAACCATTAATGATATTATCAAGTTCTTCTTGTCTTAAAGAAAGTTTCATTGTATGAATATAACCATTAATAAAACATTCGAATAATTCATTATTAAAAGCATTTTCATTGAAACATAGATTGATAATTGCTTTAGCAATTTCAATATTATATAAACCAGGTTTCATTTTTAAAATATTTTTAATACATAAATATAAATTGCTATCAAAATCAAATAAAAAGTTTTTAGGTAATAAATTATCATTGATAACTCTAAGATGTAATTTATTTTCTTTATAAAGATAATATAATTTAAAAGCCATATACTTATTTTTAATGATAAAATCTTTATATTTTGTTTCTATAAGAATTGCATTATTATATTTTTTTACAAAGTTTGAAAACAATGGATTTTTTTGATAAGATTCAAGTTTATATTCAGGAAAATAAGCTAAAGAATAATGAAACATTCCAAGACAAGAACCTGCTTCATTTATAAAACCTTTATTAGCAATTTTATTAAAGAAAATGCTATTTTCAACATATTTTGAAAGTAAATACACGTGATCATTATCTATGAAATAATATTTTTCATCTGTAGTTTTTAAATATTCAACTATTTTTCCTTTATAACTATTTAAAAAGGCATGCTTAAAGAAATCTTTAGAAAATTCATAATAATCAAATACTTCATCAATATTATTTATAATAGGTTTTATTTCTAAAATATAACGAATAACATTATGCATATTTTCAAAATAAAGAATATAAGTTGACTTTTCAAAATCAAGTAATTTACATCCAACATAATTTTTGCCATTTAAATTATATGACTTAATTATTTTTGCGATAATTTCTTCCATATTTTAACCTGTCTTTCAAGAATATATGTTAATTCATTAAAAAGATTAATGCAAGATTAAATATAAGTATTAGCTAATATTTCCCCCTCTTATTACCAAATTGCGTTTTTCTTGCTCTAAGGTAGCTTTTATGATATTATTTCCAATATAAACATGTTATATAAAATATAACATTTTATAAATTATTTCTTTTTGGAGGTAAAAAAGATGGATAACGTTGAAACAAATACAAAAGAAGTTCAAGAAGAAAAAGGACTGACATTTAAAGAATTACTTTTTATAATTAAGAAAAATATTATTTCTATAGTAATTATTTTAGCAGTATTTTTAGGACTTGGAATTGGCTATAATTTTTTAAAAGCCCCAAGTTATAAATCTACAGGAACAATACTTGTATCTTATAATAAGTCAAATGAAACAGCTATTTCTACAAGTTATTCTTTTTCAAGTTATATAAGTGATACTTATGTATTATTTCTAACTGAAGATGTTGTATTAAGCAAAGTATCGGAAAAAGTAGATATACCAGTAAGAACTTTAAAAAATAATTTAAAGGCTTCTAATGATTCCTTAATCATTACAGTATCTTATACTTGTAATGATCCTATCAAAGCTCAAGAAGTGGTAGATGCAGTTATTGATAGTGCTAAAAAAGTTGCTAATCAAGGAACTAAAGATGATCCAAAGTATCCATTATTATATGGTAACTTATCTGATTTATCACCTGCAAAAGTTGGAAGTAAGGTTTCTTCAACTGTTACTAACGTAGTAATTTTCTTTGCTGCAGGTTTAGTAGTTGCTTTTGTATATGTTTTATTAAGAGAGCTATTAGATAATAGATTTAAATCTACAGAAGATATAGAAAGAACTCTTGGCATACCTGTTCTTGCAGGAATTCCAGATTATACATTAGATGATGAGAAAGGTGGTAAAAAATAATGAGTATTTTTAATAAGAAAAAATATAAACATACAGTTATTACTAATCCTAATTATCGAGTTATCACTGTAGAACAACCATCATCAATAGCTGCTGAATCTTTTAGAAGAGTTAAAGTGGCTTTAGAATTTGCTGATGTGGATTGTAATTTACAAGTTATTCAAGTTATTTCTGCAGTTCAAGGAGAAGGAAAAACTACAACTTTATTAAATATTGCTGCTACTTATGCGGAAGATAAAAAGAAAGTATTAGTTGTTGACCTTGATTTTAGAAGACCAAAACTACATCGTTCTTTCAATGTGGAAAACAAAGATGGAATTAGTGATGTTCTTGCAGGAAATATAACTCTTGATAAAGCAATTAAACATGGAAGTTATGGAGTTGACTTATTAAATAGAGGTTCAAAAGTCCCTTATCCTACAGTAGTAATTGGTTCTCATTCAATGGCGGATTTATTTACTAAACTTAGAACAATGTATGATGTTATTTTAATTGATTGTCCACCAGTACTTGCTGTATCTGATGGTATACTTATTTCCCGTTTAACAGATGGAGCAATAGTTGTTATTTCTCAAGAAAAAACAGAAAAAGCTGCAGCTAAAGAAGCAATAGTTACCTTAAAGAAAAATCAAGTTAAGATTTTAGGAACAGTAGTTACTTCTATTTCTAAAAAATCAGATAACTATTATGGCTCAAAATATAAATATTATTATCAAAATTATAGTGGTAAGAAAGATTAAATAAAATGGTGGATATTCATACACATGTTATCCCTTTTGTAGATGATGGGTCTTCGTCTTTGCAAGATTCTTTAGAAATGATAAAAAAGGAAGTATCTTTAGGAATAAATACAATAGTAGCTACACCACATCATATAAAAAATCGTTATGAATGTTCTGTAGAACAAATAAAAGAAAATTTCAATTTACTTAAAGAAAAAGTAAAAGAAGAAAATATTCCTGTTAATTTATTATTAGGACAAGAAATATATTATCGTACAACTGATAAAATAATTGAAAAATTAAATAATCATGAATTATTAACACTCGATGAAACAAATTTAGTATTGTTAGAGTTTTCCTTTATTAAAGAGCCAGAGGATATATTAGAAATAATGTATAACTTTAAATGTAATAACTATGAAGTTATTTTAGCTCATGTAGAAAGATATGAATGGATGACTTTTGAACTTGTAAAAACTTTAAAAGAATATGGTGTGTATATTCAAGTAAATGCTAATTCTATTATAGGAGCAAATGAAGGAAAACATAAAAAAAGATTTGTAAAAAAATTATTAAAACATCAATTAGTCGATATAGTAGCTAGTGATGTTCACTATTTTAGAGAATCAAATATGGATAAAGCTTATAATAAGTTACATGATGATAACTTATTTAA
>CAKPXW010000146.1 GCA_934202505.1 uncultured Bacilli bacterium | reverse complement strand
CAGTAATGCCATAGCATATTGCTTTGTCCTCATATGAGTAGTTTTCTACAAATTTAGCAGAATCTAAATAGTCAAAAGCTTCAAGCTTTATTTGTGAATCTCGTCTTCCAAATAATGGACTTTTTTCACATAATACCTTATTTTCCATAAAGCTTAATGAGGAACCGCACAAAATTATTTTTATATTTTTATTATTCCAAATTGTATCTATGTATTTTTGTAAAACTGAAAGTAATGCTTCATCTTTTTCAACCCAATATGGTAATTCATCTATAACTAAAACAATTTTTTCATTACCTACTGACTGGTTAATAAAATCAAAAATGGCTTCTAATGATTCAAACTTTATATTATTAATGCTTGGCATTAAAGTAGAAAGAACCTGCTTAGAAAATAATTCTATATTTTTTTCACTTCCAACCTTTGTAGCCGTATAGAAAATTGCTTTTTTATCTTCAATAAATTTAGTTATTAAGGTTGTTTTTCCTATATGTTTACGTCCATATATTATCATCATACTAAGACCATCTTTATCATACAATTCTTGTAATGATCTTAGTTCATTTTCCATTCCTATAAACATATATTGACATTCCTTTCATTTTTATTCAGTTTGATTTGAATCAAATTGCTCTGAATAAAGTATACCATACAAAAATTAAATTAGTAATTGATTTATAAAATTTTAAAGGTTCATTTTGGGGTTCATCTAATTCAAAGTTATCATCAAATTTTGATTTTAAAAATGAAGTTGCTAATTTTGAAGTCTGAATTTTTTTAATAATTTCATTTATTTACACCGATAATTACTAGTTTTTCTAAAAATTATGAACATATATCAAGCAATAATACATTATTTCAATATTTTTCTTCAAAGATAATTTGATAGTTTTAATTAGTTTAATTATTTTATCGGAACTTTGTCAAAACTAGAAAAACATTAAATATTATTACGTGTAAGTAATTACTATTGTAAAAATATGGACAGTTGCTCTTTTGAGGAAAAACCTGTCTTTGGGATAGACCCCTAAAATGTAGTGCTACAAAGCTATTTTAAGTAATCTTCAAGGTGTAGATCAAATAATGAATCTACATCTTTTTTTGATAGATAAGCATTAGCTAATTTTCGTAAGCCAAGCTTCTTTTGAATCCATTTTAAAGTAGTTGTATTAGTAGCTCCGTTAATATATGAACCATCCTTACAATGTGTAACGTTGTATGTCCTCATAAATTCAATTAATTGAGAGACAGGGATATCATCTTTAAATAATTTGATTTCAACTAATCGTAATGCAGTAAATGCCAAATAGCAAATTAAAAAATGACCATAGATTGTTTCTTGAAGTCTTACAAATATAGGACGAGCATCTAAGTAAGATTTCATTATTCTAAAACTCTCTTCAATTCTCCATAGATTATGATAAGCTTTATAGATTTCGTGAGCACTTTTCTTTACTTCAGAAGATACTAATAAATTGTATCCAGCATATTTTAAAGCCTCATCTATTTTATCTTGATCAATGGCTGTTTTTATATCAACTAGCACACCATCTTTATCAAAAGCATGTGCATTAACATATTTGCTTGCAAATCCTAATTCTTCTTTTAATACTTCTTTAAATGATAATTTATTTTTAAGTTTTTCTACGTCTTTTTTAATTTCATGTTTTTGCTTTTTAGCTAATGATGGATTATAAGTTACAACTCTTTTCTCTTTAACTGTAAAGTCAATTGTTTTGATGAAATTACCATCATCATCTTTTAAATCAAAACTATATTTAAAATCATCAACAGCTTCTTTTATTTTGTACAAAAGATTGCCCTTACTATCATAATAACATGTCCATTTGTTTGCTTGTTCGTCTTCTAACAACATCCATTTTTTCTCAGTAGCAGATAAACCTCTACCTCTAAAAGTCTTTGAAAAAATGTAGCCATCATTAGATTCTACTGCCGCAGAATATACATTTTGAGCACAATTAAGGCCTTTATCAGCAATTTGTACTATTTTCCCAGTAACATTATATCTTTGTTTCATGTCAGTAATAGTTTCTCTAATATATGGCTTCTCAGATGAATTGCCAGGGAACATTTTCATAGCAATAGGTATTTGCTCTTCATCTAATAGTAATGCTTGTCCAATAATTGGATCTTTTCTATTTTCTTTAGAAGGACCTTTTTGCTTATCTTCACTAGTTAAATCTATTTCAAAGTAATAATTTGTACAATCAAAATAAGTTGATGATACTTTCCTTTCACCAAATTTTTTCTCAATGCCATGATTCATTACTTCGATAAATTTTTCATAACTTTTTCCAAAATAATTCAGACCATCTAGTATTTGATCATAAGAAAATTGAACGCAATTATAAATGGATGGAATTACATTTTCAAAAGCATCTAATTTTGAAGTTGGTTTTAAGGTTTGAGCATAGCACATTGTACGAATCAAGTCAGAAGGATTATAATGAAATTTCATATTGATGCATAAAGCATTAAAATCGTCATCGATATCAAGATAATCTAACATATTACTTATTAAAAAATGCCCTGCATTTTTAATTAAAGAAACATTTGAAATTTGAGCGTCTTTTGAATTTGTTAATTCATTATTTAGTTTTTCAACTCTTTCTTTAGCGTAAGCAATAGGGTCTGGAATACCTTTTGCTATCAAATCAGAACAGTATCCAATAACCTCATAGCTTTTATTTCTACCACCTTTACCAGGGATATAAAAAGATTGATAAATTTGAAGGTAAAGACCTTTAGAACGAATGTTAGATTGTTTAAGAAAAAATCCCATAAAATGTCCTCCTGGATGTGAAGTACGTGAAACACTACATATTATAACACGTAAAAAAAATATTTTCAATAATTTTAATTATATTTTCAAAATATAATTAATTTATCAAAAATAATTTTTCTTACCAGATTTTATAGTGCTAAATCCCAAAGATGGGAATGATATTGGTTTGATATTTATTGTCGATTTTCTTTATTAAATTATATTTTAATAATAATTCAATTTCGTCTTCCATATAAACACAAGCAACACCAAGTTCAATTGATATTTCCAAGATACTCATAGGATTATAATAACATGCCAATAAAATATTACCGATTAGCTTTCTATTAAATAGATTTTCATAACTTTCATCAGTATTATTTTTATATAAAACATTAAATGTTACCTCATCAGGTAAATAGCTTCTTCTTCCAAATTCTTTTTCCATTTCTAAGTTCTCCTTTAATATGTTTCTAGCTTTAAAAAGGTAGTATTTAACCATTTCCTTACTAATATTAAGAATTTTACTAATTTCAGTAATTGATTTGTCTTCATAGTAATAATATGTTACACATTTACGATAATATTTTTTTAAGAATGCAAGTTCAATGCTTAATCTATCATTTTTAATTAAATGATTATCAAACGTTACAATATTATCATCAAGTTTTTCATAATTTCTTTTTTTCTTATTATTGTAATATTTTTTAATCAAGTTATTACTTATTCCATAAATATAACCATAGATAAATTTATTATCAGTTATTTTATTACTATTACTTAAGCATATCAACGCTAAATCTTGAACTAGATCCTTGCTATCTTCATCATTGATTCCCCTATTAAGGAAAAATGCATAAAATGTCTTTAAGTTATTAATTAGTATTTCTTCAATTTGCTTCTTTTCCATAGTTTAATATTACCTTTCATTAATAAAGTGCATTTAAATAGTAAATGGTTAAGAAAAACTTTAAAATAATTATATCTTATTTATAATACAAATGATATATTTAAATAAAGTGCAACTAGTACTTG
>CAKPXW010000145.1 GCA_934202505.1 uncultured Bacilli bacterium | reverse complement strand
GGCTTAACACATCGCCCTCTCAAGGCGACATTTTCACGGGTCCGAATCCCGTACAGGTCACCACGACAAATATTACCCGCAACAAATTTACTGGAATTCCAGTATAAAACAACGTTAAACGGTGAAAATAAAGCTAAAAAGCATTGAAAATCGAGCAACATCCACGTGATGAACTGAAAAATCAGTGCTTTTTATTTTGAAAATAATGGTAGAAAAATGCAAATTGCAAATATATTTTGGTTGGAAAAGTGCAATTTTTATTTGAATTTAGGTTGGAAAAGTGCAACATGTGTGTTATAATCTATATGGGTGATAAACATGTTGGAAAGAAAAATTTCTTCATCTATTAATGATTGGTTTATAAATAGTCATTCTGGTTTATTGATTGATGGTGCTCGACAAATTGGAAAAACAACAATTATCGAAGCGTTTTTAAAAAGTAATAACTTAAACTATTTAGAATTTAATTTATTAGAAAACAAACTAGCATTAGAAGCATTTAATACATCCATTGATGAAAAGCAATTGTTACTTCGTCTATCATCTCTTTCTAATAAATCTTTAATAGAAAATGAAGCTATAATATTTATTGATGAAATTCAAGAAGCAAATGATGCAATTACTCCAATTAAATTTTTAGTTCAAAAAACTAAATTTAGATATATTTTTTCTGGATCATTACTTGGTGTTAAGATGCAAGAAATATTATCAATTCCAGTTGGATTTCTAACTGTTTTTCAAATGTATCCTATGGATTTTGAGGAATTTAGTAAAGCTATTGGAGTATCAAATAACACATTTAAATACTTAAAAGATTGTTTTGATAATCACACAAAAATCGATGAAATCATTCATAAGCAAATGATGAGTCTTTTTAATACATATCTTGTTGTTGGTGGAATGCCTAAAGCTGTTCAAACTTTTATAGAATCTAATGATATTTATAAAGTCAATTTGGTTTTATCTGATATCGATTATGGCTACAAACAAGATATAACTAAATTTCAAAAAAATGAAAAGTTATTAATTCAAGATATTTATGATTTAATTCCTAGCGAATTGAATGCACAAAATAAAAGATTTATATTAAAAAATCTGAATGAAAAGGCAAGATTTTATCAATATGAATCTTCTTTTGCCTGGCTTAAAAATAGTGGTGTCGGATTGTTTGTGCATAATGTAGATAATCCTGTATATCCATTACTGGCAAGTAAAGAAAGAACATTATTCAAACTATTCTTAAGTGATGTTGGACTACTAACATACAAACTATTTAATGGGAATCAGATAGAAATTCTAAATGGAAATTCAACACTAAACTATGGAGCAATATATGAAGCTGTCGTTGCACAAGAACTAAAGGCTCATGATTTTGAACTTTATTATAATAGTGATAAAAAAAGAGGAGAAATTGATTTCCTAATTGAATATGCAAATTGTGTAATACCAATTGAAGTAAAGAGCGGTAAAGATTATAAAAGACATTCAGCATTAACTCAATTGATGAATAGTAAAGAATTCAATTTTAATAAGGCTTATGTATTATGCAATAGTAATGTTGAAGAAAAAGAAAAAATTATTTATTTGCCTATTTATATGATTAGTTTTATTAAAAATACAAGAAATAATCAATCACAATTAATTAAATTAGATATTTCTAAACTTGTATAAGGAAGCTATTATTCTTTGAATTTATTTACATTTATAGTATTTAATTCATATAAAATTATTAAGTTGATATTATTTTTTACATAATAATTCATAAGGAGGCACATTATTTTGATTATAATTTTCACTAACATTTTAACAGCTTTTTTTATCGTAATAATTTCTTTACTTTTAATTATTTATTTTGTAAAGTTTTTTAATCGCATTATAAATTATTATCCTCAAGAAATTATTAATGTTAATATAAGTAAAAAAAAGCGTATGGATGATAATGATGCATTAGACTTTTATATTATTAATTATGGTAAACAAAAAATTCTTGAACACATTGCAAAAATA
Organism: uncultured Bacilli bacterium; assembly: GCA_934202505.1. Taxonomy (GTDB): domain Bacteria; phylum Bacillota_I; class Bacilli_A; order RFN20; family CAG-631; genus CAKPXW01. Next base: position 1,818 of record CAKPXW010000145.1, on the reverse strand, counting down.
GAAAATTGGAAAGAAAAAAAATTAAAAAAGGTAAATATAAATTCTAAAAAATATAAAAGGATAATCAAAAGATGGGTTAAAAATTCTTATAAAGCATTTAAATTTGAATTTTATAGAGAAAAAACTAGATATAAACAAGAAAATTATATTAAATATCCATATATTATCAAAGAAACTTGTAATAGTTTTAATATTTCTGAACAAAAGATATTAGAAAGAATTGATTTCCTTGAAAGTAATGGTTGTTATATCACATACAATCAATACAATAGAGTTGACCAAAGAAAATTACTAACTCAAGAATTAAGAGAAATTATCAAAAAAAGGGACAATTTTACTTGTCAAGAGTGTGGAAAGCAAATGTTTGATGAAGTCGGTTTACAAATTGATCACATAATTCCAATCGCTAAAGGTGGAAAAACTGTTCCAAAAAATTTAAGAGTTTTATGTTCAAAATGCAACGGAAAAAAAGGTAGTAAAATTACTGAGATTTAATATTTCAGTCATAATTTATAGATAACTTATTCAAAGAAATAAAATTAAGCTATCTTTTTTTATTCTATCAAGAATAATATTAAATATACCTTTATTGAATAAATAAAATATTTATTGATTTTATTATTCATATTTGATAAAATAGATTGAGTTTTAGGAGGAAACAAAAATGAAAAGAAATAAATTATATTTATTTGCCTTATTAACTTCTAGTTTATTGCTCTCATGTTCAAATACTAGCTTAATATTAGAAAAAAATCAAAATAAAAGTATTAATCAAAATACAAACTCCGCAAACAGTATACAAGAAGCTATTAATAAATTGATTGATAGTAAAAATTATACAATTGCTGTAACAAGTCAAGCTGGACCTCTTACAATCAAAAGTAATATTTATTATACTGATTATGGATTTTATGATGATTACTTGGGAGATGAATATGGCTTTTGTCAAGTAAATGAAGGTGTATTTTCTTTTGATTTATATCAAAGAAAATTTACTGCTTCTAATCTTTTAAAAGATGAAGATGGCAACCTTATAAAAGACTTATGGAGTTCATCTTTATTTAATAGTTTTGCTTCATTAAGAAAGCAAGAATTTGAAAAAGCAACAGGAACTGAGTTTACTACATCTTCAAAAAGAGTAAAACTTCCATTAATGAATTTATTTAAAATTAATCAAGCTTATTACCCTGCAGTTGAAGACATCACTTTCAAGTTAAATGGTAATACTATTGATGGAATGACATTTACAATTTCTGTAAAAGATGGTCAATCTTACGATTGTGTAATTAAAGACTTTGGCACAACATCAATTAAAAGATTAGATGACTACCTTGCTACTAACCAAAGTTATGTAGAACCATCTGCTACTCTTTCAAAAGTAATTGACTTATTTAAAAATTTCAATTACACAAGAATCATTTATGATGATGATACTGAAGGCTTTACAAAAATTGCTGGTTATGAATTCTACAATGAAAAATATTTCTATACAGAATTTGCTCCTTCAGCAATTGCTGCTGGAAAAGGTTATAACATTGGTGTTGTAAGTGTTAATAAACACTATGATGCTAAAATTATTAATGGAACAAGTTATGGGCCTTATGATTTAGTTGGATCTTATTATTGTTCAATTTCACATAGTCAAAGTCAAGAACCAGCTGATGGAGAATTATATACTGTTAAATACTCAGATGATGATAAATTTGACATTATGACATCATTTCCTATTAATAGTGATCCATATGTCCCAAATGTTTATAATTATCCAACTTTCTTAAAAATATTTGATTCTACACAATACTTGAAAGTTTCTGGAGC
>CAKPXW010000144.1 GCA_934202505.1 uncultured Bacilli bacterium | reverse complement strand
GTGTTGGCTATTTATTATCTTTTTTACAAAATAAAAAAGAAATAATTGTTTACATCGATAAAGCAAAATATTTATTAAAAAAAGATGTAAATGAAAATATTATTGTAAAAGTGTCAAGTATTTCGAAAAAAGATGACTTTATATACCTTGGCAACAAACACCTTGTTTTATATGGGCAATATTTTACCAATAATCATAAACTCATTAGCAAAAAGAAAAAATGTAATATACATCTAATAAATTATATAAGTAGAAATAAATTTAAAATAAAAACTTATGAATATGGCGTTGGGCATACAACTTGTTGTGGAAGTGGAATATTAGCCGCTTTTTATTATCTTTTAATGGAAAATAAAGTAAATAATGAAGTAAGTGTTATTACAGATGGTGGAATCGTTTATTGCTATTATAAAGATAATGAATTTTACTTAAAAGGAAAAGTAAATCTTGTTAGTAAAGGAGAATACTATGGAATTTAAAAATTTAATTTCTTCAAGACTAGATAAAGAAAAATTTTATTATAATGAGTACTATAAATTCGAAAAATATTCCAACTATAAAAAACAATATTTAAAAAATCATGATTTTGTTTTTGATTTTGGAATTGGTGAAAGCGAAACATTACCTCCTTTTGAAATATTATCTACTCTTGCTAAAGATGTTTATAACTACGATATGCGAGTTTATTCTGATAATGGTATTGAAAGTTTTAAATTAGCTGCTGCTAAATATTTAAAAGAAATTTATAATGTAGAAATTTTGTCTTACCAAAAACAAATAAATCATGTGATAGGTGCCAAGAGTGCATTAACGTTAATCCCATTAACCTTCATTGATAAAGATGATATCGTTATTAATACTATTCCAGGCTATGATGTTTTAGCAAATATGGCAAAATGGCTAGAAGCTAAAATATATAATGTTCCTTTGCTTAAAGAAAACAACTATTTAGTTGATCTTGATAGCATTGATGAAAATGTTTATCAAAAATGTAAAATTTTTATAATCAATTATCCAAATAATCCCACTGGTGCTATTGCCACTAAAGATTTTTATAAAAAATTAATTGATAAAGCTAAAAAATATAACTTTATTATTGTAAATGATAATACTTATGGACCTATTGTTTATAAACAAAAGCCATTATCAATTTTCAATATTGAAGGCGCTTTTGATGTAGCAATTGAAATCCATTCACTTTCTAAAGTTTTTTCTATGAGTGGAATGAGAATTGGATTTATTGTAGGCTCTGGAGAAGTTATCGATATTATTAAAAAAGTTAAAGATAATGTAGATTCTGGACAATATATTCCTATTCAAGAAGCAGGAATTGTTGCCTTAAAAAATGCAAAAAAACAAATTAAAAGCATTAATAAAAAATATTATTCAAGAATGTTAAAAATTGCCTCTATTTTTTCTAAGCATAATTTTGATGTAACTATTTCAGAAGGAACTTATTATCTATATATAAAACATAACGAAATAAAAGATAGTGAACTGCTAGCAAAATTATTGCTTGAAAAATGTGGCGTGTTCGTTATTCCTTTTGCAAATTCAATTCGTTTATCTATGACTTTTAAAATTGTTAGTACTTTAGATGATTTCTATGATAAATTAGATTTAGCATTAGATAATTTAATTATTAAGTAAAGTTTATAGACTAAGAAGAATTATTGATTTTTAATCTTCTTAGTCTTTTCTTTAAGTTTAATTTAAAAAATTTTCTTGATAAATATGTTAACATATTTTATAATCAAAACGATTAAATTGGAGGATTAAATTATATGAAATGGGATTTAACTTATTTTTACAAAGACCACAATGATTTTTATGTAGATTTAGACAATGTGCAATCTATAATTAAAGAATTAGCAACTTATCAAGGAAAATTACATGACTTAGAAAAGTTAAAAGAATATTTACGCTTACAAAACAAATTAGAAAAAACATTTTATAAAGCTTATCAATATGCTTCTTTAAAAAGTGACTTAAACAAAAAGGATGTTAACGCAGCAACTGATTTTGGAAAAGTTAGAATGATAATTAGCCAATTAAACACTGCAACATCTTTTGAATCAGCGGAAATTTTAGCTTTAGGTGAAGAAAAAGTGAAAGATTTTATTAAAAATAATGCTGAATTTTCTTATTTATCTTTCCCTATGGAAAAATTATTTCATTCTGCTAAGCATTACTTATCAGGAGATAAAGAATTACTTCTTTCATATTTTAGTATGCTTGAACAAAGTGGCTCTTCTTTATATTCTTCTTTAGCTGTAGCTGATGCTAAAAGTAAAACAATAACTTTATCCAATAAAGAAAAGGTAACTGTTACCCAAGGAAATTGGAGAAGTCTTATTCAAGAAGCAAAAAGTGCCAATGATCGTAAAAAGATTTTTAACACTTTATACTCGGGTTATGAAAACAATAAAAATACATATGCTCAAATATATAACACTGTAATGCAAGCAGAAAAAGCTTCTTATCTTGCAAGAAATTATGATTCAATTTTACAATCTCATTTATTCTATAACAATATTCCAACTGAAGTATTTACTAATTTAATAGATGTAGCTAGTAAAAATAGTGCCCCTTTAAAAAAATACTATGACCTTAGAAAACAATACCTAGGTTTAAAAACTCATTATTCTTATGATAGATTTCTTGAACTTGCCTCTTCAAGTAAAAAATATAATTATGAAGAAGCAAAAGAATTATTTTTTAATTCTTTAAAAAATTGTCCTGAAGATTTTCAAAATAAAGCGCATGAAGTATTAAAAGATGGATTTGTTGATGTTTATGAACAAGATGGAAAAAGATCTGGCGCTTATTCATCTTCTATGCCTGATATGCATCCTTTTATTCTACTTAATTACTCAGGCACCTTGGATGATGTGTTTACTATTGCACATGAAGCAGGGCATTCAATCCATTCAATGTATTCTGCTCAAACTCAACCTTCACAACTTCAAGACTATACAATTTTTGTAGCAGAAATTGCTTCAACATTTAATGAACATATGCTACTTGATTATCTTCTTTCTCTACCTTCACTATCAAACGATGAAAAAATTATGTTATTACAAAAACAAATTGATGAAATTTGTTCAACTTTTTATCGACAAACATTATTTGCTAACTATGAATATGAAGTTAGCAAACTAGTAGAAAAAGACACTCCTATCAATCATGAAGTTTTATCTAATATAATGATTAAATTATATAAAAAATATTATGGTTTAAATATTAAAAAAGAAAAAGTTAAACAATTTGTATGGGCATATATACCTCATCTATTCTACACTCCATTTTATGTATATCAATATGCTACTTCATTTGCCGCTTCTTTTGTATTATATAAAAATGTAAAAGAAGGCAACAATGGTGCATTTGATAAATACATTAATTTATTAAAAGCAGGTGGAAGTCAATACCCAATGGATGAAGTAAAAGCTGCAGGTGTTGACTTTACTAAAAAAGATTCTTTTATGGCTGTAATTGAAAGAATGAATGAACTTGTTTCATCTTTAGAGGAATTAATAAACAATGCAAAACACAACTAGTAAAAATTTATTAACATTTAATAAAAACTCTCCAAGTGTATTTCATAGTATCTCATCGATTAAAAAAATATTAATTCGTGAAGGCTTTATTCAAATCAATGAAAATGAAATTTTCAATATTAGCAATGGTGGAAAATATTTTGTAACACGTAATGATTCTTCAATAATTGCTTTTAAAGTTGGCACTATATTAGATAATTTTTCTTTTAATATGGTAGCTTCTCATTCTGATAGTCCTTCTTTTAAAGTTAAACCAAATAGCATAAATG
>CAKPXW010000143.1 GCA_934202505.1 uncultured Bacilli bacterium | reverse complement strand
GGATAATAAATCATAATTGAATTTATCTTCAGGTAAATAACTTAAATAAGTGCTATATAAACTCTTTTCAAGATGGTTATACATATTACATACTGTAATGTTTTTTCTACTTTCTTTAAAAGAATATAGCAAATCTACAATATGTCCAAGAGTGGTTTCATCTTCAGTTGGTACTTTATAATAATTACCAACTTTATTTCCTTTTCCTTCTAAAGCATTGATAAGTTCATTGAATACATCATCGATATATACAAGATGCATAATCGTATCACGATTATTAACTGTTATAGGTAAATCAGTGGCAATATTATTACAAAATGTAGCAATAGCACTATTATAGTTAGGTCTACACCATTTACCATAAACATTAGGAAATCTATAAATCATGACTTTAGCATTTGTTTCATTAGCATATGCAAACATTAAATCTTCTCCCGCTTTTTTAGATTTTCCATAAGGATTATCTAAACTTGCTTGAATAGAAGAAGACACCATTATAGGACAAGTATTATGATGTTTTTTTAATGTCTCTAGTAAAATAGAAGTAAAGCCAAAATTTCCTTCCATAAATTCTTTTTCATCTTTTGGTCTATTTACTCCAGCAAGATGAAAGACAAAATCACAATCACTACAATATTTATCAAGTTCTTCTAAAGTAGAATCAACATCATATTCATAAATATCATTATATTTTCTATTTTTTAGTTCATAAATTAGATTTTTGCCTATAAATCCTTTAGAACCTGTAACCAATATTTTCATAATTGGATTTCCCCCTTTCTTTTTATCTTGGTAAATAATCTTCAATATCTTTATTAAATAAAGGTAATTTCATTAATAATTTTTTCATACCTTCAACATCAAGTCTTTCAGTATTATGAGAATGATATTGTTCTATTTTTTCAAGATCTTTATTACCTTTTGTAAAATAGTTATCATAATTTAATGTTCGATTATCAGCATGAATTCTATAAAAACCTGGTAAAGATTCAGCTCTTAACATTTCTTCTGTAGTTACTAATACTTCATAAAGTTTTTCTCCATGTCTTGTACCAATAACTTGATAACCTACATCTGAATGTTTTAATTCTAAAACTGCTTTAGCTAAGGTTTCAATAGTAGCAGCTGGTGCTTTTTGTACAAATAAATCACCTTGATTTCCATGTTCAAAAGCATATAAAACTAAATCTACAGCATCTTCAAGAGTCATCATAAATCTTGTCATATCTGGATTAGTAATAGTAAGTTTTTTACCTTCTTCTATTTGGCTGCAAAATAAAGGTATAACTGAACCACGAGAAGCCATTACATTTCCATATCTTGTAAGACATAATACAGGATCTCCTTCTTGCATTTGTCTACTTCTAGCAATAACATTTTTTTCCATTAATGCTTTACTCATTCCCATAGCATTAATAGGATAAGCTGCTTTATCAGTTGATAAAAATATAGCTTTTTTTACATGATTTGCCACACAAGCTGAAATAACATTATTTGATCCTAAAATGTTAGTTTTTACAGCTTCAATTGGAAAGAATTCACATGAAGGAACTTGTTTTAAAGCAGCAGCATGGAAAACATAATCTACCCCTTTAAAAGCACCAACGATAGAATCATAATCACGAACATCGCCTATATAAAATTTAATCTTATCTACATATTCTGGATATTTGACTTGGAAATTATGTCTCATATCATCTTGCTTTTTCTCATCACGAGATAAGATTCTAATTTCTTTAATATCACTTGTTAAAAATCTATGTAAAACAGCATTTCCAAATGATCCTGTCCCTCCAGTAATCATTAAGACTTTATCTTTAAATATACTCATATTACTACCTCACTTTGTTATCTTTTCAAGTCTTTCAAAAAATAATTCTTTACTAAAATTATTAATGTAATAATTTCTGGAATTATTTGAAAGTTCATTTTGATTTTTATTTTTAAATTCAACCATTATTTTAGCTAAACTTGCAAAATCTTCAGAATTACAATACATTCCACAATTTGCTTCATCAAGTATGGTTTGAGTTTCTCCATCAATAGAAGCAAGAATTGGTTTTCCAGCACACATATAAGATTGAACTTTTCCAGGAAGTGTTTTAGAAATAATATCATTTTTCGATAATGTAACTAACATTGCACTAGCCATTGCATAGAAATGTGGCATTTCTTCTATTGGTCTTCTTCCATAAAACATTACATTTGTTAAATTGTAGTCTTTAACTAATTGTTTGCAATTTGAAAGATTTGAACCATCACCGACTATATGAATTTTAATTGAAGAATCATCTTTTATTAAGTTAGCTGCTTTAATTATTGTTTCTACAGATTGAACTTTTCCTATATTTCCTGCAAATACATAATTGTATTCTTTAGTGTTTGTATTTTTACTATTATTAGTTTTTGAATATATATCTTCACAATATTGTGGTAAATATTCAATTTTATCAGCTTCAATTTTATGAAAATTTATAAAATAATCAATGAAGTTTTTGGATGTAACCATTATTTTATCTACATTTTTATAAATTTTATTAGAAACTTTATAATAATATTTATAAACTAATGAGTCTTTTTTGATACCACCTGCTGCAAGACTATCTGGCCATAAATCATAGCAATATAAATAAGACTTTACATGATGTTTTTTAGCATATGCAATTCCAGCATAACCTACCATTACAGGAGATGTTTGATTTATTAAGACATAATCAAATTGTTCTTTAAGCTTTTTAGCTTTTTTCTTCATTGATAAACATACAGAATAATAATTTAAAAATAAATCAATAAAGTTATGTTTTCTTGGATGTTCATAACAACGAATAATATGCACTCCATTAATAATTTCATTTTTGTGGTTTTTTTTGCCTTTGCCTTTATATCCTTCATAGATTTTACCTTCAGGATAATTAGGATATCCTGTAAGCACGGTTACTGTGTTTCCTTTTTTAACTAATGTTTCAGCTATATTAGTTATTCTAAAGTTCTCAGGATAATAGTGTTGAGAAACAATTAATATATTACTCATTGTTTTTCATCTCCATTACTTGCAATACTTCCCTCTTTGATATCTTCTTTTTTAAATATTTTTCTTAAAGTTAAAAAGAATATTTTTATATCTAATTTCAAGGAAATATTTTTTAAATAATATTCATCATATTCAGCTTTATGCTTATTAGTTACTAAGTCTCTTCCATTAACTTGTGCCCAACCAGAAATTCCCGGTTTTATTTGATAGATGCCTCTTTCTAAACGCATCTTATCAATTTCTTCATCATTTTTACATAGAGGTCTATAACCAATCCAAGACATTTTAAAGGTTAAGATATTAAATATTTGAGCAAATTCATCAATAGATGTTTTTCTTATAAAACTTCCCACTTTAGTAATATAAGTATCTGCATCATTGAAATCTCTACTTGCCTTATGTTTAGGAGCATTTATTGACATACTTCTCCATTTATAGCATTTAAATGGTTTTCTATCTTTTCCTATTCTAGTATGTTTAAATATAGCTGGTCCTTTAGAATCACATTTAATAGCAATAGCAAGTATTATCCAAACTGGTAATCCAACAACTAGTACCAATAAAGCTAATATCCAATCGAAAATACTTTTAAAAAATATATAAACTTTTTGACTAGTTTTTAATTTATATGGTGTATTTCGAATAATTGGTATAGGGGGTTGCTCTATTTCTGGCTCTGCAACAGCGATATTACTTTTTATTTCTTCTTTCATAAAAATCCTCACTTATAAATATTAAACAATGATAAAGTGATAGTTACAAAAACTAAATTATTCATAACTATCACTTCCTTTTCTATACTTTTACTTTGTTAAATTTATTAAGCCCATTAAATAAGTTATCATCATGTAAC
>CAKPXW010000142.1 GCA_934202505.1 uncultured Bacilli bacterium | reverse complement strand
CCTCTATACAGTTTGAAGATTGTATCACTACTACAATAGTAAAGTCAATAATGATGAAAAAGTCGTAAGCGGTTACATTTTTTCATAGTTTTTAAAGTAAATGTAGATATACTTTGCAAATTAAATTTATTGTATCATTTTATATAAAAAATATCTTTTGTTTGACTTAATTTATATAAATTATTGTATATAAATGTATAAATTTAACCACTATAAAAATGAAAAAAGTTTGACACATCGTTACTGTATCAAACTAATGAATTCTTAATGGCAGGGCAAGTAGGATTTGAACCCACGAAATGTCAGAATCAGAATCTGATGCCTTACCGCTTGGCGATTGCCCTATTAATGAAAATATTTTAATAATAGTTAATTATAAAATCAATTATTATTTTTCTTTTTCATATATAACATTTTATCCGCTTTATCAATAACATCATTGATTCTATTATTTTTATCCTCAAATTTACTATATCCATATGAGATTGATAAATCATAGGAATTATTACCTCTACTTGCATTACTTTTAGCAAGATATTCATTTATTTTGTTTAACAATTCGATTATATTATTTTCATCAATTGCTTTATGTAAAATTATAAATTCATCTCCACCATAACGAACTATAAAATCATCATTGCAACATTCAATAAAGGCCATTGCTACTTCTTTTAAAGCATTATCACCAGCAAGATGTCCATATTTATCATTTATTTGTTTAAAATTATTAATATCAGTAATGATTAAATATGTATTATTATTTGTGTTTTTTTCGATTTGTTTACGATAACTTAACATTAACTTATATCTATTATTTAAACCTGTAAGATAATCAACATATGCTCTTCTTTCTGTTTCTTCAATATATAGAATTAAAAAGCCTAAAGAGACACCTACAGAAATAGCTGGTACTTCAAGTCTTAAAAGTTGAACTATTCCCGCAATAAAAGTTGGAATAATAAAAATTGCTAAAGAAATATATTCCTTTTTTAAATAATTATTTTTAATTTTCAAACTACATAATAAACAAGTTATAGATGCAAAGAACAAATAGAAAAATAGTAATCCACAATGAAGGAAATGTAGTTTTCCTCTTATATAAATATTATTACAATTTACTTGAAAAATTAAATTATATTTTAAAGATAAAAATAATAAAATAATCATAATTGCTGTTGGAATTGATAAAATAACATCTATTAATTTCCAATTTATTTTAAATATATAATTAATCTTTTTAATAATAAAGAAATTCCAAAATAAGGCTGCTAAGCAAACAGAAAACATGTAAATTAAATTAAAAATAATATTAAAGTCTCTAGCTGCTTGTCCATTTTTACCATCTAGCAATATACAAATCCCATCACAAAAGCATAAAACAATTGAGAAAAATAATGATAAATTGTAATTCAAACTCTTTCTTACTAAGATATTATTTCTATAACCTTTATATAAAACAAATAATAAAATGATTATACATATAGCATCCATTATAAGATGTAAATTAACCATTTTTTCACTCCCTTAAAATTTCAACTATATTATATCATATAAAAATTTAAAATTCCATTATCCCTTGAAAATAGGCTTCATTTGGGATTTTTCTTAATAACAATGTTTTTAAATGTGGCTTTACCATCACGAGAAAACAAACCAATCTCTCCATTTAGAAATTGATAACAACGTGTAGATAAAGCTTTTCCATTACAATAAATAACTATCAAACTTTCATGTGATAGTATTTCTACATGGAAATTATCATCATCTATAAAATCAAGTGGTCTTTGTTCATCAAAATATTGGTCTTCAAACCATTTTTTAGCATGATCAAAAAATAGTCTATCTCTTTTTCTATCAATTTCTACACTACACCATTTATCAAATTTATCTGTATCTGCTCTAAATAATAAACCAGCACAAGTATTATCTTTTACTTCTACATCAAAAGAAATATAAATTTCTTCACTATCTGTTGTAGCAAGTTTAGCAACACTATATCCATCTTCACTGTCTAAAGTTATTTCATTATTTTTTGTTGATAGAACTCCTTTTCCCCAGCCTTCTTTGACATCAATATTTATACTTTCAGAATATGCATTAACAGCTTCTTTTACTGGATAACACATTAGTTCACCATTTTCTTTACAAAATAATTCATGAACTACTAATGTTCCTCCCCATTCATATTTTTCACTATCTTTTTCATCTTTTCTTCTTGCTGCCCAACCAACTAAGAAACGTCTATTACCATCACTTACAGTTTTAGCAGCATAATATGAACGATTATCTAATAGTTCATCTTTAAAAGATTTAAATGGCCCTATTTGTGAAGTAGCAATTCTATAATGGTTTTCCCACCATCTAGTGTACGTTGAAAATACTAAATACCAATAATTATTCATCTTAAACATATCAGGACATTCAAGAGTATCATATAAATAAGGATTATATAATGGCTCTTTAATTTCCCATGTCACTAAATCTGCAGAAGTGGCAAGTGCTACACATCCCCATCTTTTAGAATGAAAATGTTTTTCTTCAGCTGTTATTAACATTCTAAATTCCTTAAATGTTTCATCATAGTAAACATAAGGATCACGCCAACCATCTCTATGATATAAAGTTTCAAGAGGTGGCATAAACAAATCATCTTCTTTTTTCCAATTATACAAATCTGTTGATGTTGCATGCATAACAACTTGGATTGGTTTAGTACCTTGAAAACTTAGATTACATCCTGCATTAAAGATATGGAAAATACCATTATGTTTTATAACAGATCCTGTACAGACACAAGAAAAGTCTTGATCATTTTCTTTTCCATGAGGTAAAACAACACCATGAAATTCATAATGGACAAAATCTTTTGTTGTAATATGTTCCCACGAACTATCTACAATTGTATATAAATGATAAATTCCTTCATGATAAAATGGGATAAAGTCACCATTAAATCCCCATTTTTCTGAGTCAAAAAATATTATATTATTTTTCATATTAACTTTCCTTTAAATTTTTTTTATAAATTTGCGGACTAATACCTTCAATATTTTTAAATGAACGTGAAAACACGTATACTGATGAATAATTCAAATAATCAGCTATTTCAGTTAATGACATTTTATCTTCTTCAATTAATTTTTTGGCCATATTAATTTTTTGAATTGAAAAATAATCATGCATTGATCTACCAAATTTCGATTTAAATATTCTAGAAAGATAAGAATAATTATGATTTAAAGCTGGTGAAATATCTTGAAGATTTTCAAGTTTTAAAAGATTATCATCAATATATTTTGTAATACTATAATAAATACTATCTTCATTAGTTAAGGTAGGTGATGAGTATTTTTTAGCCTCATGCTTTGTAAAGATATCATATATTTCTAAAGCAAAAGATTTAGCCATTAATTCAAATTTTAAATTAGAAACTTCACTTCTACTTTCTAAAATAGAAATCAATTCATTAAAGGAATTTTGAATTTTTAAATTTGTAGTATTATATATTCTATCAACTGGTTCAAGTTTTAATAACTTATCACTAAATAGTATTTTATAGAAATTAGAGTCTTCTTTAAAACTAAATGAAATATAAAAATAACGAAGAGGATTATAAGAATCACTAATTATTTCATGTCTTTCAAAAGGTAATGATAAAAATAAATCTCCTTTTTTTATGCTTTGTTTTATATCATTGGAAATAAACATACCCTTTCCATCAACAATATATGATACTTCAAAAAAATTTTCATGTTGATGTTCAGGTATTATTGCATTATTTTCACAATATGATTCACCAATTTGATATAAAATAAAATCATTATAAGAAAAAGGATTTTCTGTATAATCATAGTCATGTATATACTTACAATTTCGAATATTATGATTCATATAAAAA
>CAKPXW010000141.1 GCA_934202505.1 uncultured Bacilli bacterium | reverse complement strand
ATTATGCCCAAATTCCAACAAATCTTATTTAATTATTTTAAATAATCTACTGTCTACTTGACAAGACTCAGTTCAATATAGAGCCTTTTTTTCTAAGTTATTTTTTCAAGAATTCTTTTTTATATAATTCTATTCCTTTTTTAAGTCTATTTAACCCATCAAGTACCATATTTTTAGGACAAGCAATATTCATCCTAATAAATCCATTTCCTTTATAGTTATTTCCAGATGAAATATATAATCCAGTTTTTTCTATAAGAAATTTAGTAAACATATCACTATCACTACACACTTTACTAATATCAATCCATAATAAATATGTAGCGTGTGATTTTAAAACATAAAGTTCTTTTATATTTTTCTTTATATAATCATAAACAATTTGTTTGTTATTGGCTAAGTATTCACGTAGACTATCAAGCCATTTTTCACCTTTATTGTAAGATGCAATAGTTGCTGCAATAGTAAAAGCATTTGGCTCAGCAACTTCATCATTATTTAATCCTCTATTAACAAGATTGAATAATTTTTTATTAGGAATGATTACACAAGCACCTTGAAGGCCAGCTAGGTTAAATGATTTACTAGGTGACATGCAAGTGATTGAAATATCTTTACATGTTTTATTAACATTTGCAAAAGGAGTAAATGTATATCCAGGATCTAATAAATCACAATGAATTTCATCAGAAATTACAGTTACATTATTATCTTTACACATTTTCCCGATTTTTGCTAATGTAGTTTTATTCCATATATTACCTGTTGGATTATGAGGATTGCATAAGATCATTAATGTCGTTTGCGGATTAGCAAGCTTTTTTTGTAAATCTTGATAATCAATAGAATATTTATGATTTTTATAAGTCATTTTACATTCTAACGCTCTAGCGCCATTATTAACTATAGAATTAAAAAATGTATTATAAATTGGAGTTAAAACTAAAACATTTTCATTTGGATGAGTTAAACGCCTTACAATTGAAGAAATAGCAGCAATTACTCCGGTTGTAAAAATAATCCAGTCTTTTTGAATTATTTGATTATATCTTCTTTTTCTCCAATTAATAATGGCATCATAATATTCATCAGTAACATAGCTATAACCAAATATTCCTTTATTTACAACATTTTCTATTGCATCAATAACACAAGGAGCAGTTTTAAAGTCCATATCCGCTACCCACATTGGTAAAACATTTTCTTTAACATCCCATTTTAAAGAATTTCCATTTTTACGGTCATTAATTTTATCAAAATCAAAATCCATATTATACTCCTATTTTTATTATTTATTTGTATATTATATGTAAGTTATTTTTATCAATTTTTTCATCATCAAGAATTAACTCTTGAATACTTTTACATTTTATTGTTCCACTAATTGGATTTTTTACACATTCAATTACTCCATCAATATCAACATCTAAACTACAATATTCAAAAGCTAAAGGTGTCTTGATAAATGTACAATTTATTATTTTTAAATTTTCTATATAACATAAGCCTTGTAAACTCTCTATATGGCAATTAATTAAAGTTATGTTTTTTCCATTCCAAGCAAGATATTCGCCAATAATAGTACTATCTTCAATAATTACATTTTCACAATTCCAAAAAGCATCTTTAGTATGTAAAGTAGAATTAGTTATATGTATATTTTTACAACTATCAAAGCCATAATTTCCATTAAGGATTAAATGATCAACTTCTAAGTTTTCACAATCCATAGCAAAATATGATTTATCAGCTTCAACATTGACAAGTTTTACATCTTTACAATGCCACAAAGTTTCTTCGCCATTTGTAAATTTGATATTTTCAATTGATAGATGATTGCATCTTCTAAATAATTTTGGCGCATCTATTATACAATCTTGAAAAACTAAATTATTACTATACCAAATGCCAGCTCTAGCATTTGGAGTAAAAGTAGAGTTTTTTACTTGAAAATTATTTCCATACCATAAAGGATATTTCCAATCGAAAGTAGTGTTAGTAATATTAAGATTACTTGATTCTTTTAATGGAGACTCTCCATCATGAAAAATACAATTATTTATTTCTAAATCGTGGCTTTTGAACAAAGATCTTTCACCAACGAAATTTTGATTTTCTATTTTTTTCATAGTTGCCCCCTTGTAAATATAATATATTATAACAAAAAAATAAGATAAAAAATATTATTTCTTATCTTATTTAAATTATTAATAATTTATTTAAGTATAATTTAGCAAAAAATTATACTTAGTTTTTAACATCGATAGTGACTTTGTTATCTTTATAATCAATTAAGACAGTATCGTTGTTTTTAATTTCATTAGCAACAATCTTATTAGCAAGTAGTGTTTCAACTTCTTTACTTATAAATCTTTTAATTGGTCTTGCTCCATATTCATAAGAAAAAGAACTATCAAGAATATATTTCTTTAATGAATCAGTAAAGTTTAAATGAATATTGCTTTCATGCAATCTATCTTTTAATTCATTTAATAATTTATCTATGATATGAAGACAAACAGTTTCATTTAATGGATTAAATGTGATTATTTCATCAATTCTATTTAAAAATTCTGGTTTAAAAGTCTTATGTAATAACTCATCGATTTTAACTTTTGCATCTTCATCATGTTCAAGAAGGTATTCACTACCCAAATTAGATGTCATAATGATAATTGTGTTTTTAAAGTCGACTGTTCTACCTTGACTATCAGTAATCCTACCATCATCAAGAATTTGAAGAAGTAAATTATATACATCATGATGAGCTTTTTCAATTTCATCAAATAAAACAATTGAATAAGGATTTCTACGAACAGCTTCAGTTAATTGTCCACCTTCTTCGTATCCTACATATCCAGGAGCAGCGCCAATTAGTCTACTTACAGAATATTTTTCCATATATTCAGACATATCAATTCTAATTATATGAGAAGAAGAATCAAACAAAGCTTCAGCAAGACTTCTTGCTACTTCAGTTTTACCAACACCTGTAGGGCCTAAACATAGGAATGAACCAATAGGTCTATTTTGGTCTTTAATACCTGCTCTTTGACGAATGATAGCGTTAGAAATCAAAGTTAAAGCTTCATCTTGACCAATAACTCTTTTCGCCAAAGTATCTTTTAAAGTTAATAGTTTTTCACGATCGCCTTGTAATAATTTACTTACTGGAATATGTGTCCAAGCTGCAATTACTTCAGCAATTTTATCTTCATCAACAACTTCACTTAAAATTTTATCTTGGGTAGAATTTGTGATGTCATTGATTTTCTTTTCAAGAGATGGAATTGTTGAATATTGAAGTTCTGCAGCTTTATTATAATTACCTTCACTATAATATTTATCTAGATTTTGCTTAGCAACTTCCAATTCCTTTTTTAAATCATTACTTTCTTGTAAGGTTTTCTTTTCTTGTTCCCATTTAGCTTTTAAAGTATCATTTTTATTTTTTAAATCTTTAAGTTCAACAAGAATTTTTTGAAGTCTTTGTTCGCTTAAAGCATCTTTTTCCTTTGAAAGAGCCACTCTTTCAATTTCAAGTTGTATAATTTTACGATTTAATTCATCGATTTCTGTAGGGTTCGAGTCTAATTGCATTCTAATTGAAGCACATGCTTCATCAACTAAGTCAAGGGCTTTATCAGGCAAATAACGATCTGTTATATATCTATTAGATAATACAGCTGCAGATACTAGAGCATTATCTGTGATTTTAACTCCATGGAATGCTTCATATCTTTCTTTAAGACCTCTTAAAATAGAAATAGTATCTTCTACGGATGGCTCACTTACGGTTACCTTTTGAAATCTTCTTTCAAGAGCTGCATCTTTTTCAATATACATACGATATTCATTTAATGTAGTAGCACCAATACAATGCAATTCACCACGGGCTAACATAGGCT
>CAKPXW010000140.1 GCA_934202505.1 uncultured Bacilli bacterium | reverse complement strand
GCATATGGTTGTAGCAATGCCATAGAAACTATGAATTATTTTCGTGAACTATCAAAAAGCATAAAAAATAAACAAAACCCTAAAGTTATTGAAAAAACTCTTGAAAATAAACCTATAAATGATAAAATAAAGGTAGATAACGAAATTGATGAAAGTAAAATAGATGAGTTATTACAATTGATTGGTGATTAAGATGGAAAAAATGAAGTTGAATTACAAAGAAGAAAATATTGATTTGATTGTATCAAATATTAAGGCTTCACCTTTTTGTGCGCCTTTAATAGCTTCTTTGGGGGTAACTGACCAAGAAATAAAGGATAACTATGATTTATTCTTACAATATATGCACTTTAATTCATCTTGTATAAAATGTAAAAAAGCAAAAGAATGTGATCATTCCACTAAAGGATATCAATATATCTTAAAAAGAGATTTTGTTGGTAACCTTACGGATGGAATGGCAATATGTGATAAATTTAAAAATCTTTATCATTTAAAAAACAATTTGCTTTATACTACATTTGAAGATGAATTTTTATTTAATGAAAATTATAAAAATTTCTTAAAAGATAACTTAAAAGTGCTAGGAGATACCAAAAATATAGATAAAGTAATTAAAATATTAAAAAACGAAAAAATAAATGGAATATATTTTAAAATAGAATCATCAACAATTAGAAGAGATATTTTATTTGGTTTAAGTCAAGTATTATTAAAGTATAATAAATGTGGTATTGTCAGTTATACAGATTTACTTAGAAATTTACAAACAAAATATAAAGGATTAGATATTGAATTATTTAATTTAATTAAAAATCTTCCGTTATTAGTTATTGATGGACTTGGAAATGAAACAATTACTACATTTTCTCGAGATGAGGTATTAATTCCATTAGTTGATTATAGGTTGCAGCATGAGCTGACAACTATAATTACAAGTCAATACAATATTGATGAATTAGCATCATTATATAAAATAACTTACAATGATGCGTTAAAGGCCAAGATGGTCGTTGATAAAATTCAAGAATTAGTTAAGTGAGTGAGGTATGAAAAATGAAAATTAAAAGAATTGGTATTTTAACATCTGGTGGAGATGCCCCAGGAATGAATCCTGCTATTAGAGCAATTGTACGTACAGCAAATGCTTATAATATTGAAGCTTATGGTATTTATGATGGCTATAAGGGTTTAATTACAGGAAATATTAAAAAACTTGAAAGAGTTGATGTTGCAGATTTATTAAATCGAGGTGGAACTTTTTTAGGCTCTGCAAGACTTCCAGAATTTAAAGAAGAATCTGTACGTTTACAAGCTATTGAAACATTAAAGAAATTTGGCATTGATGCTTTAGTATGTATTGGCGGAGATGGAACTTATATGGGCGCTTATAAATTATCTCAAATGGGAGTTCCATGTATTGGGGTTCCAGGAACTATTGATAATGATATTGTTTCTACTGAATATACTATTGGCTTTGATACTACTTTAAATACTATTGTTGAATGCATTGATAAGTTAAGAGACACTTGCTATTCACATGAAAGATGTGCAGTAGTTGAGGTTATGGGTAGATATTGTCCAGATCTTGCTGTACGTGCTGGTATTTGCTGTGGTGCTGAATACGTTCTTTGCAAAAAAGAAGACTATAGTGAAGAAAAAATCTTAGAAGTTGTACATAATGCTAAAAAGGCTGGGAAAAGAGACTGCATTATTGTAGTAACTGAACATACAATACCTGTAAAGGAAATTGAAGATTTATTAAATAAAGATGGAACATATGAAACAAGAGCTACAGTTTTAGGTCATATTCAAAGAGGTGGCACTCCAAGTGCATTTGATCGTGTACTTGCTTCAAGACTTGGAGTTTATGCTGTTGAATTATTAGCTCAAGGACATACTGGTGTTTGTGTTGGTGTTAAAGGGGAAACTCTTACATATATGGATATTGTAGAGGCAAATACTCTACCTAAAAAAGTTCCAACAACATTAATGGAACAATCTAAAAACTTAATTTAATAATTTATAGGAGGAAGAACATGTTAAACAAAACAAAAATTATTTGTACAATTGGCACTCAATCTGAAAATGAATCAACTCTTGAACAAATGCTTTTAGCAGGGATGAATGTAGCAAGACTTAATTTTTCTAATGGTGATGTTTCTACTCAACAAAGATATGTTGAAAAAATTAGAAAATTATCTTTAATTCATGGCCGTCCAATTTCTATTATGCTTGATACATGTGGTCCAAAAGTATTAGCAGATACTTTTGAAAATGATGTTGTAAGCGTTGGCAAAGGATGCAAAGTAACTATTTATACAAATTCAACAGTTGTTGGTAATTCTTCAATGTTTTCAATTAAGTATCCAAGCATTGTAAATGAAGTTAAAGAAGGCGATGTTATACTTGCAAATGCTGGACAATTAAAATTATTAGTTTTAAAAGTTGATAAAAGATCTAAAAAATTAGAATGTGTTACTCAAAATTCAGGAAATCTTGTAAGTCATTGTTTAATAAATATTCCTCATGTTAAAACATCTTTACCAATTTTAAGTGGTGATGATATTGCTAACTTAAAATTTGCAATTAATATGGATGTTGACTTTATAGCTGCATCATTTGTTCGTGATGTTGATGATGTTTTACAAATTAAAAAATATTTAGAAGATCAAAATTCTAATATAAAAGTTTATGCAAAAATTGAAAATGCTATTGCTTTAGAAAACTTTGATGAAATTTTAAATGTTGCTGATGGCATTGTTATTCCACGTGGCGATTTAAGCAATGAAGTTTCTTTAGAATTACTTCCAATCGTTCAAAAGAAAATGATAAGAAAATGTAATGATGCAGGAAAACCTGTAATTGTTGGTACTCAAATTTTATCATCAATGACTAGAAATAAAAAACCAAGTCGTGCTGAAGTTGCTGATGTAGCAAATTTAGTTTTGGATGGAGTAGATGCTTTATCATTATCAAATGTTACAACAGTTGGTTTATATCCAATTAAATCTGTAAAAATGCTTGCAAAAATTTTAACTGCTACTGAAGAACATGCTGATGAACTTTCACATTACAATAGAATAGATGCTTATACAAAAGATAAAAACTTAAATGAAGCAGTTGCTTTATCAGTTAAAGAAACAGCAAAATCAGTAGATGCAAAGCTTATTGTTGCTTTTTCTGAATCAGGCGCAACAGCAAAAAGAATTTCTATGCTTCGTCCAAATTGTGCTATTGCTTCTATTTCTAGTGATGATAGTGTAAGAAAATCACTTGCTTTATTCTGGGGTATTTATCCTGTAGTATCAAATCATCCAACATTTGAAGCTGATTTTGTTAGTAAAGCTTCAGAAATTGCAACTTATTATGGATTAAAAGAAGGAGATACTTTCATTATTACTGGTGGGAATGGCGTTGGCAATACAAACTTTATGAAAGTATGTAAATTATAATGTCATTTGCTATTGGTGTTGATCTTGGTGGTACAAATATACGTGTTGCTTTAGTTGACAATTTAGGAAATATAGTTAAATCTTTAAAAGAAAGCACATGTAAAGATGGTATTGAAGGAATTGTCAAACAAATAAAAAAAATGTATGACAAACTTGAAGTAAAAGAAAATGTTTTAGGACTTGGAATTGGTGTTCCAGGTCCTGTTAATAAAGATGGTGTAGTATCGCATCTTCCAAATTTAAACATTTTTAACTCATTTGATTTTAAACATATGCTTGAGAAAGAATTGAATTTAAAAGTGTCTGTAGGAAATGATGCTAATGTTGCCTCGCTAGCTGAGGCAATGGTTGGAAATGGAAAAGGATATGATGTTTGTCAATATATTACATTATCAACTGGTATAGGTGGCGGATTAATCATTAATAAAAAAATGATTACTGGAACATTTGGCTATGCTCAAGAAAT
>CAKPXW010000139.1 GCA_934202505.1 uncultured Bacilli bacterium | reverse complement strand
TATTAAATAAAGAAAAATAGTATTTCCCCATTTCTTCAGGAGATTCCAAATAATTATTTTTCATCCAATATTTTAACATAGAAATAAAACTTTCTACTAAAATTGATTTATAAAGTTCAAAAGGAATTGCTATATCTCTATAAGGATAATTATTATAATATGAGTCTACTAAATGCGAAATATTTATTCTAATTTCATCTAAAAACAAGGTATTAGCTTTAGATTTTAACATTCCATTAAATAGTTCTTTTTCATCACGAACATGATAAAAAATATGCGTTATCAAATTTCGATAATCATAAAATAATTCATTAGAAAAATCATGAGTTTTTTCTTTATGAACATGCCCAAATACATGTTGAAAAATGTGCTTAGAATAGATTAAAAGTAAATCTTCTTTTGTTTTATAATGTAAATAAAAAGCTGAACGACTAACTTTGGCAACATCTAAAATATCTTGAATTGTTACATCATAATAATCTTTTTCGTTAATGATTTTGGTAAAAGCATTATTAATTAAAATCTCCGTTTTTTTCTTTTTTTCCATATACACTTTGTCCTTTTAAATTAATATTATTATACAGAAAATAATACATCGTGTCCACTTTATAATGAAAGATAGTAAAAAAATATTTTTTATGAATATTTATCTTATTTTTATAGTTAAAAATGGACAAAACAATTGATTTTGTATATATTTTTCCTTGAAAATAAAGATAAAAAAGTATATCATATTATAGTAATATTGGTAAAAAATGATGATTGAATATAATAGTGGAATTATTAAAGCAAAACTTAATAAAAGTGAAAAAATATTAATAAACAATGTATCTTTTTCTTTGAATGAAAAAGAAATATTATCTATTATTGGAGAAACTGGATCTGGTAAGACAATCATTGCTCATTCAATAATGAAACTACTTCCTGAAAATGTATATTCAAATGGACTTTCTTTTATTTTTAATGGCAAAGATTTATCAAACCATAAATCAATTAAAAAATATCTTGGTAAAGAAATAGTCTATATTCCTCAAAGTGGACTTGAATCATTAAATCCTAAAATTACTATATCTAAACAAATTGATGATAGTCTAAAAAGAAATAAAATACCTAGAAATCGTTATTTACAATATAAACATGATTTACTTTCAAAAGTTGGCTTTGATAATGTAGAAGAAATATTGAAAAAATATCCTTTTGAATTATCTGGAGGCATGGGTCAAAAAATCGTAATAATGCTTGCTAGCATTTCTAATCCAAAACTCATAATTGCCGATGAGCCTACTAATGGTTTAGATGTCAAAGCTAAAAATGAAATAATTGGTTTATTAAAAGAAATGTTTCCCTTGGCTGCAATTATTTTAATTACTCATGATATATCTTTAGTCAATGAATCTTCTAAGTGCATTGTTTTAAATAAAGGAATAGTTATGGAACAAGGGAAAAGTAAAAAAATTTTATTTTGTCCTAAACACCCCTATACAAAATCATTAATTTCTGCCTTAGTGGAAAATGGAATGCATGAAAGTTTAGTTATTAGAAATGTTAATTCTACTTGCCCTTTTGCTAATCGTTGTACTAAATACCAAAATTCTTGTAATGAAGATATTCCTTTACAAAAAAACAAATTTGCTATATGGAGATGCATTTATGATTAAACTTGAACATATTTCTAAAAGTTTTAATAAAAATAAAATCTTAGATGATCTTTCTTTAACAATAGAATCAAAACAAATAATTGGCATATTTGGAGCAAATGGTATTGGTAAATCAACTCTTGCTAAAATAATTTGTGGACTTGAAAAAATAAATGATGGAAAAATATATTTTAATGACGCACTTTTATATTCAAACAAGCAAAAATACAATCGGAAAATGGGTTTAAAAATTCAAATGGTTTATCAACAACCTTTTGCAATATTAGATCCTACGCAAAAAATTAGAAGTAGTTTTTATGAATTAATTAGATACTACCATTTGGCAGATAAAAAAGGTGAAAAAGAATATGTCAATTCTTTAGGAAAAAAACTAAGTCTGGATAATGATATATTAAATCATTTGCCAAGTCAGTTATCTGGTGGTGAAGCTCAAAGAATAGCAATTGGAAAATGCTTACTTTTTAAACCAGAACTTATCATTTTAGATGAAGCAACTTCTATGCTAGATGTTTCTACTCAAGCAAATATTTTATCATTTTTAAAAGAAGAAACTAAAAAACTAAATGCTAGTATCTTAATAATTTCTCATGATGAAAACTTATTAAAAAATTATTGCGATATAATCTATGAACTAAATGACAAAACATTAAAAGAAAAGAGGCTTTTTAACTTATGAAAAAAAATATTTATTTAACCCTTACCTTTTTAACTATAGTTTTAAATAGTTGTGCTACTAAAGATAATAATTCGTCTTCTTTTGATAATAAAAAAATTGCAAAGATTACTATTGGGACTACTGGTAAAATTGAAAAAGCTATTCGTGATGAATATGCTTATGATATGCTTGCAAGTGGAGTTTCAGAAATGCCTCTTATTTCTAAAAATGTTAATGGGGAATTTCTATCTTGTCTTGCTAACTACGAAGTTATTGATTCTAATACCTATAAATATACTGTCATTGATAATCTAAAATGGTCAGATGGAATCGATGTTACAGCTAATGATATTCTATTTTCTTTAAAATTTGAAGAAACTGCTGAAAATGTAATTTTTAGTAGTAATGATGTAAAAGGAAAATATGCATCTTATGAAATTTCTAATGATTTAAAAACAATAACCCTAATTTTAGAAAGTTCAAATATTAAAGCCTTAGAAGATATGACTACTTTTAGAATCAGACCTGAACATATCTATAATAATAAAAAAGAAGTATCTATAGAAGATGCAAGAGTTACTTGTGGACCTTATAAACTTGATAAATTTGATAAAGATGCTAATACTCTTATTTTTACAAAAAATGAATATTATCCTTTTACCGTAAATGTTGAAAAAGTAGTTTATAAAATTTTTTCTAATGAAGATGTTATGTATTCATCTTTAATGAATGAAGATTTAGATTTCATTTGGAATTATGCAACAGGTATCAATACTACTTATTTAGATATTTTAAGTACACATTCAAACATAACTTTAGATAATATTCCTACCACAAATTGTCCTGCAATGTTAACTTTTAATAATAAAAAAGGCTTTGCCTCTGACAAAAACATTAGATATGCTATTTCTTATGCTCTTGATTATGAATCTTTTAAGAAATATTTTGGTAGCCAATATGCTAAAACTCCTAATAGAAGTTTTGTACCTTCTACTTTATTTGGTTATAAAGAAACTGAAAAACTAACTACTAATCTTGAAAAAGCTAACCAATATATGCTTGCTTCTAATTATAAAAAAGTTAACCAATACTATGAAAAAGATGGAATAATAGCTTCTTTTTCTTTAACAGTTAATTCAAGTAAAACCACCCATCTTGGTTATGCAGAATTTGTTAAAACACAACTTGAAAATTTTGGCATTAAAGTAGATCTTGATATTGTTGATAAAACACATTATAACGAAAAAACTTCTCATAAGTTTGCTAATGAAGGTAATCATCTTTATAAAGAAATTACTATGGAAGCTGCAATTTTTGGTTATACTTCTTATGGTATGTCAAATTTAGGAGGAATGTACATAAACGGAAATCATCCAGTACAAGGAGGAGCAGAAGTTTATTCTAAAACTCTAGATACTATTATGTCTAATCTTGAAAATGCTAAAACGTTAGATGATTATATTCTATATGCTCATGAATTACAAGATTTTTATGCTGAAGAATTGCCTACTATTGCTTTATTTTTAGATGGTCAAATATATGCGCATTTATCTAAATATAAAAATTTTTATTTAGATGCTAATTTTGGGTTAAATAACATTAAAACTTG
>CAKPXW010000138.1 GCA_934202505.1 uncultured Bacilli bacterium | reverse complement strand
GTATTGTTATTACAGAAATTATAAATAAAGATTTAGTAGCAAAAAATGATGAAGAATTTAGACTATCTTCTTTATATGATGTATCTGATGAAAAAGGATTAGCTACTTATAAAGTATTTGCCCCTTATGATGACACTTATACTATTTCTTGTAACTCTAGTAAAAAAATTGAACTCTATAATTTTAATAAGTCTTTACTTTCTTCAAATGAAACTATATTAACTATTCCTTTAAAGAAAAATGAAATTGTATATATTAGTATTCAAACTATAACTAATGAACAATGGTTCAATATTACAACAACCTTAGATAACCATAAAGTTGAATTACCATATGAAATTAATAGTTCGACTGATATTTCAAAATTATCAACTTCATCTACAAATGAAGTGAGTCCATTAAAAGCAGCAAACATATCTTATGAAAAAAGAAATGATGGAAAAGGATTATATGTGAATTGTAATAACCCAGAAGCTTTATCTACAAGTGATATGAATAAATGTCTAACAAGACAAGATGTTACTGGAAAAGATGTATTCTTTACATTTGAACATAACAATGCAAATACGAGTTATTTTTATGGCTATAGAGTAACAAATACAGATAATAAAGATATTTATATAACTGTTAAAAATATGGGCTATCAAACAAAAGGAGCTGGAGCTTGGCTTGGTGAAGATGAATGGGTAAAATTCTATAATACAGAATTCAGAGTAGATACATCTTCCTATACAACTTCACAAAAAGATAATTATAATGCATATGTGGCTTTTAGTAATAATTATAAATCAGCAAACAGATCACCAATAACTTATAGAATACCTGCTGGAAAATATATTTATGTAATGGGTGGTACAACAAAAGATAGTTATCAAAATATTAATGTATTTAAATCAGCAAACATTGTAGTTAATAGTTCTATTTGTGGTTGTAGTAATGGAGCAGTTTTATTTTCTGTTGCTAACGGCACTGCTGAAGGACAATTTCTTGTATACAAAGATAAAGATGCCTCAACAATAAATGAATCATCTTATGTTAAAGGTAATGATCAACAAGGATATGTAGCAGGCGATTATGGTAGCCAATATGTTGGTGATGAAGATTGTCACGGTGTTGTTGATTGCGATTATGTTTGGGAATTTAATGATGCTACAAAATCAACATATTTACCTGTAACATTTACAAATCCTTATTATGTTGGTCAACAAAGGGTTAATGGAACTGCTCACTCTAAAATTCCAAATATCATTGGCTACGAAAATATAGATATAGATACTTGGTATACCCATTTAAATGGTAATCATTTAAAAGAAACTGCAGGCACAGACATGACAGTTTATAATACAATAAATAGCAAAAATGAAAAAATAATTATTGATCAACTTCATTTTGATGGAAGAGGAAACACCTCAAACATTGGTAACTGGATGGTAGACTATATTGATACAATTACTTTAGTTAATCAAGGTGATAAAGAAAGAACATTTACATATTCATTATCACAAAATGGAGTAATACTTGCCTTTATAAGAAATATGGATGGTTCAATAAGTAACACATATAAACCAACATATTGTGTAAGACTTGGGAAAAATGAATATGGTGATGCTATTGAACAACCATTTACTTATTCTATTTCTATACCTGCTCATTCAATCATTCAATTTGCTGTAAATTATAATCTACTTGCCAATTCAAGTGGATGTATTACACATAGAGCTTACCTATCATAAATAATATGTTTTAAAGAAAAAATGTGAATTTAATTTTCACATTTTTTTATTATTTTGTAAAAGAAATAATAATTCATCTGTTTCAATCCATAAATTTACTTTTTTTATTATGTCAAATAAAAAGATGCCTTATTTGAAAAGCATCTTTTATTATAATTATTATTTATTGTTTTGAACTTCATAAGGATAAATTCCAAGTTCATTTGGAATCTCTCCTGCTTTTTCAAGAGACCATTTAGTTAGAAGTGGTCCTACTAATTCATAAACTAAAGTTGCACATAGAACAACTGTAACAATTACATTTCCTATACCACTTGCATTAAAGGCAGCATTATTAGAAATTTGGTTTGCCATTCCAATTGCTACACCTGCTTGGGGAAGTAAAGTAAATCCTAAATGTTTAGTAATTGTTGGAATACGATGAGTAATTTTACAACCAATATATGCACCAAGTATTTTTCCAACTGAACGTAAAATTAAATAACCTAGGAATATAATAAATACATATGCAAAGTTTATATCACTATTTGTTAAAATTGAATTTGCAGAAGTCACAAGATGAGTTCCACTTAAAACGAAGAATAACATAAATAAAGCTGGTGTCCATCTATCAATTAAGCCAAAATCTCTTTCAACAATTTCTTTTTCATCATTTTTAGCCATATTAATATAGACAGCTCCTATCATCATACAGCATAATAAATTTGAAAACTCTAAAAATTCTCCACCTATTGAAATATTATTTATTGCTTTGCAAATACCAACACCTAATAGTGTAAATGTTATTAAATTGATAATATGATTATTACGACTTTGGAAGAATTTAACTACATAATGAAGTAAAACCCCTAGTAAAAAACCAATCAAAATAGATCCAATAATGTCTAATAAAGGAATTAAACAAATACTCATAAATGTTATAGGACTTCCTGAAGATATAACTTTAGCAATTGATACAGATATTGCAAAAACAATAAGTCCTATTGCATCATCAAAAGCAACAACTGGTAATAAGATATCAACTAAAGGTCCTTTTGCTTTATATTGGTGAATTACCATTAAAGTTGCTGCTGGCGCAGTGGCAGCTGCAATAGCGCCAAGACAAATAGCAATTGCAGGAGTAAGTCCTAATAAAAGACAAATTATTACAAGTCCAATATCAACTAAAATTACAGCAAGCAATGCTTGAATTATTGTAATGGAAATTATTTTCATTCCATATTCTTTAATTTTAGATAATTTGAACTCTTCACCTATTGAAAGGGCAATAAAGCCAAGAGCAACATCAGACAATACATCATTTAACTTAATTAGTTCATTTGTAAAAGATTGATTAGCAAATTTATCAATTAAAATGCAAATCAAAGCAGTGAGTAACCCAATTATCAAATATCCTGTTACATTAGGTAATTTTAATTTTTTTACAACTCTTGTTGATAAAAGTCCTAATAGAAGCAAGATTCCAAGTAATAATATATAATTCATTTTTTCACATCCTTTAAATATTCTTATAGAATAATATATATATTATTCAATGTATATATCTTTCCACAATTGAGAATTTTAACACTATTATTTTTCTATTTCAAGTTTAAATAGTTTTAATTTACTGTAAAGCGTTTTCATTTTAAAAAAATAAAATCAAATCATTATGGAATTACTTTTTCATTTAACATTTTTTTTTAAAAAATTAAAAATACTATTGAAATCATTTTGATTATATGGTATTATAATCGAGCAATGCAGATGTAGTTCAGTGGTAGAACTTCAGCCTTCCAAGCTGACTATGCGGGTCCGATTCCCGTCATCTGCTCCATTGAAATTTAACTTACGTACTTAATTGTTCGTAAGTTTTTTATTTGTATATGTCAAAAAATAACACACTTACAAAAAGAAAGAAAACTGATATCCTCATAGTAGAAAACTAGGAAGATTTTATATTATAGGAAAACATTATACAGATTATGAAAGATATGAAATAGTATTTAATTCTAATCCACATCCAATATCTAAATTAAATGAGGCTATTAACTACACAAAGGAATGCTGGGGGAATTTATTTATCTTTTTTGATGATGTTCATATAGAAATAACTAATAGAAAGAGTTGTAAAACCTTTTGTCATTCAAGGAAAAGTATTTCAAACATCTAGATCATATCTATTACTACTAAATTATTTTCTATTATTCAAACAGCAGTTATTAATAATATAAA
>CAKPXW010000137.1 GCA_934202505.1 uncultured Bacilli bacterium | reverse complement strand
GCTAAAAAAGATGACTATAACTTATTTGTTATTGATGAAAAATATGGTGGAAGAACTGTTACTAAAATTGCAAGTGAAGCTTTTTATAATCAAAGAAGTTTACTAGAAGTTTCATTACCTGATACTATTGAAGTAATTGAAGATCAAGCTTTTAGCAATTGTACTATGTTAAAAACTATAAATATGCCATCATCACTTAAACAAATTGGTGATAATGCCTTTGCTAACTGTAGTAATCTTGGAAAAAGTGATGAAA
This sequence comes from uncultured Bacilli bacterium, assembly GCA_934202505.1. GTDB lineage: Bacteria > Bacillota_I > Bacilli_A > RFN20 > CAG-631 > CAKPXW01. The sequence continues at coordinate 3,757 of CAKPXW010000137.1, read as the reverse complement.
ATGGGCTAGTTTTACCCTCAACAATTGAATCAATTGGTAAGTCTGCCTTTTCAACTTGTCAATATAGAAGTATTGTTTTCCCTGAAACATGCAATCTTGAAGAAATAAGTGAATCTGCTTTTGAAGGATGTCGTGAAACTGAACTTACTATACCTTCATATATAAAATATATTCGTAAAAGTGCTTTTAAAGATAATAAATCTTTACTAAAAATTACTTTTGCTGCTAATTCTTCTTTAAAAGTAATTGAAGATGAAGCCTTTTATTCTTGTTATTCAACATCTAAAAATGTTGATACAACATTACGATTACCTGCAAGTCTTGAAACGATTGGTACTAAAGCTTTTATGTCTTGTAAATTAAAAGAAGTTTATCTTCCTAAAGATTGCAAACTAGAAGAAATTGGTGAAAATGCTTTTGCAACTAATAAAATATCTGCATTTGGTTATCAAGATGAAGTACAAAGTGGGCAATTCCAAATTGTTAATTCCTTAAAAGCAATTAAAAAAGAAGCTTTTAAAGAAGCTTTTGCATTAGTTGAATCTAAAGAATATAAAGGCTGTAGTAGTATCGTTTTAAGTGATAATCCTTCACTTGAATCAATTGAAGAAAATGCTTTTATTGCTCCATCTACTGGATCAACAGGTCTTGTAAATGTTGATGCATTAAATAATATTTCTACGCTTACTTTTATTGATTCTACAGCTTTTGAAAAAACACAATTCATTAAAGATAATGCAAATAAGACTATTGTAATTGCAGGAATTTTACTTCAAATTGATGATGCATTAGCTGCTGCTACTACATTAACTCTAGATTCAAATATTAAATATATATCTAATGATATTTTTAAAAATAAAAAATATACTTCTATTACTTTAAATGAAGGATTAATAGGAATTTATGATTCAGCATTTGAAAAATGTAATACTATTACTAGTATTTCATTTCCTGAATCTTTAAAACTAATTGGAAATAATGCTTTTGCTGGAAACAAACTTTCTTCTATTGAATTTAAAGGCAATAATCTTGAAACAATAGGTGATGGAGCTTTTAATGCAACAAGTAAAAATGACAATACAGTTACAATTTTAAATTTACCTGAAAGTGTTATATCAATTGGAGCAAATGCTTTTAAAAACTGGAGTAAACTTGAAATAGTAAATGTTGGTAATAAACTTAAAGAAATAAAAGATAATGCATTCCTTGAAAATAATTTGCTTGAAAGTTTTAATCAAAATGGAACATCATCTCTTGAAAGTATTGGCTCTAAAGCTTTCTATGGTTGTAATAAATTAAGTAATTTAGATCTTGGAAATTCTTTAATTAATGTAGGCGATAGTGCTTTTGAAGGATTATCAAGTTTTGTCCCTACTATCCCTGAAAGCATTGAAACAATTGGCAAAAATGCCTTTGCTAAAACAGGAATTAAGTCCCTTACTTTAAAAGAAAATATTAAAGTATTAAGCAGTGGTGCTTTTAGTGGTTGTGCTTCTTTAACTGATGTAACTATTCAAGAAGATGCGTTTAAAGATAAAGAAAGTGCAATTATATATGCAAATACCTTTGCAGCTTGTAAAGCTTTAACAACACTTTCTATTTCAAGTAATATTCAACAAGTTCAAGATAATGCTTTTCTAAATTGTACAAAACTTACATCTATTCAATGTGATGCAGTGGCTGTTGAAAATAATGCATTTAAAAACACAAAATGGGAAAGCGATGTTAGTAATTTAAATGATGGACTTGTCATTCTTGGAAATAAAGTTTTAAATTATGTAGGTGATGAAGCAACATTAACAATTCCTGAAGGTGTAGAAATAATCAATGCAAATACCTTTAATGCAAGTAGTGTTAAAGAGATAAATATTGCATCTAGTGTTAAAGAAATTTCTGAAAAAGCTTTTTATAATAGTTCTATTGAAAAAATTACTTTTGCTAAAAATAGTAATCTTCAATCAATTGAAAATAGTGCTTTTGAAAAATGTTATTATTTAAAATCTATAAATCTTGAAGATACGGCAATTGTAAATATTCAAGATAATGCCTTTAAACAAGCAAACGCTTTAAATAGCATTTCTCTTCCTGAAACTTTAACTAATATTGGATCTTATGCCTTTTTTGAAACATCCATTTCTTCAGTTTCTTTTGGCAAAAATCTTGAAGCGATAGGTGACTATGCTTTTGCTAATATTGGTGTATCTAAGAATTTATCTTCTACAAGTGCCTTATGGGAAGTTTATGAACTTTCTTTAAAGAATATAAGTTTTGCTTTAGAAAATAACAAATTACAATCAATAGCTTCTTATGCTTTTTATAATAATAATGTTACAAATTTAGTTTTACCTGATAATAGTTTAACACTTGGTGATTATTGTTTTGCAAATTCTAAATCATTGAAAGAATTTGTCTTAAAAGATTCTTATACTACTAATGTATTTATCTTACAAGGTGCTTCAAGCATTGAAAAATTAGAATTAAATGGTAATGTAAAAGTATCAAGTCTATTTGGTGGATATTCAGCAAATGTACCTACTTCTTTAAAAGAAGTAACTGTTAATGCAAATTCTACTATAATTACAGCAAATTTCTTAAATGGTTGTGGAATGGTAGAAAAAGTAAATCTTCCATCTACAATTAAAGAAATTAGAAGTTTTGCTTTTGCAAATTGTCGACTTATTAAAGATATAAATATTGAAAATGTCGAATCAATTGGTGATGAAGCTTTCCTTGGTTGCTTGGAACTTACAAATATTTCTTATTCAAATCATCTTTCAAATATTGGAACTAAAGTATTTATGGGAACAAAATGGCTTGATGAAAGTAAGGAAGAATTTATAGTAATTAATAATATTTTAATTAAATTTAATAATATAAATAATATTGAAGATGTGGTTGTAAGTGATAATATTGTTATGGTTGCTGGTGGAGCATTTACTGGTGATAATACAATAAAATCTATTACATTTGGGCAAAATATTGTAAAACTTAATTCTGGTTCTTTTGATAGTTGCACTAACTTACATAAGATTGTATTAAATACAACACATGTGGTAAATATTGATTTATATATATTTGATACATTATCCTCTTTTACAGTTGATGTAAATAATGATATAATAGATGAGTATAAAGAAAATGTTTACTGGTCTTTATATAGTGATCTTTTAAAATAAGATAGAAAGTGGTGTTTAAAATGGCAATCGAAAATTTAACAAGAACTCAATTACATGAAAAGGCAATGATTTGTATATATCAACAGTTATTTTATACATCACTTGTTGATTCTAAATATCGTAAAAATATTGAAGAAATAGTTTTAGATGTAATGGACATTCCTTTTTCTTCATGTGATGAATATTTTAAAACTATTGTTTTTGAAACATTAAAAGAAAAAAATGAACTTAAAGATATTATAAACGATAATCTAGCAAAAACTTGGACTTTTGATCGTTTAAATTTAATAGAGCAAGCAATCTTGCTCTTGTTTAGCTTGGAAATATTAAATAGACGTAGTGAAAAACAAGTTGCTATAGATACGGCTGTCGACTTAACAAAGAAATATTGTGATGAAAAATCTTATAAATTTGTAAATGCCGTTTTAGATAAAATAGGGAAAAATTATGAATACTGATGAATATATTAGTGTATCAGAATTAAATTTATATATAAAAACATATTTAGAAAATAATTATTTTTTACAAGATATTTATATTAAAGGAGAAATATCTAACTTTAAAAGACATAGTTCTAATAC
>CAKPXW010000136.1 GCA_934202505.1 uncultured Bacilli bacterium | reverse complement strand
AATAAAGTGTTTGATTCATTTACTTCATTTTCAATTGGAAAATTTCTTGATAAATTATTAGGCGTTGCTATATTTGCTGTGTTTGCTTTATTTGTTATTTGTCTTATTTCATATGGAATTGTTGCTTTAGTATCTGTTGGTGGCTCTTTGAGTGATTGGTTGACGAATACAATATGTTTAAATACGGATGAAGTAACCATTTCAAAATTTGTATATATGAATAATCCAATTGAAAAAATTATATCTTATATTCTTTCAAAATTTGTATAATAATTAGTCGGTTCATTTTGAACTGACTTTTTATTTTTTATTTTTTATTTTTTTTTCATTTTTAAGAAAAAATTACTATTATAAAAATAGAAGGAGACTAAAAATGATAGAAAATTTAAATTATCGAAAATTAACAAACGAAGAATGCAACAACTTATATGGTAAGGGTGCAGAACTTGGAATGGGTATAATTACGGCATTTGTAGTTGTAACCATTGTAACAGTAGTAGCTTATAAAATATTTGGATCTAAAAAAGGCGATATTACTTTACCTGGTGGATTTAAGTTTAAATTTACAACATGAAAATAAAAGACTTACCATTAAACAATCGTCCAAGAGAAAAGGCACTTTTATTTGGAATTGACTCATTAAACGATATTGAACTACTGGCATTAATTATTAAAAATGGGAATAAAAAATACTCAGCAATAGATATTTCAGGGCAACTAATTAGTAAGTACCATACTATAAAAGGTGTAATAGAAGCTCCTTTTAATGAACTTCAAGAAACATATGGAATTAATAAAATTAAGGCTTTAGATATCAAAGTTATTTATTGTTTATTTAAAAGAATAGACTTTTACAATGAGATTCATTATCATTTAAAAGTTAAAAGTGGTAAAGATATTTATGAGCATTATAAGTATTTATTGAGTAAAACTTCTCAGGAAAATTTTTATATTATTTATTTAAATAATCAAAATTACATTATTAAAGATGAACTTTTATCTTTAGGAAATGATGATAGTGTAAATATAAATATAAGATTTATTTGCCAAAAAGTTCTTGAAAGTAAAGCTAAAAAAGTTATTTTAATGCATAATCATCCGGAAGGTAATAGTACTCCGAGTAATAATGATTTAAAAATGACTGTCAGTATAAAAGAAGCTTTAAATTTAATTGGTATAAAGTTTTTAGATCATATAATAATAGGAAAAAAAGAGTTTTATAGCATAAATGATAATATAAAAGTCAAAATGTGACAAAATTTTTAAAGATAATTTGTTATTTATTTCATAAGGAGAAAAAAATTATGGAAAAATATAAAATTAAAGTTGAAAATTTAAACGACCCATATGAAGAAATAGCCAAAAAAGTAGATAAAATCAGATTTGAAAACGGACAAAGAATCTTTCAAATCATATTAGATTATCAAGATAGTGATGAAAAATTATTTGAACTTGTAAGTAAAATTACCAATTCTTTGAAAGTTATAGTAACATTTGAAGAAGAAGTATCAGATGATGATGTAATAATAATTGGTAATGTTAATAAATATACAAGTATAATTTCAAATCATAATATAAAAATATTAGGAGAATTTTCTGGAAATATTTATTCGAAAAAGAAAATTGATGTCTATGCTAATAGTTTCTCAAATTGTAATATAATAAGTGATGATAAAATTATATATGTTGTAGATAAAACTAACGAAACAATTAGTTTGCTTTAAAGAGCTTTAATATAGTATAATAAAAAAGAAATTTGGTGGTGATTATATGATTTCTTTTTTACAAGGTGATATTGTTGATATAACACTTTCAACTATCAATATAGAAGTAAATGGTATTGGTTTTGAAGTTCAAGTTTCAAGACCTCAAGATTTTTCATATGGAAGAGCATTAGTATATACATATTTTCAAGTAAAGGAAGATATGTTTTGCCTATATGGTTTTAAAACAAAACAAGAAAAAGATTTATTTTTAAAATTAATAGATGTTAATGGCATTGGGCCAAAAACCGCAAGTGCTATGCTTGGAGCTACAACAGTGGCTAATTTAATTAGTGCTATTGAATTTGGTAATATTTCTTTCTTGAAAAAACTTCCATCTATTGGTGCTAAAGCTGCTCAACAAATTATTTTAGATTTAAAAGGAAAATTGGTAGTAGAAGAGAAAAAAGTTGATTTTAAAAAGGATGATACTTATAACGATGTATATGATGCTTTAAGACAATTTGGTTATAAAACTGCAGAAATTGATAGCGCACTAAACAAAGTTGAAAATATTTCTAGTAAAAACATTACTGCAATAATTAAAGAATGTTTAAGTATGTTAAGGAAGTAGGTGTTATACTTGAATAATGATGTTTTAAAAAGCAATAAATTAAATGAAGACGAAGATGATATAAAATTAAGGCCAGTAACTTTACTTGAATATATAGGACAAGAAGATATGAAAAAAAACTTGTCTATATTCATTAAGGCAAGTAATGCTCGTAATGAAGCATTGGACCATGTTTTAATCTATGGACCTCCAGGCCTTGGAAAAACAACGTTGGCCCATGTTATAGGCAATGAAAAGCATAGTAATATTAAAGTTGCAAGTGGCCCTGCTATAGAAAAAACAGGAGATCTTGCTTCAATTTTGACTTCTCTTGAACCAGGAGATATTTTATTTATCGATGAAATTCATAGACTTCCAAAGGTTGTAGAAGAATTATTATATTCAGCAATGGAAGATTATAGTATTAGTATAGTAGTAGGTAAAGATTCTAGTGCACACTCTTTAGTAATAGATTTACCACCATTTACCTTAGTAGGAGCTACTACTCGTGTTGGTGATGTTTCTGCTCCATTACGTGATAGATTTGGCATTATTTTTAAACTTGATTATTATGGCTTAGAAGATTTAACTAAGATAGTAAAAAGAACTGCTAAGGTTTATAATCATATCATTGATGATAATGCCGCTATAGAACTTGCAAGAAGAAGTCGTGGAACTCCTCGTATTGCAAATCGTCTTTTTAGACGTGTAAGAGATTTCGCTACAGTTGTTAATGATAATGTAATAGATATTAATGTTACAAAGCAAGCACTTGATGCCTTAAAAGTTGATGAAATAGGCTTAGATGATGTCGATATTCGTTATCTTAAAGGAATTATTGAAAGATTTAAAGGTGGCCCAGTTGGTATTGAATCTATTGCTGCGGCAATTGGAGAAGAAATTGGAACACTAGAAGATGTATATGAACCTTATTTATTACAACAAGGATTAATTAATAGAACACCACGCGGAAGAGTTGTAACCGAAAAAGGTTACAAACATTTGCGTATTCCTTATCAAACATCACTTTTTTAAATTCACGCCTAGAATACTTCCAAGAGAAAATAACAAACATTTACAAAACATTGTTATTAAAACTTGGATAGTAAAATTTTTCAAAATCAAGTAATATGTTAAACAAATAACAAAATATACAAGGTCAAATATTAAAGAATATTTTAGACCTTGTTTTTTAATTATTAAACCTAAAATAAATCCTACTAAGAAAAAGGTTATTAAACTTATCAAATTTAAATATCCATCTTTGAGATATATTCCTTTGTGTAAATGAATTGCACTTAGAATAATACTTTCTAATAAGATAAAAGCAAATAAAATGATCATTGATAAAAGTAAAGAAATAATAATTTTTTTCATATTGTTCACCTAAAGTATATATATTCAATTAGTGGTAAAAATATACATGTGATAATATGATAGGAAAAGTAATTTTATATACAATATTTATGTATGGGTATTTAATAATAATTATTAGATTAATGGGGAAAAGAGAAGTTGGGAGTTTATCAATTTTTGATTTAGCTGTTTATTTTACTATTTCAATATCGAAGCACCTTCGAGCACGGCGAGAGCCTTGTTCTCGTTTTCCTCCATGATCTCGCGCTCGCCCGGACCCTTGTCGTTGATGCCGCACAGGTGCAGGATGCCGTGAATGATGACACGATGCAACTCGTCGTCGTAGGTCTTG
>CAKPXW010000135.1 GCA_934202505.1 uncultured Bacilli bacterium | reverse complement strand
ACAGTATATCAATTATGTGGTGGTATTAAATCAGGAATGGGATATTGTGGAGCAATCAATATCGAAACTTTACAAGAGAAAGCAAAGTTTATTCAAATAACTAATGCTGGTTTAAAAGAAAGTCATCCACATGACATTGAAATAACAACAGAAGCACCAAATTATACAAAGTAGGTAAATATGGAAAAACTAGAAGAAATATTAGTATTAGACTTTGGAAGTCAATATAATCAATTAATAGCAAGAAGAATAAGAGATATAGGTGTTTTTTCTGAACTTGTAAGTTATGATATTTCAGTAGAAGAAATACTTAAAAGAAATGTAAAAGGAATTATTCTATCAGGAGGACCAAATTCAGTTTATGAAGAAAATTCTTTAAAATGTAATGAAGAAATTTTCAAACTTGGAATACCTATTCTTGGTATTTGTTATGGTATGCAATACATTGCTAAAATAAAAAATGGAATTGTAAATTCTTCTTTAATAAAAGAATATGGTGGAAAAGAAATTGAAATTGTAAATGATTCATTGCTATTTAAAAACACTCCATTAAAACAAATGGTTTGGATGAGTCATGGAGATAAAGTAACAAAATTACCTGATAATTTTAAACTACTTGCTAAAAGCAATGATTGTCCTATTGCATCTTTTGCAAATGAACAAGAAAACATTTATGGGGTACAATTTCATCCAGAAGTTAATAATTCCATTTATGGAAAAGAAATATTAAAAAATTTTGTAACTTTAATTTGTAAGTGTAATCTTTCTTGGAGTATGGAAAAATATGTTGATGAGCAAATAAAGCATATTAAAGATGTTGTAGGAAAAGATAAAGTATTATTAGGTATTTCCGGTGGCGTTGATTCAACTGTAGCTGCTATATTAATTAATAAAGCAATAGGAAATCAATTAACTTGTATGTTTATAGACCATGGATTGCTTAGAAAAAATGAAGCTAATAAGGTAATGGAACGTTTTAAAAGATTTAATATTAATGTTATAAAAATAGATGCAAGTGAGACATTTTTAAATCTATTAAAAGATGTTACTGATCCAGAAAAGAAAAGAAAAATAATTGGTAATACTTTTGTAAATGTTTTTGAAAAAGAATCAAGCAAAATAGGAAATTTTACTTATCTTGCTCAAGGAACTTTATATACTGATGTAATTGAATCAGGAACTAAAACTGCACAAACAATAAAATCACATCATAATGTTGGTGGCCTTCCAGAAAATATGAAATTTAAATTGTTGGAGCCATTAAATAAATTATTTAAAGATGAAGTTAGAAACTTAGGAAGAGTATTAAAAATAGATGAAGAGCTTATTAATCGTCAACCTTTTCCAGGTCCAGGACTTGCCATTAGAATAATTGGAGATGTTACTAAAGAAAAATTAGTAATTGTTCAAGAAAGTGATAGTATTTTAAATGAAGAAATAAAAAAAGCTAATCTTAACAAACAAATTTGGCAATATTTTACAGTTTTGTTAAATAATAGAACAGTTGGGGTTATGGGGGATCAAAGAACATATATGTATACTCTTGCTATAAGAGCAGTATGTTCAATTGATGGAATGACAGCTGATTATGCTAAGATACCTTATGAAGTGTTAGATGTAATTTCTAGAAGAATAGTTAATGAAGTAAAAAATGTCAATAGAGTTGTTTATGATATAACATCTAAGCCACCAGCAACTATTGAATGGGAATAATAAAAATAATATCATTTTACTGCATCTTTTTAAAATATGGTACAATAATAAAAAGGAGTGGTGAGTAAGTGATTAAATTAATATTTGTAGATGTTGACAATACATTATTAAGTTTTGATGAATATGTGAAGGAAACTATGAAAGAAGGTTTTAAATACTTTAATTTAAAAAATTATGAGCCATATATGTTTGATGTTTTTACCGATGAAAATACTAAATTGTGGTTATTAATTGAACAAGAAAAACTTACATTAGAAGAACTTGAAAAAATTAGATGGAATAATATCTTTAAAAAACTTAATATAGATTTTGATGGAATTAAATTTGAAAAATATTTTAGAAAGAAATTATATGATAGTACAATCTTAATTTCAGGAGCTAAAGATATGCTAGAATATTTGCATAATAAATACATTTTATGTGCAGCAAGTAATGGACCATATAACCAACAATTGCATAGACTAGAGAAAGCTTCTTTAAAAAAATATTTTACTTACTTTTTTATATCAGAAAAAATTGGTTTTTCTAAACCATCAAAAGAATTCTTTGAATATGCTTTTAAGAAAATAAATGAAAATAGAAAAGAAAAAATATTACCAAACGAAACATTAATAATAGGCGATTCTTTAACTTCAGATATCAAAGGTGGAAGAGATTATGGAATACAAACTTGTTATTATAATAAAAAAGTAACAAATGAAAAAGTAGATTATCAAGTTACTGATTTAAAAAAAATAAACGAAATTTTATAAGCCATAAAAAAAGTAAACTTTATAAGTTAGTTAAACTTATGTAGTTTACTTAAATTATGACTTTTTATTTTGAAGAAGTAACTTTTAAATATTTATCAATAGTTTTTCTTGAATTTATAGAAATTAATGAAGCAATAATAATTTTTACAGTATCAAATAATAGGAATGGAGTAACACAAGTAAGTAAAACTTGAGTTACAGTATATTTTTCATGCATTTGAATATAAAACCAAACAGATCCAAAAGTATAAATAGCAATAGTAGCAAGAACCATAGCTATAGGATAGATCCATTTTTTATTAGAATTAAAAGTGATTAATAAGGCTTCAATAAGACTTCCTAAAATATATCCAATAATATATCCTCCAGTTGGTCCTAGAATAATTCCAATTCCACTTGAAAAGTTAGAGAAAACAGGAAGACCTATTATACCAAGCACAATGTAAATAATTACAACAAGTGGGGCAAGTTTAAAATCAAGAAGAGCACTGATTAAATAAACACCAAGAGTTGCAAGAGTAATAGAAACAGGGCCAATAGGAATTGATAGTGGGGCTAAAACACATAAAATTGCACTAAACATTGATACAAAACAAATTTTTTTAACTAACATAATTACACCTTTCTAAACAATTGTTTAATAAATTTTTCAAGCAAACTTGCTTTATATAAATCTCTAACATAGTAAGAACCACTTCCTAAAATATTAAAGAATATACCAAAGGAAACGACAATTAGGGCGAAACTTATTAAGAAAGTTAATTTCTTTTTCCAAATTTTATCTGCTAAATCATTAACTATTAAAATATTACAAATTGCCACAAAAATTATAAATGGGTAGATATCCATTACATATCTTGTATGAACACCAGCTAATGAAAAATCAAGAAAAGCAAGAATAATCATAAATAATAAAGTTAAGATATTAAATATTATATGTTGTTTATTTTTCCTATTAAATAGACCAACAAAAATAAATAGAGAAATAGGAATCATAAAAATACCAAAAGTTCTATAAGAATAGGTATAATGGGATAAGTTAAAATTTTTAATATCATATACTACTAATTTTAAATAAGGAAAAGTTTTACTAATTTCAAATGGTTGAAATAAATAATAAAACATTGCTGGTTTAAAGTTTTCAAGTAAAATTTTATTTTTACTAACATCACTTACTGTTAATTGATAATTAGCTCCAAAATCAATAAAAGATCCAAATCTATTATAGTTATAAAGCCCTATTCCTATAAAACCTAAAATTAGAATTATAAAACAAGGAATAAAATTGAAAACATTTTTTTTGAAGTTTTTAAATAAATAAGGAAGTAAAATTGCAAGTAAAGGAATGATTGCTAATGACAAATTTGGTCTACTTGTCATTATGACAATAAAAGAAAATCCCATTAAGGCAAAAGAAAGTTTACTTTTTTCTTCTATTCCTTTAAAACAATAATAAATTAAAGAATACATCGCCATCGTTGCAAATAATATCGGAGTATTATACATAGGTTCAGCTAACGCTAAGTATAGATAACCTCCACCTACAAATAAAGTTAAAGCAC
>CAKPXW010000134.1 GCA_934202505.1 uncultured Bacilli bacterium | reverse complement strand
ATTTCTGATAAAGAAAATTGGATTTCAACATATTCAGCACTTTTAAGATCAATTAACAAGGAAGTTAATGGTTGGTATAATAGTGCATTTAACGAATTAAAAGAGACATTAAAAAAATATTACGGTTGGAAAAACTAATATAAAAATTGATAGAGTCAACAATTATTAATTGCTGACTCTATCATTATAAAAGAGGGTGATTATTTTGAAAAAAAAGCAAAAAAAGATAGCAATTATTTCTCTAATTGCAGTTTTATTAATTTCAATTTCCGTAATAATTACAATATCCTCATTCAATAAAAAAACACCATTGTATGATATAGATGATAGTAAAGTTAATGAAGCTTATGAATTTTTAAAAACATCTAGAAATGAAACAAAGAAGACATATTATGATTTCAAATTAGAAAATAATAATAAAAATACAATTCAAAATGTTTCAGTTAAAGCAGCAATGGATAACTATAATGGAGAAAGTGATAATTATAATTATAGTTCATTTAATAATAATGCCACATTGTTAGGATCAATTGAATATGGACAAGAAATTGAATATAGTGTAAATATAGATCACTCTGGTTTATATGAAATAAATGTTGATTATCTAATTAAAGGAGATAATATTTTAAACGCTCCAATAGTTTCTTTTAAAATTAATGACGAGTATCAATATGAAGAGGCAAAAAATATTGTTTTACCACTAATTTGGGAAGGAACAGAAGGAAAACAATTTCCACTTGATTCATATGGAGATGAAACAATTCCATTAAATTATCGTGATGATACAACATGGCAAAAACTTGAAGTATATGATTCAACATATTGTCAGTCTAGTCCATTACAATTTTACTTCGAAAGTGGTATTAATAAAATTACAATTGTATATCAAACTGGATCTTCAAAAATTATTTTTGGAGATTTATATGTCAATTCAATCACATCATATTTATCTTATAAAGATTATATTTCTATGTATGAAAATGAAATAACAATATCAGGACTTGAAGCATACAATGCAGTATATTATAATAGCAAAAATTCTTCATATATTTGCTTAGCAAATGAAAAAAGTCCAACTGTTGAACCATTTTCAACAACAAAGAATTATATAAATACAATTAGTGTTGATTCTTGGGATGATGCTGGTCAAAGTATAACATACAAAATTAATGCTTCAAAAACCGGATTATATAACTTAGCCTTACATTACCAAAATGATAAAAATGAGTATGGTTCTTTTCGTAGTATATATATCGATGGAGAAATTCCATTTTTAGAATGTAAGGATTATGTTTTCCCTGTTACGAGTTCTAATTCATGGAAAAATGAAACATTAAATATTGATGGAAATAATATGTATTTTTATTTAACTAAGGGTGAGCATTATGTAACTCTTAAAGCAGAAAATAATAATGTATATAATTTAACATCAAAAATACAAGCAGTTATTGATCATATAAACTACTTTGCATTAGAAATTTTAAAGGTAACAGGTAATGAAATTGATAAAGATAGAACATGGCATCTTACAGAAAGCATACCAAATACGGTAAAGTATTTGTCATCTTATGATCTTATTTTAAAATCAATTATGAATGAAGGTAGTATTTATTCAACTAAAGGAATTGATTCAGCAACTCTATCTTATGTAAAAAAGGCGATTGTAATGTTAAAAAAACTAATGAAAAAGCCTAATGAATTACCACTTTATCTTGAAAATCTTTATAGTGGCTCATCATCAATAAATCAATTACTTGGTTCTTCAATTACTACAATAAACGAACAACCATTAGGCCTTGATATGATTTATTTATATACTAGTACAAAATTACCAAGTGAAAACGCTAATGTTTTTAAAAAAATAGGTGCAAGTGTTTCTAAAGTTTTTAATTCGTATACATCTAAAAAATATGATACACAAATTGATGATAGTGTATTAAATGTTTGGGTTAATAAGCCATTAACATATATTAATATTTTACAGCAAATGGTAGATAGAGATTTTAATTCTACCTCAAAAAGAAAAGTTAAAATTTCAATGATGCCTGATGCAAATAAACTACTTCTTTCAACGGCTGCTGGTGAATCTCCTGATGTTGCTTTAGGACTTGCATCATATACACCATTTGATTTTGCAATAAGAAATGCAGCCTATGATTTATCTTCATTTTCTGATTTTTATGAAGTTGCTAATCGTTTTCCCGCTGGTACTTTAGTTCCATTTGTTTTAAATGATAAATTTTATGCATTTCCTGAAAGCATTGATTTCCAAGTTACTTTATATAGAGAAGATATTTTTAATTCCTTTAATATAAAAGTTCCTGATACATGGGAGGATTTGATTGATATATTACATACACTACAACAATATAACATGAACTATTATTTACCAATAAGTGCACAAAATTCGACTAAATGGTTTTATCAAACAGTTCCAATGATTTATCAATATGGGGGGACTTTATATACAGAAGATGGCTTAAAAACAACTATTGATAGTGAAGAATCTTTAAAAGGGTTAACTTTACTTACAGATTTCTTTAAGTACTATTCTTTAGATTCTCAAGTTATTTCCTTTTATAATTCATTTAGATATGGTACACATCCAATTGGTACAGCTACATTTTCTGAGTATTTACTTGTTAAAAATGCAGCTCCTGAAATAAATGGAAAATGGAAAATATCTAGTCCTTTAGGTGTAAAAAGGGAAGATAATACAATAAATAGAACATATGTTTCTTCAGGAACATCTGCAATGATTTTTAAAAATACAAATAAGGCAAATGAAGCTTGGGAATTTTTAAAATGGTGGACTTCATCTCCAATTCAAATAGAATATTCAAATAGACTTCAATCAACCTATGGTCCAGAATATACTTGGTTATCATCAAATGTTGAGGCAATCAAGCAAGCACCAATTGATAATAATGATAAGGAAGTAATAATAAGCTCTCTTGAGTGGATTATTGATGTTCCAAGAACTCCAGGGCAATATATGCTTGAAAGAGGATTATCAAACATTTGGACAAAAGTTGCAATTGAAAACAAGCCAATAGGAATTTCTATTGATAATGAGGTTGTTGAAATCAATCGTGAAATAACTAAAAAAATGAAAGAATTTAATTATTTAGATAGTAATGGTAACGTAATAAAAGAATACAAAATAAGAGAAAAGAATTGGATTGAGCAAATTATAAAGGCTCATACAGGAGGAGTAAGTTTATGACAAATGACACATATGCCTTAGAAAATAAAATTACTCTTAAGGAAAAATTTAAAAAGGGATTTTTAAAGTTTAAAACAATGACCTTTAAGGATTTAATGGTAACGATCTTACTATTAGCGCCTTATGCAATCTTATTTATTATATTTATAGCTATTCCTGTTGCTATTGCTGTTTACTTATCATTTACTAATTTTAATGCAATTGAAAGTCCAAGTTTTACAGGCTTAACTAATTATATTACCTTACTTACAAGTGATGAAGTTTTCTTAAAATATGTTTTACCTAATACAATAGAATATGCTTTAATTGTCGGACCATTTGGCTATGCACTTTCATTTTTAATAGCTTGGATGCTTGCACAAATACAAAAAATACCACGTACAATTTTAGCAACTATTATCTATCTTCCAAGTATGCTAGGAGGAGTATTTATTTCAATTATTTGGAAAACATTCTTTTCTGGAGATGAACAAGGATATTTAAATTCAATATTATTACAATTAAATATAATAGATACACCAATTCAATTTTTACAATCACCAAAATATTTACTTTCAATAGTAATTATTGTTTCCTTATGGTCATCAATGGGGGTTGGATTTTTAGCCCTACTTGCAGGTGTATTAAATGTTCCTGTTGATCAATATGAAGCAGGAGCAATTGATGGGGTTAAAAACAGATTTCAAGAAATGATGTATATAACAATTCCAAATATGAAGCCACAAATGTTATTTGGTGCGGTTATGGCTATTGTTAATGCCTTTAATAATGGAGGAATAGGTGTAACATTATCAGGTGTTAATC
>CAKPXW010000133.1 GCA_934202505.1 uncultured Bacilli bacterium | reverse complement strand
TAATGATAGTAAGTCAATTAATTAAGTCATTTTTATATCATTGTAATGATATATATTTATTTTATCTCAACAAAAGAAAAAGTATACTATTATCAGCCTATATTTCTTAATGTCAATAAATTACATTTTGATTTAGATTATGTAGACACAATAAGGTTTATTTAGTTTTTCACTTTTTATCCATTTTGTTACTATTTAATCATTTGTATGGCCTCTAGGATAAGTTATAATTTTTTTCCATTTACCAGTTTAATCTACCGATAAAGATTACATTTATTATGTTGCTAATGAGTTTCAATTTTTAAGTTTCTATCGTTATACAAAAATAATGTCCGTTATTATCGAACATTATTTTAATTATTATTCTTTATCTATCCAAACTGTTAGTTTATTTATTCCATCATTCCAATTAGAACCACTTGATGAAAAATCTACCATTCTAATTGTTTCACCATTAGAAAATGTTACATCTATTTGACTATTACATGTATAATCTTTGATAGTTTCTTTATATGATTTAATTACATTAGTTGCCTTTTTATCGATGTTTTCATTACGATTATCAATAGCATAAGTAATTATGCCATTAGTTATGGCTATTTTATCATTTAATTCTACTACTTTTAAAGAATAATCAAACTTTATTTCTATTACATCATGATGCCATTTTTTATTTAAAGTATAGTAACCTTTATTAGTAATAGTTTTTCTATTTATAGTAGTTTTTTCTACATATGATGGTATACGAATTTTTATTTCAAATTCTTCTTCTTTTTCCAAGTCAATATTGATTTTTATATCTTTTCCATATGGATAAGATGTCTCCATTTTAATATTTACTTTTTCTAAACTAGGTGAATACATGAAAGATTCTATATCCATATAATAATTAATAACTATACCATTACTTTCTTGCATAAAGGCATATAAAGGAAAGATTGCACAACCTAAGGAACCAATACAAGCACAACAGCCATATGCTTTATTTCCCCGCATTAAATTATAGCCACCAGTTTTACGATTTCTAGCATTTTTATATAATGGTGCATAACTATCAAAAGTTAGTCCATGTATTTTTTTAATAAAATCTCTACTTGGTGAATAATCAAATTGGAAATCAAATTCTTTTCCCCAATATAATTTATCATTTAGATTAAAATTAATAGATCCTAAAAGAGAGTTATAATAAGATTTTTCTATTAAATCTGCATATTTACTATCGCCAGTTAATTCAAGTGCTCTAGTAAATATTTTCATTAAAGTAACCGTAACACAAGTTTCTTGCATTACTTCTTCTTGGGAAGTTGTTTGTCTAATAGAACTATGATCAAATAATTCATGCGTACATCCTGCACAACCAATAATTGTATAATCTGATTCTATTATTTTATCAACAAACTTTAAGAAAGAATCTTTATATATTTCTTCTTTAGTTACGCTATAATATTCAGCAATTCCATCAAAAAAAGACATCATTTCATAAGCTTTAGTAACATAACATTGATAAGGATAAATATTATCACTTAAAGCCATCTCAATAAGATTTTGTTTTTTACAACCACCAGTACTTATAATGTATTTAGAAAAATCTAAATATTTTTTATTTCTAGTAATATTATATAGTTTTACAAATGGTTCTAAAATTGTTGCTGAATTAATACTTCCCCAAATATTTGAAGAATCAAGAATACCAATTTTTCCTTTTTCATTTCCGATATAGCTCATTATATAATCAGCTTGTCTTACTATAGAATTTATCACTTTTTCTTTAACATTCTTTTCTTTACATATTTCAAGAAAATATTCCATTCCTAGAATTACATATTTTCTAACCCACATGTCCCAACCTTTAAATTCATATTCTTGACTATAGGTTGATATTCTACCATTTTCTTCTTGGGCATCTAACATTTTTAAAATACTTTTTTCTAAAATAGAATAAAGTTTTTCATTTTTACTTACTTTATATATAAAACATGCTCCACGCATCATTTTACCAAAGTATTCACCACGCCATCTTTCTTCTTTTCCATCATCTTGGAAGACAAATTGTTCTATAAAACAATCCCAAAGATCTTGATTTAAAAGTTGATGATTGGTAACAAAGTCGATTACTTTAAAAGCAAGTCCATCTAAATTACATCCATAATCCACACGTTCAAAGAAAACATCAGTTTGCTTTCTAAATTCATATTGTTTATTAATATATTTTTTATCTAAAAAAGCATTCATATAACTTCTCCCACTAAATATTATAAGTTGTTCCTAAAACACCATAATAATTATAACTAATACCTTCCCCTTGCATTCCTAATGGTTCAAGTATTATTTGTTCTAATTCTTCAATATTTGTAATCTTGTTATTTAAAAATTCATTTAATCTATATCTACAATACTTTATTCGTTGGATAATTCCTCCTAAACGAATATCTTGTATTTCAAAGCCAAAAGGTTTTCTTTCTTTCAACCACATATTTCTAAATTCTTTATAGAATTTTTCAAGTCTTGAAAGTAATAATGGATATTTAATATTTGCTATTTGTTTTAAAGTTTCTAGGTCTTTTTCTTGATAAGCCTTTCTAGTTTCATTACTTATTTCAAATTTAATTTCTAATACTCTAGATAGAGCATATTCCATCTTAAATAAATAAGAAAAGTTTTCATCTTTAAAACCTTTTTTTAAAGATTTGGCAACTTCTTGATAATATTTTTTAGAAGTATTTAAAACAACTCTTTTTTCAAAAATATTAAAGAAAGGATCTGTATATAACATTACTTTAGAAGGATCTGAAGTATCAATTTTATTTTTACTGTAGATTTTATCAATACTTTCTAAAGAATAAAAAGTATCATAATCAATGCCTATTTTATCTTTAAATACTTTCTTTATGTTTTCCATATCAAAGTTATTTTTAGCAAATTCAGAAGCAGCTACTATAGTAGGTAGTACTCCAAATGGTGAACATTCCCCACCATTATCGCCCCATAATGTAAGATAAAATTCTTTTATTCCTTGTTCTATACAGGCTTTCATTGCTGCTGTTGTAATTTTTAAACTATAGCTATTATTAGGACAAAAACCAAGCCAAGTCCAAGCACCACCGGCAAAACTTATATTATTAGATAATTTTTTATATTTTTTTATCATTTCAACATAATCATTAATATCTACATGATAATAATCCCAACAACAAAGTTTTAAATTAGTAGGAATATTTTCTTTAACTATTGAAGAATTATCTTGATTATTATCATAGGCAGCATGTAAATACATATCTCCCCATATTTCACATTCAAACCCATATTTACTAGCTATTTTTAAAACTTTATCTAAATGTTTTTTCATAATCATAGACTTTTCTTCAAGCCCATTATTGTCAAGATATTTTCCTCTTCCTAACATAAAAGCTTCATCCATCCCTATATGAATTTTCCTTGAAGAAAAAGCCTTAGAAAGTGATAAGAATAAATGATCAATAAATTCATAAGTTTTATCATTACCTACTAGTAAAATATCATCTATATCTTTGATATTTCCATAATTAGCATAACGGAAAATACCTGAAAGATGGGCAAGAGTTTGAATGCATGGAGTAAGTTCTATATTTTTACTTTTAGCATAGCTATCCATTTCTTGTAATTCTTTTATCGTATATCTTCCTTTAAGATAGCCAAAGTATGGTTCATTTTCTACTTCATAAGTATCTTCAGTATAAAGCATTATATTGTTATATCCAAGGCTTGATAAGATATCAACCATTTTTTTAAATGTTTCTATATTTAAAATAGAATTTCTTGAACAATCTATCATTACCCCTAATCGATTAAATAATTTTGCCATATTATACCTCCACTATCGGATATATTTTGTTTAAACCTTTTCTTACGATAAAAACAAATGGAATAGAAACACAGGCAATTAAAACACTAATAGCAGCTGAATAATAAGGATTACTTGTTAATTCTTGAATAGCAAGCAAAGATATTGTAGTTGTTTCTGCTTGCCCATTAAAAGCAATTATTAAAGGTTGCATATAAATTGTAAATGGAACCATACAAGTTATAAC
>CAKPXW010000132.1 GCA_934202505.1 uncultured Bacilli bacterium | reverse complement strand
GATTATAACTGTTCAAATAATTTTAAATGCCATTAGACTAGCATCTTTTAATACTCCTTCTCCTTTAATGACAACAATGTCTATTGTTTCAGCAATTGTTTTAGGAAGTATAGTGACTTCTATAAGTATAATTAATGAAGAAGTGATATTTTATTGCGCTTTATCCTCTATTTGCATTTTTTCATTAAGCAATTATGAAACATCTAAAGCAATTTCGTTATGGAACTTAATATTGGTTTTCTTAACTGGAAAATTTGGAAAAAATGGTTTTTTAATCGGTTGCATAATATTATTTATATCTTTGGTTTCTATTAAAAATTATGGAAGTTATTATTTAGAACCATTTATTCCATTTAAAATAAAAAAAATTAAATAATTTTAGTTAAAATATATTAGCGCAGATAAAAACAAGCAACTTCTTTTTTTATCAAATCTTTACTTTTTTTTGCTAATTTTGTCAAATAATGATAAGATATAACAAATAAAGAAAAGAGTGTAGAAAATAAAAAAAAATATATGTGCTTTATTTTTAACTTTGTCTACTATTACAGGACTTGTATCTTGTGAAAAAGTAGAGGATGATGAATATTATTCAATTCAAATTTGGACATATTATAATGGTGATACAGAATCGTCATTTCAATCCATTGTGAATGAATATAATAATACTCGAGGCGTTGAAAAGAAAATTGTTGTATCTTCCTTATCTCAAGGAACTAAAGTGTCTGATTTGTTAGATGCTTTACTTGATTCTGCCACGAATAAACTTGGCTCATCTTCAATGCCTGATTTATTTTTAGCTTATCCTGATTGTGCTTTTGAACTCGATAAATATGATAAAATAGTTTCTCTTGAAAATTATTTTACAAGTGAAGAATTAAAAGAATTTAATAAAGGCTTTTTAGATGAAGGCCGTATTGGAAAAGATAATGCTTTAAAAATATTACCAGTTTCAAAATCTACAGAAGCACTATATATTAATAAAACCGACTTTGATAAATTTTTACAAGCTAATCCAAATTTAAATTTATCATATAGTAATCTTTCGACCATTGAAGGATTGATTGATATTTCCAAAGCTTATTACGAAACAACTGGAAAAGCTTTCTTTGGAAGAGATTCCTTAGATAATTATTTTGTAATTGGTGCTAAGCAATTAGGCATTGATATTTTACATTATGATGATAATGGTCAATTTAAAATTAACTTTGATGAAGAAGTTTTTAAAAAATTATGGAATAGTTATTATGTACCTTATGTAAAAGGGTATTTTGATTCAGTAGGTAGATTTAGATCAGATGATGTAAAAACTGGAACTATCTTAAGTTATATTGGTTCAACATCTTCTGGAGGATATTTTCCTAAAACAGTCATTGAGTCAGAAGATAATTCTTATCCTATTGAAGCAATGGTATTAGAAACTCCAACATTTGCCAATAATCCTAAATATGCAGTAAGCCAAGGAGCAGGATTTTGCGTCACTAAGTCTACAAAGAAAAAAGAAAAAGCAGCAATAGATTTTCTAAAATGGTTATGCAAAGAAGAAAATATCACTAAATTTGCTAGCTCTTCAGGGTATTTTCCAGCAACTACTTCAGGCTTTTCTGAATCTTTCATTAATAAGCAAAACAATAGTTTTAAGGAAAGTTTTAAAGTTGCTAAACAAACAACAGAAAATTTTAATATGTATACAAATGTTGTAGGCCTTAATGGAACAAATTATCGGAACTTTTTAAGAGATAGTTTAGATAATGCAAGTAAAAATGCTAGAAATGCTGTTATTGCAGCTAATATGTCTGAAGATGTAATTAATGAATATACATCAGATAGCAAATTTTCTGAATGGTTTTTAGCCTTAAAACAAGAAGCTGAAAAGATGGCTAGTTGAGGAAAAAATAATGCTAAAACCAACAAAAAAATCAAGAAGCATTAATTCAAGAATAGTAATTCCCATTGTGTTAATCACATTTTTGCAAAGTATTGTTATATTATCAATACTTAGTTTTGGTGTTGGGAAAAATACTTTATCTAATTCTTTAATTGATAACTTTAAAACAAATGTAAATATTCGAAAAAATTATATTGAAGTTTCAATGTATAATAAATGGTCAAATTTAGATGGTAGTATTACAGAGATTATATATAATACAGATAATTTTTTAAATGAAAATGGTATAACTATCAATTCATTACTTTCAAATGAAAAATATAGTAATGAATATTTAAAAACACAAGCAAAAGTTATACCAAACACCATCATTCAAAATCATGTCACTAATGCATTTTTTATTTTAAATAATAATAGTCTTGAAAATGATGATAAGAAAATATTATTTTTAAGAAGTAAAAATCCTATAAGAGGTAGTAATAATGAAATTGATGTTTTATATGCTCCATATAATGTAATAGATTATTATTATCGCCAAGGTTATGGACTTGGAACAAATGTATATACCAATACTATTAAAGATATAAATAATAGTGAATTTTATGAATATCCATTAAAAACAATCCAAAATAATAAAACATTTAATAAGCAACAATGTGCATATTGGTCATGCGATTTAAAAATTGAAGAAGACAAAATATTAACATATTCTATTCCTATTATTTATAATAATATGGTAATTGGAGTTTTTGGAATTGGTATTACTGAACAATATTTAAGAACAACAATTGCTCAATTAAATAAAGGTGATAATTTAAATGTTGCTTTACTTAGAAAAAATAAGCAAGAAGTAACAGGCTCATTTAATGCTTTTATGGATTATAGTATTCCAGAAATTTCAACACTTAAATTAAAAAAAGAAGAGTATCAAGATATTTATTCTTTCCAAAAAAATCAGCAAAAAGAGTTTTATTTTGAAGAAAAATTAAATTTATATAATGAAGCAAATATTTATAGTGATGAATGGTATGTTGTTGGTATTTTGCCAAGAAAAACTGTTTTGAAAACTATAATAACAGCTTATAAACAAGTTGAACTTATTTATTTAGCTGGTTTTATTGTAAACATTATAGCTATTTTATATATTACAAGAGTTATTTCACGCCCAATAAAGAAAGTAGCACATAATATTAATGAAAAAACAATAAGTAATATTCCAATGACAAATATTAAAGAAGTTGATATGCTTTTATCTAAAATATCGTATTACTTTGAAAAATCATTACAATTGAATCAAAAATTAAATAGATTAATTGAAGATTCAAATACCAATTTAGCTATTGCTGAATTTTCAATAGAAGAAAATTTAGTAACTACAACCTCTAAATTCTATTCAATATTAAATATGACATATAATGAAAAACCAATCTCATCAGAAGAATTTATTGATAGAATTATAACTATTAAAGACAATATCTTATCTTCTACACTTCCAATTAATAAAATAAATGAAACATTACTTACAGTGTCTGGTGAATATGCATTATTGCTAGATGATAAATATTTACGTTTGAAAATAGTAACTTCTAATGATGGTGCATTTGCTACATTAATTGATCTAACTGCTGAATATCAAGAAAAAAGAAAAATCGAATATGAAAGAGATTATGATATTTTAACTGGATTATTAAATAGAAGAGGATTATTATCAATTATAAATAGTTCAATTGCTAATAACCCAAATAGTGCAATCTTTATGATAGATATCGATCACTTAAAACAAATAAATGATGAACTTGGTCATGAAGTTGGCGACAATTATATTAAAGTGGTTGGCAATTATTTATTTAAACTTAGTAAAAAATATAAAGGATTGTATCCAAGTCATATTTCTGGTGATGAATATATTTTGTATCTAGAAGATGCAAATTTGATAAATGAAGTAGCAAAAGATATTGAAAATATGAAAGATATATATCTAAATTTACATTCTAAAAAAGTATATGTTTCTCTTTCTTGTGGTGTTGCAATTAATGATGGAACATTATCATATGATGAACTTAGAAGAAGAGCAGACTTTACAATGTATACAGTAAAAAAAGCTCATAAAAATAAAGTGGCATTTTTTGATAATAAAGCCTACAATTTATATCAAAGAGAAAATACTTTACGAGAAAAACTAGACCAACTAATTAC
>CAKPXW010000131.1 GCA_934202505.1 uncultured Bacilli bacterium | reverse complement strand
GAATAGCATAGCTTGGTAATCCGGCTTGGAAGCCATAATAGTTCATTAAATTCATTAGGTTTGGATTGATTTTTTGATAATCAGGATCGTTTTCAAAAACTGATAAATCTCCTACAATACCTCTATTCATGTCTTCAATAACATTAAAGGCACTCCAAATATCAGGGTATTTCCCATTATGTGATTCTGCAAAGTTAATTAATTTTTCAGTCCAGTTTGAACCACCTGAAGATGGGTCATCAACTTCTGTATGTAAATTAATTTTAATGTTTGGATAAATCTTATTAAATGCCTTAGCAATACCTTGAAGCATACCAACATTTAATGCATTAACTTCACTTTCTGGTAATGGATTATTTCCAACATCAAGATGATCCTTTCCATCTCCTGACCATGTCATAACCCATAATTCTGCTTGTGTATTTTTATCAATAGCCTTATAACTATCTATATCTGATGGTTTATTAGATGTAGATGTATTAGTTGAACTATTATCACTATTTGGAACATTATTGTTTTGACATCCTAGTAATAAAGTCGTCATAAGTGATGTCACAACAATCTTCCTTATTAAATTCTTTTTCATTTACTTTTATCCTTTCTTTATTTTTTATTAGATAGTGCTTATTACTCAATTAAAAAAGTATATTTATTTAATAATAAATGTTGTTATTGATTGATTTGGTAGATTTAAGTTAATTTGATTCTTATCAACAATTAATGATACCGGTTCAATCCAACCTTTATTTAATACAATAACCACAATTTCGCCATTTAAATTTTTAAAGCCTACTGCTTCAATAGTATTATTATCATTACTTACAATCGATAAAATTCTTTTAGCACCTTTATTTACAAATTTTGAAAAATGCCCAATATAGTAATACGAAGCATTATAAATAATTTTATGATTTGTTTTATCTATCATAATTGGTGCTTCACAAAAATTATTAACATGATTTATTCCACCTTTTTCATCTAAATATAAGTTCCAGTCAATAAATCCTGTTGAGTAATTATTAAAATCATTTATCATATGATGGGCATAAAATTCACCATTTTCATATTTTAAATAGCCATCTTTATAAATTCCATATTCAATGCATCCTTCTGTAAAAAGCAAATCTTTATCTGGATACAATTCATGAAATTTACTTAAACTTTTAAAATCTTCACTGCAATACCAATGGAACGCTAGACCATGAACATATTGTGCAGCCTCTTCATCATCTAAAATTGTAATTGCTCTTTTAAGTAAAGCGTTCCCTCGATTATGATCCCACACATAAATATTAGTATCAATTTTATATTTTTTAAACGTTGGCCCTAAATAGTTTTTAATAAAATCTCTTTCTTCTATGTCACTATAGATACATGAATCCCATGTTTGTATTGCTAAAGGTTCATTTTGAATGGTAATCATTGATATTTTAATATCATGCTTAGCCATTTCTTGAATATACTTAGCATAATAATCGGCCCATAGTTGTTTATATTCATCTAAAATCTTTCCACCATAATTCATATTTTGATTATCTTTCATATATGCTGGTGGTGACCAAGGAGATGCTAATAAGCAAAAATCATTATTTCGCTTTTTTTGTATTTCTTTTACAAATGGAATTATTTCTTTTAAATCATGATTTATATTAAATGAATCAAGTGTCATATCA
This sequence comes from uncultured Bacilli bacterium, assembly GCA_934202505.1. Classification (GTDB taxonomy): domain Bacteria; phylum Bacillota_I; class Bacilli_A; order RFN20; family CAG-631; genus CAKPXW01. Next base: position 2,502 of record CAKPXW010000131.1, on the reverse strand, counting down.
TTATCATTTACATAACAATAATTTCCTCTTGAAAAATCACATGAATTAATATGTAATCTTCCTAAATTATAATTTAATCCATCCTTTGAAAAATAAGCATTAATTACTTCTTCTTTTTTTTGAGCCGGTAGTGTATTTAAAGCAACAATTGCTGCCTCAGTTATAGCACCACCAAACCCTTTAATTGTTTGATATTCTTTAGATGAATCAACTTTAATGATATTATTTAAAATTTCACTACTATTATTAAATTTTAATCCCTTTATATCATCAAAAAAAATATTGTTTATTTTTCTTGATTGTATTGTTCTAATTATTTTCATATTTACTTTTTTAGTAAGGATAGCATTTAACATGCTATCCTTTTTGTGAATGTTTTAGGCTTCTACCCATGAAATTTCAGAAATGACAAATGTTGCTGCATCAATTGTTACTGAAGTTCCATTTTCAAATGTTCCGTTAATAAATGCTAATGATGCATGTCCTTCTAATTCTGTATATGTAACACTAATGTTATTATCGCCTACAACTAAATCAATTATTTCTCCATTTACTCTGATTTTTCCTGCAACTGTTGAATTAACCTTTAATGTTAGCTTATACTCTTCATTATTTTGTAAATCTGTATTCTTATAAAATACTTGGAAGCCTGCACCATATAATGCTGTTCCTTCTGATGTGTATGTAAAATGAATCTCATTATTTTCAATTTTTGCTTCAGATACTGTTACTGTTTGTCCACACCAATTTTGGTCATTCCAATATAAGAAGTTATCACTTGATTTGACTTCTTCTCCAAAAGCAACTGCCCCTGTTAAATAGCTTGGCTTGATTCTATTAACTTCTACCCATGAAATTTCAGAAATGACAAATGTTGCTGCATCAATTGTTACTGAAGTTCCATTTTCAAATGTTCCGTTAATAAATGCTAATGATGCATGTCCTTCTAATTCTGTATATGTAACACTAATGTTATTATCGCCTACAACTAAATCAATTATTTCTCCATTTACTCTGATTTTTCCTGCAACTGTTGAATTAACCTTTAATGTTAGCTTATACTCTTCATTATTTTGTAAATCTGTATTCTTATAAAATACTTGGAAGCCTGCACCATATAATGCTGTTCCTTCTGATGTGTATGTAAAATGAATCTCATTATTTTCAATTTTTGCTTCAGATACTGTTACTGTTTGTCCACACCAATTTTGGTCATTCCAATATAAGAAGTTATCACTTGATTTGACTTCTTCTCCAAAAGCAACTGCTCCTGTTTGATAATTTGGTTCATATGTTGATGCACCTGCTTCTTTAATTTTTACAATTCTTGTTGCTGTTGATGTGTTTTCTGATTCATCAGTTACTGTTATTTCAACAGTAAATGTTCCCTTCATTCCCTTTGTAAGTTTTTCAACAGTTTCTCCAGCTTCGTTTTTAATAACTGTTTTTACTGTAGGATTTGCATCTTTATTATCAATTATTTCAACGCCTTCTAAAACATTTACTTCTTCTGTTGAATCTTTTACATATTCAACCTTTAGTAAATCAGTATTTGAAATTGATGGAGGTACGCGATCTGTTCCATCATCAGCTAATGCCTTTAATGAAATATCATCAGCTCTAATTACTGTAGTAGTACCATCACCAGCAACTGTTCCCATTTCAAGAGTTAAATAAGAATCTGTACATGTATTTGAACCTAGAGTAAATTGCCATGTATGTGTTTTTCTTTCAGTTGTAATATTAAATTGATGAATTAGATTTTCCTTATTTGTATCTGTTAAAATACCCCAATAAGTAGGCGCTGGTAAAAATGTTCCAATTTGAGCTTGAATAGTCTTATTAGCATCTGCCCATAGGTCTATTGATAATTGGTATGTTACTCCATATTGTAAAGTAAACTTATAATCCTTTGGATCTGCATTTGCATAAACACCATGAAGTTTATCTTGTGTTACAGCTATTGATGTATAAGTGTTAATTCTTGGACTATATGTATTACCAGTTATAGATCTTTGTGTCATTTCCATATAACCTTTAGAAAAATCATATGAAACATCAGCACCTTCACTATATTCGCCCCATCCTTTAGCTCCTTCATCAAATGAGCCATTGTAAATTAATTCTTCAGTTGAAACTTGTGCTTTAGAAACAACAATCTTTCTTGTTGCACTTAATGTAACACCACTTGCAAATGTAAAGCCAACAACTGATTTTGTATCAACAGTATAAGTTACAACAAATTCTCCTTCTTTTTGAGTATCAAAAGCTGAAGTAATTGTTTTCCCTTCTTGAGTAATTGTAACATATGATGTGATTACAAATGACTTCTCTGCGCCATTATCTGAGTAGAATGCCTTTACAGTTACTCCCTTTTTAGGGCTAACATCATCACCAACATTTGCCTTTACATCATCAAGGCCATCAAAAACTACCTTTGTAATAGTAATATCATTTTCAACATCACTTGAACTAACATTTGTTGTATTAGATGTTGAATTA
>CAKPXW010000130.1 GCA_934202505.1 uncultured Bacilli bacterium | reverse complement strand
GCTCAATTGTAAAAATGACTAATAATTCTGTTTTAGATTTAACATCATATAAAAGCAATGTTTATGGAAAGGATCCATCATTTGCTGTCTCAAATGAAAGCTATAGCTCTTCATTAATGACAATTAAAGATGCTAAATTACCGGTATTTGGAATCGCTCATGATAATGCTGCATTTGTTGCTTTTGGAAAGCAAGGAAATGAATACATGACAATTAATGTTAATCCTGACAATTCTAACAAGTTTCAATATGTATTTGCTTACCCAACATTTAGCTATAACAGCCAATATAATCAAGTTTATAATTCTTCTGGAGAATTTTATTCAACAATTGCTAATGATATAAATAAATTTACACTTCAAATGCAATATAGCTTTCTTGCAAATGAAAAAGCAAATTATGTTGGAATGGCTAAAGAATATCGTAATTATTTAATTAAAAATGATATTCTTCATGAACGTACATCAAACGATACTAGCATTCCTATTCGTTTAGATTTTATTATGGCTGATGCTGAATCATCTTTACTTGGTAGTGAACAATCAATAGTAACAAATGCTAAGGAATTAAGTAATATTTTGTTTGATATTAAGGATAATTTAAATATTAATAATGCCAATGTTTCTTTATATGGTTGGCAAAAAGAAGGAAAAGCATTACAAAATCCATCCAAAGCAAAGTTATCATCATCAATCATTAGTGCTTCATCTTATAAGCAATTACAAAATGATTTTTCAAATTATAATTTTTCATTGGCTGAAAATTATTATTTGATTAATAATAAACAAATGGCTTATTTAAATAATGCCTCGAAGCATATAAATGGATATTATAATAAGTATTATGATGAAAATATGAATTTTGTTGATACATTTTCTTTTGCTAAAGCTAACAAATCAAATGAGTTCATTAAAAAGCAATATAAAGCAATTAATAAAAAAATGAATGCCAATAGTTTAACTCTTGATGGGATAGGGGCAGGACTTGTATCTGATGGAAATAATATTACTAGGTTAATTGCCAAGCAATATATTATAGATGCATTTTCTTATTTAAAGGATAATAATGTTATTACAAATGTTGTTACACCAAATGATTATTTATGGAAATATGTAGATAGATATTATGATATAGATGTTGATGATTCATCACTTTTAATTGAATCAGAGACAATTCCATTTATTCAATTAGTATTACAAAATACAATGGAACTTTATTCTTCATATTGTAATTTTTCATTCTATGATCAAAATGCTATTTTAAAGATGGTTGATTATAATGTGTATCCATCATTTATTTTAACAGCAAAATCAACTTACTATCTTTTAAAAACAAATTCATGTAATTATTTTTCAACGCAATATGATTATTATAAGGATATAATGAAAAATATCTATTATCATGTAAATAATGCTTTATCAAATGTTATAAATGCTTCTTGGGTTAAAAGAGAAGTAAAAGACAATGTTGTTTATAACACATATAGTAATAACAAGCAAATTATAATTAATTATAATGATTATAATGTAATCACTAATGGTATTACCATTCAAGCGAAAGATTATAAGGTGGTGAATATCAATGGCTAAAAAGAAAAAGTATGTTGCTAATTTAACTAATACAAAGTATCGAAATAAAATGGCATATTTATTTTTAACTCCTTGGCTAATTGGTGTAGTATTATTATCATTAATTCCTTTTATAATGTGCTTTGCATTTTCGTTTACTACAATTAAATATACATCTACAGGCTACGTTTTTAACTTTGTGGGAATTAAAACCTACGCAAATGTATTGTTTGGAAATGTAGAGGTAATTCCGGCAATTGGTCAATTTATTAAGGTTGAATTAACTTATGTTCCAATTGTATTAATTATGGCTTTTATTATTGCAACGATTTTAGTTAAAGACATTAAAGGAAAAACACTATTTAGAACAATTTTCTTTATGCCAGTAATTATTATGTCTGGAACATTAATAAGTATTGTTTTTAAAACAGATACAACTGCTTCATCAGAAGCAATGGCAGTTGCTGATCCATTAACTTCATCATTTATATATAGAATTATTGCTTCATATTCATATGATTTAGCGGATGCATTAATAGATGTTTTTAATGAATTTGGAATTATATTATGGTTAACAGGCATTCCAATTATATTGTTTATTAATGGATTACAAAAGATTAATAAACAATTATATGAAGCAGCCGAAATAGATGGCGCTAATAAATGGCAAATGCTATGGAAAATTACTATTCCAAATGTTTTAGGAATTGCTTTTGTAAGTGCAATATTTACTATTGTTCAAATTTCAACGCTTCCACTTTCTAATTTGTTCACATTAATTTCAAATGCTTTGTCGAAATCAGATGCTTTAGGCTTAGCTTGTTCTTATTCTATTTTATATGTAATTTTAATTTTATTGATTATTGGCTTGTTTAAGATTATTTTACTTCCTCGTGAGAAAAAGCAAGAAGAATATATTACTAAAACTATGAAACAACAATATGAAAAAACGATGAAAGGGATGGTAAAATAAAATGGAAAATAGACTTTTAAAATTAAAGGAAAATGCTTCTAAGAAAAAAAAGCTACTTTTAGGAAATGGTGAAAAAGATGGCATAATTTTTAGAATATTTATTTATGTATTTTTAATTCTTTTAAGCTATGTATTTTTAGAACCATTACTTTCAATGCTTTTTACATCTTTTATGGAAAGCAGTGATATTATTGACCCTGAGGTAATTTATATTTCTAAGCATTTCACCTTTAAGAATTATGTTACATCATTTAAGATAATGAAATACATTCCATCATTACTTAACTCAATTTGGTTCAGTGGCTTACTTGCCATTTTTCAAACAGTTGTTTCGGCATTGGTTGGTTACGCTTTTGCTCGTTATGAATTTAAAGGAAAGAAAATTTTGTATGGAGTATTAGTCGTTACTTTCTTAATTCCTGTTCAAGTTTTAATTATTCCTCGTAGAATGATTATTTCTATAATTCAAAAAATGTTTAATATTACTATTATGTCAACTGTTGTTCCACAAATTGTCTTATCAATTTTAGGACAAGGAATTAATTCAACAGTTCTAATACTAATTTTTATTAATTTCTTTAAACAAATTCCAATTGCTTTAGATGAAGCAGCAATTATGGATGGTGCAAACACATTTCAAGCATTTTATCATATTATTTTAAAGCTTTCAGCACCAATTATTTTTACTGTATTTCTATTTAGCTTTGTTTGGAATTGGAATGATACGATTAGCATGAACTTTTATTTAAATGGTGCACTTGATTTGCTCCCAACTCAACTTGCATCTTTCAATACTTTATTTAATATATCAAATCCAAATGATAAATCTATAGAAGCATATAAAATGGCTGGTTCTATTCTCTCTATTTTGCCATTAATAATTTTATATATCTTTGTTCAAAAGAGATTTGTTGAAGGAATTGAAAACACTGGAATGACTGGTATGTAGGAGGTTTTTATGAAAGAATATTATTTTAAAAATGGTGAATTTATTATTGAAAATTACGATAAACAAAGAGTGTTTTCAAGCTTTTTACCAGCTATAGCTGGTAAAAAAGGAATACCATTATGGGCATTTTATGTAAATAGAGGACAAATAATGTCATCTTTTGGTGTAAAGGATAAAAATGGAGCCATACTTGAATTCTTCCCGGCTTACACCGCTTATGAGGTAATTAATCGAATAGGTTTTCGTACTTTTGTAAGAATTAATAATCAAGTACATGAAATATTTGCTAACAATTCTTTAAAATGTAAAAGAAGAATGAAAATAAAAAAAGAGCAAGTAAGTATTGAAGAAATCAATTATTCCTTAAAGCTAAAGATTGAAGTAACTTATTATACTCTTCCAAATGAGAATATAGCTGCTTTAATTAGAAATGTTAAAATAACAAATTTAGCATCTTATAAAAGAAATGTCGAGGTTATTGATGGTTTAACTCAAATTTTTCCACCGCACACAGAGCATGGAACATTTAAGGTAATGTCTAATTTGCAAAGAAGCTGGATGGAAGTAATTGGCTTAGATGAAACAAGTACTGCCTTTTATAAATTTAGTGCTTCAACTTCTGATTCGGCAGAAGTTAATGAAGTAATAGAGGGTAATTTTTATATGTCAATGGTAAATGGTAAAAAGACTAAGTCTATCGTTGATCCTGTTACAATTTTTGGCTATGATACTT
>CAKPXW010000129.1 GCA_934202505.1 uncultured Bacilli bacterium | reverse complement strand
TATCTCCTCTTACTGAAATTAAAGAAAAAATAAATAAAAATTATTCTTTAGTTAATACAATACAAGAAGACAATTTAAAAGAATCTTTGGTAAGGATAATAGGCATTGAATATAAAAAAACTAAAGAAAATAAAGACTACATTATTTTTAAAATAGAAGATGAAAGTATGATAATTAATGCAAGAGTTTATTCAGAAATTGAACTTTATAAAGAATATCAAATAAATGATATTGTTGAAGTTTTATTAAAAATGAAAAATAATTATTTCTATATAAATAAAATGAAGAAGGTGACTTATTAGTGAGAAAATTAATTTTAATAGATGGTAATGCTCTAATATTTAGAGCATACTATGCAACAGCTACAAGAATGAGCAGAAGTAGCGATGGAACACCTACTAATGCTTTATATTTATTTGCAACAATTATGATGAAATTACTAGATGAACATAAATTTGATAATATAATTGTGGCTTTAGATTCACCTGGCAAAAAATTTCGTCATCAAGAATATCATAACTATAAAGCAAATCGTAAAGAAGTCCCAGTAGAATTAAAACAACAATTTCAACCAATAAAGGATTTTTTAAACATTTGCAATGTGACAACTATTGAAATTGAAGGCTATGAAGCAGATGATGTAATAGGTACTATTGTAACTAATGCTGCTAAACATGATTTATTAGTAGATGTTTATACAGGAGATCGAGATTTATTACAATTAATTAATGCCAATGCTAATATTTCCTTAATGCGAAAAGGCTTATCGGAAACAGAACTTTTTGATGCTACTCATTTAAAAGAAGTTTATGGTATTGTTCCAAAACAAATAATAGATGTTAAATCTTTAATGGGTGATGCTAGTGATAACATTCCTGGAGTAAAAGGAATTGGAGAAAAAACAGCTTATGATTTAGTTATAAAATATGGTTCATTAGACAATATTTATGCTAATATTGAAACAATAAAAGGAAAACTTAAAGAAAAATTAGAAAATGATAAAGAAATGGCTTATTTATCTTATGAACTTGCCACGATTTATACTGATGTTCCAGTCGATCTTACTGTTGTTGATGAAAATTATGATACTTATGATGCTTATAAATTAAATACCTTTTTTAAGCAATACAATATAAAAACTCTACTTAAATATAGCAAAGAAGTAAAAGAGGAAAAATTTAATATAGAAGTTAAAATAGTAACAAAAGTTTCTACTAATTTATTAAAAGATAATTCTTTTATTTATGTCGATGTAGATAATGAAAATTATCATTATGGAAATATTAAAGGAATTGCTATTTCTAATGGAGTAGAAAGTGAATATTTACCAGTTGATTATTTATTCTTTGACTTTGATTTTATTGACTATTTATCAAGTAATAGTATAAAAAAAGATTGTTATGATATGAAACTTGCTTATGTTTCTTTAAGAAAAGTAGGAATTACCTTAACAAATATTCAATTTGATTTTTTACTTGCAAATTATTTATTACATCCTGATATTAATAAAATATATGATTTATTTTTTACCTATGGTATAACATTAAAGGAAATTAATAAGAATTCAACTTTTGAAGATAATATTGCTTATGCTATGTCCATTGCTAAATGTGGATGTTTATTGAAAGAAGATGTTCTTAATAATTTAAAAGAAATAAATAATATTTCTTTATTATTAGATATTGAACAACCATTAGCTTTAATTCTTGCTAAAATGGAATTAAATGGAGTATTAGTTGATGTTGATTTATTAAATAAATTAGATAAAGAATATTCAACTTTAATAAAATCTATTGAACATGAAATCAATGAAATGGTCGGTAAGGAAATCAATATTAATTCTCCAAAGCAACTCGCTGAACTTTTATATGATGATTTAGGACTACCTTGTAATAAAAAAAGATCAACAAATGCTGATGATTTAAAAAGTATTGCTACATTACATCCAATTGTAAATAAAATATTAGAATATAGAAAATATTCAAAACTTTTAAATACATATATTGATGCTTTTAAAGAATATCGCTTTGCAGATAATCGTATTCATGCCTTATTTAATCAATCATCTACTATGACAGGTAGATTATCATCATCTTGTCCTAATTTACAAAATTTATCAGTTCGTGATGATGAAAGGAATATCATTAGAAAGTTAATTATAGCTCCTAAAAACTATAAAATATTATCTTTAGATTATTCTCAAATAGAACTAAGATTATTAGCCATTCTATCAAAAGATGAAGCACTTTTAGAATCATTTTCTAATAATTTTGATGTTCATGCTTCAACCGCTAGTAAAATATTTAATGAACCTATTGAAAGTGTAACTTCCACACAACGTAGAATTGCTAAAGCTGTTAATTTTGGAATTGTCTATGGAATATCACCTTGGGGTCTTGCAGAACAAATTCAAACTTCTTTAAAAGAAGCTCAAGAAATTATTAATAAATTTTTTATTTCTTATCCAAAAGTAAAAGAGTATTTAAATTCTAATATTGACTTTGCTTTAAAAAATGGATATGTAACTACGATGTTTAATAGAAGACGTTTAATACCTGAAATTCATTCTAGTAATTATAATATTAAAGAATTTGGAAAAAGAGTAGCTATGAACTCTCCTTTACAAGGAAGTGCAGCTGATTTGATAAAAATAGCGATGGTTAATGTGGATAATTATCTAAAAGATAAACAAGAAAAATGTAAGTTAATATGTCAAATTCATGATGAATTATTATTTGAAGTATTAGAAACTGAAGCAGATAAATTTGAAAATGATATAAAAGAAATAATGGAATCAGTTGTAAAAAATGATAAAATAAAATTAAAAGTATCATCAGCAATTGGTAATAATTGGTTGGAGGCAAAATAATATGCCAGAATTACCGGAAGTAGAAACAGTAAAAAGAGTGTTAGAAAATAGATTTACTCATAAAGTATTTAAAGATGTAATTGTTAATTATGATAAAATAATTGCTAATATGGATGCAATAAGTTTTAAAAATGCTTTAATAAACCAAGAAATAGTTTCTTTTTCAAGAAAAGGAAAATATTTAATTTTTAATTTATCTAAGGGCTATTTGATTTCCCATTTACGAATGGAAGGAAAATATAAATTTGATATAGACATGCTTGATAAGCATTGTCATATAATTTTTATTTTTCAAGATAATGATCGTTTAATATATCATGATGTACGTAAGTTTGGGAAAATGTTTTATTTTCCTAAAGATGTTAATATTTATCAAACATATCCTTTAAATACCTTAGGACTTGAACCGTTTGAAATTAAAGATGTAAATTATTTATATGAAAAGACTAAAAATAGTAAAAAAATGTTAAAGGAAGTTTTACTAGATCAAAGTATAATAGCAGGTATTGGCAATATTTATGCAGATGAAATTTGCTTTGCTAGTCATCTTTTACCAAATAAAATAGCATCGACACTTACCAAAGATGATTTACAAAATATTGTAAATAATGCTGTAGAAATATTAAATGAATCAATTAAAGATGGAGGATCTACTGTAAAAACATATCAAAGTGCTCATGGTGTAGATGGACATTTTCAAACAAAACTTAAAGTATATGGTAAAGAAAATATGCCATGCCCAATATGCCATAATTTAATTTGCAAATGTAAAATTGGAGGAAGAGGCACACATTATTGTGCTAACTGTCAAAAATAATGTTAATAGGTATTACAGGGGTAATTGGATCAGGAAAATCTATTGTCACAAAAACTTTTAAAGATTTAGGCTTTCAAACATATGATTGTGATAATATAACATTACTTGCCTATAAAGATAAAAAAGTCCAAGACAATTTATTAAAAGAGTTTCAAACATGCGATAAAGAAAAAATAAAGTTAATGATAAATAAAGATAATATTCCCAAACTAAATCAAATAATACATCCTTTTGTAATTAGTTATATTAAGCATATAAAAGAAATATCTAGTTATAAAATAATCTTTATTGAAACACCTTTATTATATGAATTAGATTTAGCATATTTATTTGATAAAGTAATTGTAGTATACGCTAATGAACAAATACGTAATCAACGTTTATTAAAGAGAAATAAAGATAGCTATTTAAAAATGAAACAATTAGAAAAATTTCAATTATCACAAGAAATTAAAATGACAAAAGCAGATTATTTAATTGACAATAACTTTGATATTGAAAATGTGAAAAATCAAGTTCAAAAATTAGTTGATTTATTAAAGAAACTGCCTTAAAATTATATCTACAGAGTAGATATAGAAAGGAGAATATTATGTACAAATTTGAAAGACAAGATACA
>CAKPXW010000128.1 GCA_934202505.1 uncultured Bacilli bacterium | reverse complement strand
GAACAATACACTCTTTACAAGGAGCAGAAAAAGATACAATTATCTTTTCTACTTCTATATCTTTAAAAACAAGTCAAAAGACTTTTGAATGGTTAAAAAATAATGCAGAATTAATCAATGTAGGCGTAACAAGAGCTAAAAAGAATTTAATCGTTGCTTCAGATTATGAAGCCTTAAATAAATTATCAGATAAGAAAGATGACTTATATTCACTTGTAGAATATGTTAAATCAAGAGGTGAATATATTGTAGCTCCATCAATTAATTCTATATCTATTGGAAAATCTAATAATAGTAAGGCTGAAGATGAATTCTATAAGACTATTAGCCAATTTTGTTCGACAAATAAATTTTTTGACGCGGAAAGAAATGTACCATTTAGTAAAATATTTAAAGATGATCCAATATTATCTAAATCTAAAATGGAATTTGATCTAGTTCTTTATCAAAAAAAGTTTGCAAGTAAAAAAGTGGAAGTAGTTTTTGAAATAAATGGTGGAGAACATTTTGGTAATGCTTCAAGAGAAAAAGCTGATAAATTAAAAAGAGAAATATGTCAAAAAAATAAATGGCAATTTATATCAATCCCTAATAGCTTTGTAAAATCTTATGAAGAAATAAGAGAACTAATCTTATCTTTAAAAGGAAAAGAATTTGAACAAATGACTTTATTTAATTTATAAGAAAATAATCTTAACAGGAGGATTATATGTCAAAATATTATGATAATTTAATTCAAAGAGTTATTGATAATTCAACATCTAATAATTGGAATGAAGCTGTATTAGAATGGAATGTTATAGATTGTATAGAAGATGATAGATGTTTATCAAGTTGCATATGTGGCAAAGAAGAAATAAAGTATTTATTTACTATAAAAAATAGAATAAATAGAAAAACTTTATTTCCAATTGGAAGTTCTTGTATTAGGAAATTTCAAGTGGAAGAGTTAAATGATGAAGTAAGAATATGGGAACAAGAATATAACTTATTACATGCAATAGAAAGAAATGAATTTATTACTTTAAAAGGTGGTTTATTTTCAAGAAAATTATTAAAAAGATTATATGATGAAAATGTCTTTAAACCTAGTAGTTATAACAATAATGTTCCATATAATGATTACAAATTTTTATTAGATATGTTTAATAAAAAAGAAATAACAGAAAAACAAGAAAAACGTTGCAAAGCTATCATTTTAAATGTAATAAAACCATATATGAAAGAAAAATTGAAAATAAAAAATAAGACTAACTAAAACATATTTAACAAATATATAGTGTTATTTTTAAATTTTAGTGTTAAAATTAAGGAAATGGAGGATGTTTTATGGAAAAATTAAGAATACAAGATGATTTATTTAATTATGTTAATCATGATTGGCTAAAGAAAGCTAAAATTCCAAGTGATAAACCATGTACTGGAGGATTTGTTAATTTAGCCGATGATGTAGAAAAAATATTAATCAATGATTTTACTACTATGATTGAAACAAATACTTACCCAAATGATTATTTAAAAGAGGCAGCTAATTTATTTAAATTAGTTTTAAATACAAGTAGACGTAAAAGAAATGGCATTAAACCTGCTTTAAAAGTTTTAGATAAAATTAACTCATTAAAAGATGTAGATGATTTTAATAATAACTTAAAAGACTTTGTAGAACTTGGTATAACATTACCTTTTGTTATTTCTGTTGATGCCGATATGAAAGATACTAAACATCATGCTGTTAATCTTCAAGGGCCTTCATGTATCCTTCCAGATACAACATATTACAACAAAGAAAATGAACAAACAAAACAAGCATTATTACAAATGTGGTCTTCGATGGTTAAAAGCCTTTTAGCTTATACAAATTTATCTAAAGATGAACAAGAAAAATATTTAGAAGATGCTATTGCCTATGATGCAATCATTGCAAGTCTTGTTAAAAGCAGTGAAGAATGGTCTGAATATGTAAAAAGCTATAATCCTATGAAAACAAGTAGTGTTTGCCAAGCATTAAAGCCAATTAAATTTAAAAATTTATTAAATAATTTATTTAATGCAGTTCCTGAAAAAATAATTATTGCTGAACCAAGATGGTTAAAAGGTTTTAAAACATTATTTAATAAAGAAAACTTTGAACTTTATAAACACTGGGCTTATGTTAATGAACTTATAAATGCTACATCATTTTTAAGCGAAGAGTTAAGAAATTTAGGTGGATCATATAGAAGATCTTTATCTGGAATTGCTAAAATGACTAATGTTAAAAAATACGCTTATCAATTAACAGGTTCCTTATTTTCAGAACCAGTAGGACTTTATTATGGAAAGACATATTTTGGAGAAGAAGCTAAAAAAGATATTGTAGAAATGGTTTATGAAATTATAAATACTTATAAAGACCGTGTAGCTAAATCTACTATCCTTGAACCATCAACTAAAGAAAAAGCTATCTTAAAATTATCAACAATGAAAGTAAAAATGGGCTATCCTGATAGTGTTGATCCATTCTATGATACATTAAAAGTTAATCCAAGATTATCTTTATATGAAAATGTATGTGAACTTGGAAAGGCTATAAGAGTTCATGAATTTGCTAAACTTCATCAAGAATATGATAGAAGCAAATGGGTAATGCCAGGCCATATGGTAAATGCTTGCTATAATCCTTTTTCTAATGATATAACTTTCCCAGCAGCTATCTTACAAGCTCCATTTTATTCAATAAAACAAACAAGAAGTCAAAACTTAGGTGGTATAGGAGCTGTTATTGGCCATGAAATATCACATGCGTTTGATAATAATGGCGCTAAATGTGATGAAAATGGAAATCTAAATAATTGGTGGACAAAAGAAGATAATAGAAAATTTAAAGCAAGAACTAAAGCCATGGTTAAACAATTTGATGGTATTGAACTTCCTTGGGGAAAAGTAAATGGTTCATTTATTGTAAGTGAAAACATTGCTGATAATGGTGGAATGGCAGCAACATTACAAATTATGAAATCAATGGAAAATGCAAACTATGAACAATACTTTACCCAATGGGCTAAAATCTGGTGTATGAAAGGCAAAGAAGAATATCTAAAACTTCTTTTAGCAATCGATGTTCATGGACCAGCTATTTTAAGAACAAACATGCCTCCAAGAAACTTTGAAGAATGGTATAAAACATTTAATGTTACAAATAAAGATAAAATGTACATTAAAGAAAATAAACGTGTAGTTATTTGGTAATAATTAATAAAAATTATAAGGTGATATGAAAATATTGCCTTATTTTTTTAACATATAATAAATTTGCACTATTGCTTTTAAAAAAAGTGCATTTTTTGCACTTTTGCAATTGACAAAAAGTGCAAAATAAATTAATATTTAATTGGTGATAGATATGAAATTAAAAGAAATAAGAAATTTAAAAAAAATAACTCAAGTAGAAGCTTCTAAATTACTTTCAGTTTCGCTTAGAAGTTATAAAGATTATGAAAACAATGTTTTAAAAGAAAGCACAGCAAAATATAATTATATGTGTGAAAAGTTATCAAGTTATAATACGATTGATGAAGAACATGGATTATTAACAGTTTTAGAAATAAAGGAAATAGTTAAAGTAATATTTGATAAGTATGATATTAATTTTTGCTATTTATTTGGTTCCTATGCTAAAAATAATGCTAATTCTAAAAGTGATGTTGACTTATTAATTGATTCAAAAATAACTGGACTTGATTATTATGGATTAATAGAAGATTTAAGAGAGTCTTTACATAAAAAAGTAGATCTTTTAAATATTGATCAATTAGAAAATAATAAGGAACTTATCAAAGAAATATTAAAAGATGGTATAAAAATATATGGATAATAAAAAAACACCGACATATTATTTAAATAAAATAATAAAAGATATTTGTTTTATTGTAGAAAACACAAAAAATGTTTCATTAGATATGTTTACAAAGAATGAATTATTAAATAATGCTGCTAGTTTTAGATTTATCCAAATATCTGAAAATTTAAAACAAATTCCACAAACTATTATTTTAGAGTATCCATCTATACCATGGCATAAAATAAGCGGGCTAAGGAACAAAATTGTTCATGATTATGGAAGTGTAAAAATGGATATCATATATTATACAGCAGTACATGATTTGCCAGAATTATTAATACAATTAGAAGAATTAGTTAAACTATCGGTATAAACACTTGTTTATAATGTAATAAATACATAAGTATTTGAATTATGACTAGCAAAATGCTAAAATATCTATATATAATTTTTTGATATTATTTAACCTAAATAGAAGGAAGAACACTATATGAAACTTAAAAACAGTCTTTTTCGTCAATCATTAGAATCAAAAATAGAAATAGACAAAGAAAAAACAACATATAAGAACATCTATATGTTTAAAAATCCATTG
>CAKPXW010000127.1 GCA_934202505.1 uncultured Bacilli bacterium | reverse complement strand
TCATGAAATTGTTTTTATGTTTATGTGAAAAATATAAAAATACAAATTTGAACTTTTTATTAGTTCATCCAGGTGTATGTCAAACCCCAATTATTACTAAAGCATATAAAAAATGGTTTAGTAATATTGCAAATAAAGCTATGAAAATTTTATTCCATAGTGCAAGTAAAGCTAGTCTTTCAACTTTATATGCTCTTGATAAAAATCGCAAAAATATCTTTGTAGGACCAAGAGGTATTTATAATATTAAAGGCTATCCTTCAATAAATAAAATTTCTAAAAAAGCATATAAAGATTTAAATGGATTTTATAATTTTAGTGATGACTTAATAAAAAAAGTCACAAATGTGACTTTATGAAAAAATATATTCAGTTTCGTAATGATAAGTAGTATTTGCTTTTAAAATACTACTTTTAAAATTACTTTGATTAATAGCATTAGGAAATAATTGTGTTTCTAAACAAAAGCCAAAGTTTTCTAAATAGGAAGCATTATTTTTTCCATTTTTAATATTAAGATAATTTCCAGTATAAAATTGCATTCCTGGATAAGTTGTTTTTACTTGCATTTTAATATTACTAATATCACCAATAACATAACCAGCATCTTCACTATCTAAAACAAAATTATGATCAATACCTTTAGCATATTTTATTTGAGCATTATTAAAATCAAAAGCTTCTTTAATAGACTTTTGCTTTGTAAAATCAAAAGGTGAGTTTAAAACACTTTCTATTTTTCCAGTAGGAATTAAGTTTTCTTTAATTGGAGTATAAAAAGAAGCATTTAATTTAACTTGATGATTAAGAATGTTTTTTCCACTATATCCATTTAAATTAAAGTAACTATGATTTGTAATATTACATAAAGTATCTTTATCACTTATGGCATCATAGGAGATTACAAGACGATTATCAATTAACTTATAAGTAACTTCAAGAGATAAATTTCCTGGATAGTTTTCCTCATTATCATCACTAACTAAAGATAGTTTGATAGATGTTTTATCAATAGAAGATATTTTAAAATTTTTTTGATCAAATCCTTCTTTACCACCATGTAAATGATTGGTATTGTTGTTAATTGCTACATGATATCTTTTACCATTTAAAACAAAAGTTCCATTTTCAATTCTATTAGCCACTCTTCCTACAACAGCGCCAAAATAAGTATCTTTATCATTTTGATAGCCCTCAAGTGTGTCATATCCTAATACGACATCGATCCATTTATTATCTTTTTTTACTAAAAGACTTTGAATTCTAGCTCCATATTCGATAATAGAGACTTTTAAATAATCATTTGAAATAATATACGTTTCCATTTTTTTCCACCTCTTTACTATTTATTTATAAAAGTTTTAATTGTTGTTTAAAATAAACAATTGTATTAATACTATAATTAAAAGGAGATATTACTATGAAGATGTATTTAGACTATTATGAAAAAAATATTGAATTATATAATGAATTTGGCAAAGAAAGTTGTATATTTGTTGAGTCACAATGTGGTCCTCAAGAAGAACCTTTTTTACAAGAAATAAATTTAGACGTAGTAAGATTTAAAAAGTATCTTAAGAATAAAAAGAAAAAATAAATTATTCTTTAATGTTATCGTAATTATCTAAAAATGATATCTTTTTATCATTAATTTTATAGCCTAGTATTTTATCTACATTTACATTAGATGCACTTATAAAAATATTTTTTTCAACAAACTTATTGTAAGACAATAATTCTTTAATAAGTTTTTTTGTTTGATATCTTTGAGAATCATTTTGTAGTTCTTTAGATGTGAATTTACAAGCGCATTGAATAAATTTTAAATTATTAAAATTAGCCCAACGAATAATATCAATTTCTCTTACAAAATATAAAGGTCTAATAAGTTCCATTCCTTCATAATTAGTACTATGAAGTTTAGGTAACATTGTTTGAAAAGAACCAGCATTTAATAAATTCATTAAGGTTGTTTCTATAACATCATCATAATGATGGCCTAAAGCAATTTTATTACAGCCCATATCTTTAGCAATTCTATATAGAGCACCTCTTCGCATTTTGGCACAAAGATAGCAACCACCTCTTATTTGATTATTAGCTATTTCAAATATATCAGTGTTAACAATTTTAGCAGGAATGTTTAAAATTTTTAAATTATCTTGAATTTGATTGAAAGTTGCTTCACTATATCCAGGATTCATTACAAGATAAGAAACTTCAAAATGAATAGGAGAATATTTATGTAATTCTTGCATTAACTTTGCAAGAAGCATAGAATCTTTTCCCCCAGAAATACAAACACAAATATGATCATTTTCTTTTACTAAATCATATTCTTTGATTCCTTTAATAAATTTTGAATATATATTTTTCCGATAAGTTTTAATTAAACTTCTTTCAATTTCTTCATATCTTTCCATTTTTACTAACTCCTTGCGATAATATAGCATATCAATCTTGTTTTAGCAATTGTTCTTTATGATATTGCAATTTATAAAGATTATAATAACTTCCTTTTAATTTTAATAATTGTTGATGAGAACCCTCTTCAATTATTTGACCATGAGATAAAACAATAATTTTATCAGCATGCTGAATTGTAGATAAACGATGAGCAACCATTAATGTTGTGCCTATTGATAACATTTTTTCTAAAGAATTTTGAATTAATAATTCGGTTTCTGTATCAATATTAGCAGTAGCTTCATCTAAAATTATAATTTCTGGCTTATGAACAATTGTTCTTGCAAATGATAATAATTGTCTTTGACCTGCAGAAAAATTATTTCCTCTTTCTCTTACTACTTCATCAAGACCATGTTCTAATTTATCAATAAAACTATCAGCATTTACATATTTACAAGCTTTTTTAATGGTTTCGTCATCAATATCTTCATCTTTTAAAACAATATTTGATCTAATGGTTCCTGAAAAAATAAATACATCTTGCAACATTTGCCCAAAATGTTTTCTTAAAGAATCAATTTTTATTTTCTTAATATCAATACCATCGATTAAGATTTGTCCTTTTTGAATATCATAGTTTCTAACAATTAAAGATAAAATTGTGGTCTTACCAGAACCTGTTGAACCTACAAAAGCTACAGTTTGTTTAGCATTAATTTTGAAAGAAACATCTTTTAAAATCCAATTTTCATCATTATAGGCAAACCAAACATTTTTAAATTCAATGTCACCTTTTATAGTATCTAAAGATATTGCATCTTTATCATCAACTATTGTAAGAGGTAAATCTAATATAGTAAATATTTTTTCAGCAGATGCATAGGCTGCTTGCAAACGATTAAATTGATCGGCCAAATTTTGAATGGGATTATAGAATGTTGATATGTATTGATAAAAAGCAACAATGGTTTCAGCACCTATTATTTGACCTGCAAATACTATTCCCTTTATGGCATCATTACCACCAATATAGAATATTGAAATCATCGATGATATATATAAAAGATAAATAGCAGGTCTAAAAACACCAAAAACAAATATTTGCTTTGTTTTTGATTTTTCAAGATGAGTATTTCTTTGATTAAAATCTTTGAATTTTTTATTTTCTTGATTGAAAATTTGGGTTATTTTAATACCTTCAAGATTTTCTGATAAAAATATATTTATGTCAGTAACATCTTTTTTAACTTCTCTATAAGCTTTCCTTGAAAATTTTCTAAATATAATTGTATATAAAGTAATAAGTGGTACAAAACATAAAACAACTAAAGTAAGTTTTATATTTATACACAACATAGCGATTAAAACTCCAATAACTACAAAGAAATTTTTAACTAGATTAACAATTAAACTTGTAAACATATTAGAAACAGCTGCTGTGTCATTACATACTCTAGTTACAAAAGTTCCAACAGGGATTTGATTTAGGGTAGAATAAGATAATTTTTCAATATGAGAAAATAATTCTTCTCTTAATTTTGAAATTATCTTTTGCCCTGTTTTTTGTAAAATTATTGCTTGGATAAAAGAAAATATTTGTGAAATTAATAAAATAGTAATGTATATAATTACAAGGCTTATTATACTTGAATAAGAAGCATTAATAGTAAAAATATTTTTAGTAGCAAATATGAATGTATAAGTAGAATTATTAAGATTTATTTCTTTTAAAATGCCAACAATTGAACTTATTATCAATGGTAATACAATGTCACTTGCTACTGTAAAAAGCATTAAAGCAAGGACTAATGAAAAACTTTTAAAATAAGGAAGAGCATAATGAAGAAGTCTTTTAGTTATTATAGAGTCTTTCATATTTCTATCAAAACCAAAAGCTTCTTTTTTATTTTTCATAAAAGCAAAGGACAAAATAAAGGCAAGAGTAATTATACCTAAAATGATAATTAAAATAATAATAGGATTCATTATTCATTACCTCCTTGTTCATCGTCTAGTTTTTGTAAAGC
>CAKPXW010000126.1 GCA_934202505.1 uncultured Bacilli bacterium | reverse complement strand
GTTCATAAATATACATAAACATTAAGAGTGTCTACTTTATAATAGCAGTTCACTCTTTTTTTGTGTAAAAATGCTTAAATTAAAAGTCTTGACAAAATAGTCGGGGGGGGGGGTTAGAATTTTATTATAAAAATGGAAAATAACTATTTTTATTAAAAAGGGGAATTATTAATGTCAAAAATATTTTTAAGAATCAAAAAAGCAATTTCTTTATCAAGTAAAGATTTGCAAGATTCTAAAAATGAAGTATATAAAAAGAATATGCGCACTATATTATTTCTTTCTTTTGTAAGTGTGGCATTATTTTTAATAGTAATGTTTTATTTAACTATTCGTAATTATGTAAAGCATATTAGTTATACAACGTATATTATTTCTACAATATGCATTGTAGTTCCTTTTATATTATTTATTATTTTAAATTTGATTAATAAAAAGAAAAAGTTAATAAATGAAAAAAATATAATACTATATACAAATGTTGTTTATGTTATTTCTTTATTAATAACAATTTTATTTAGTATTTTCATTACCCCAAATCAAACATCATTATTTTATCTGTTTTATATAATTTTACTTCCAATAGTTTTAATAATTAATCATGCTGCAAAATTTATATTAAATACAATTTCAATTATTTTATATGTTATTCTTGCTATTAATTATAAAACATGTGATTTACATTATGATATTTTTGAAGCACTAACTGCTTATTTTCTTTCAATATGTTCAATTATTTTTACCTTAAAGCAAAGATTATTAAATGATAAAATTAACACAAAATATCAAAATTACTATTTAAAAGATAATTTAACTAATGTATTTAATAGAATAGCAGGAAAAGAAAAAATGCAAGAGTATTTAAAAAATGTTTCCCAAAAGGAGCAATATGCTTTAGCTTTTATTGATTTAGATGATTTTAAGGTTATCAATGATACTTATGGCCATATTGAAGGAGATAAATGTTTGCAAAAAATTGCTTCCATCTTACAAGAAAATGTAAATGATGATATTTTATGTCGTTTTGGTGGAGATGAATTTTTATATCTTATAAAAAGCACCACAGAAAATCAAATTGTTAAAAAACTCGAAGATATTTTAAAAAGATTGAAAAATCTTTCTTCTTTAGAAAAAAAAGATTTAAATTGTAGTATTGGTGTTTATCTTACTAAAGGAAAAGCAAAAAATTTAGAAGAAATGATAGATAAAGCAGATAAGATTTTATATGAAGCTAAAAATAATGGAAAAGGAAAATTTATCATAGGCAAATAAAATGTTATTATTTTATGCAGCAAATAATAAATCAAAAAAAGTAATGACAAGAAAAAATAGCAATGATATAATGACTTTGTACTTATAAAGGATATAGGGGTAAGCAGTATGAAATTGTTATGTCAAAATTTATTATTTGTCACACAATATATCTATTATTTTGATATAGCTGCCCTTTGTTGTCTTATAGTCCTTGGAGTAGCTTATATAACAAGAAAAAATTATGCAAGTAAAGCAAACACTTTATTTAAAATAATGTATTTTTGTGTTCTTCTTGCCACGATTACAGATTTATTTGGGGCAATTGTCATAAATAACTATCAAAAGGTTAATGCTTTTTTACTATATGCTAGCAATATGTTATTTTATATATCTTTTTCTTTAATGGGACTTCTTTTCTTTTTATATGTCATATATGTTATTGGAAAAAGAAAAACTAATAAATATGAAAAAACAATGTGTCATATTTGTATTGGCTTTGAAATTTTAGCTGTTTTAACTACACCATTTACTAAACTTGTTTTTTATATTGATTATAATGATGTTAATAAAGAAATATATCATCGAGGTATTTTCTTATCTTTGATGTATGCTATTTCTTTATTTTTTCTTTTAAACGCTATAATAGTTTTCTTTAAAAATAAAAAAAGTGTTACTAAAACACAATATGCTTCAATTTCCTTTTTTACTTTATCAATGCTTGGAACTATTGTGTTTCAATTGTATTATCAAAATTATCTTCTTGAATGCTTTGCTCTTTCATTATTTTTATTTATAACTTATTTTAATGTTCAAACACCAGATTATTATATTAATAAACTATGTGGTTGTTTAAATAGTGTTGCTCTTATAGATGATATAACTAAAAGAATAAAAGAAAATGAGAAATTTTCTATTATTGCTTTTTCTTTTGAAGATTATAAATCACTAATTCAAGTAATAGGAAAAGATAATGAATTAATTTTATCAACAAATATTGGAAAATATCTAACTCATTCCTTTGGAAACAATAAAGTTTTTGGACTTAGAAATGGTAGATTTGTGGTAATAATTGCAAATGATGAAATAATGCAAGATAACACTATAAATAAAATAGATAGTTACTTTAAAAAACCAATAACAGCTGATAAATATAATGTTGTTTTAAAACCATATTTTTTAATATTTAAATATCCAGAGTTTTCTATAAATATTGATAATTTACTAGATTTAATAGATTACTCATTAGATGTAAGTTATGTTGGAAAAAACAAAATAGTTAATGTAATGACAAATGAATTAATTATTAAGAAAAATAGAGAAAATCAAATTATTCAAATAATGAAAAATGCTTTGAAAAATGATAATGGTTTTACAATTTGTTTTCAACCTATTTTTGATAG
Source organism: uncultured Bacilli bacterium (assembly GCA_934202505.1). GTDB lineage: Bacteria > Bacillota_I > Bacilli_A > RFN20 > CAG-631 > CAKPXW01. The sequence goes on along the minus strand of CAKPXW010000126.1, from coordinate 1,789 downwards.
TATTAATAATGAATTTTATAGTATGGAAGCCTTACTTAGATTAAAAGATGAAAACCTTGGAAATATAAGCCCAAGTGAATTTATACCTATTGCGGAAAATAATGGAATGATAATAGATATTTCTTATTATGTATTTGATAAAATATGCAAATGCTTAAAAGAAAATAAAAATAAACTTGGAACAATTAAATATGTAGAAATTAATTTATCACCACTTGAATTTATTCAAAATGATATATCTAGTAGAATACTTGCTGTTATAAAAAAATATCAATTAAATCCTTCAATGTTTAATTTTGAAATAACAGAAACAGCAGATATGAAATCAATGCCATATCTTAAAAAAGGAATGAATGAACTTGTTGATATTGGATGCAGTTTTTCTTTAGATGATTATGGAACAGGTTATTCAACTACTAAAAATATAGTAGATTTACCTATTAAAGTAATTAAGATAGATAAATCAATTCTTTTTGCAGCTATGGAAGGACAAGATGGTCTTACAGTTTTAGAATATTTAATAAAAACAATTAAGGCCATTAGAAAAGATATAATAGTAGAAGGCGTAGAAAATGAAGAAATGATTCAACTGCTTGATAAACTAGATTGTAATCATCGTCAAGGATTTTATTATAGTAAACCACTTTCTTATAAACAATTAATAGACTTTTTAGGAAAAACAAATGGCAAAGGAGATTAATTAAAAATGGAATATTTAATTGAATCTAATCCTAAAACAAATTTAAACAACATTATTATCAAAGATAATCTTCGTATAAGTGTATTAACATATAATCTAATTAGAATAGAAAAAGATAATTTTACAGATTATCCTACCCAAACAGTTCTAAATAGAAATTTTTCTAGTCCAACATTTACTTATAAAATAGAAAATAATGATTTAATTATAAAGACTTTAAAAGTTACTTTTATAATTTCTCTTACTTCTTTAAAATTAACTAAAGTCATATTTAAAAATAATAAAGTTGTAGAAGAGTTTTATAGTCAAAACTTAAAAGGTACGTATCGTACTTTAGATGGCGCTGTTGGAGAAAAATATCCTGAATTACAAGATGGAGTTTTATCGAGAAATGGTGTGGCTATTTTAGATGATAGTAAATCATATATTATTGATAAAGAAAATTTAAAAGAAATTAAAAATCGTAATGATATTTATGTTTTTGCTTATGGAAATGATTATTTAAAAGCTCTTAATGATTTTTATAGCCTTACAGGAAATACACCACTAATTCCTCGTTTTGCTTTAGGAAATTGGTGGAGTAGATATTATGCTTATAAACAAGATGAATATTTAGCATTAATGGATAAATTTAAAGAAAAAGAAATTCCTTTAACAGTAGCTGTTATTGATATGGATTGGCATTATGTAGATATTGCTAAAAGATTTGGAAAACTTGCTAATTATAATCAAAATAAAAAAAGTGATTATGATGGAGATGGTTGGACAGGCTATTCTTGGAATAAAGATTTATTTTATGATTATAAAGAATTTTTACAAAAACTTCATAATAAAAATTTAAAAGTAACTTTAAATTTACATCCTGCATTAGGAGTTAGAGCCTTTGAAGATCAATATGAAAAAATGTGCGAATATGTAAAACAAGATCCAAAGCAATTAAATGCTGTCGAATTTAAAATGCATGATTTAACTTATGTACATGCGTATTTTGATGTATTATTACATCCATATGAACAAGATGGTGTTGATTTTTGGTGGATTGATTGGCAACAAGGAACTACTTGGAATGATGGAAGTTTAGATCCACTA